>JAEUJO010000050.1 GCA_016794615.1 Pseudonocardia sp. | reverse complement strand
TCCACGTGCCGGTCCGGCCGCCCTCCTTGCGCTCGACACGCACCGCGTCGAGCACGGCTGCGGGATCCACCGCCTTGACCATGTCGTGCAGGGTCAGACCGGCGACGGCGACGGCGGTCAGCGCCTCCATCTCGACACCGGTCCGGTCCGTGGTGCGGACCGTGGCCCGGATCCGCACCTCCGCCTCGCCGGGCTCCAGCTCGACCGTGACACCGGCGAGGGCGATCGGGTGGCACAGCGGGACCAGGTCCGGCGTCCGCTTGGCGCCCATGATCCCCGCGATGCGGGCGGTCGCCAGCGCATCACCCTTGGGCAGGCCGTCCCGGCGCAGCAGCGCGATCACCTCCGCGGTGGTGCGCAGGACGCCGGTGGCCACCGCGGTGCGTGCCGTGGCCTCCTTGCCGGAGACGTCCACCATGCGCGCCGCACCGGCCCGGTCGAGGTGGGTCAGCTCCACACGACGACCCTACGGGGTCGGCGTCGACGGCCGCCGGGACCCTGAATTGCGTGATCCTCATCACATTGAGGCAACGGGGTGTCACCCGGTCCGGCTGTACATCACGCGGTGTGACCAGCACTGATGGTGATCTCGGTCCGCCGACCCGGCCGTCACCCGGTCTCGCCACGGTCTCGCGCAGGTTTCGCTCAGTGCCGTGATCGTCGTAGCGTGCCCGTGATCCGAAAGGTCTCCCCACCTGAAGATCACGGAACCACAGCGCTCACCGTCCTGTCCGGTGGTTCCGGCTCCCCGACCCCGATATGAGTACGGGACAGGACGGACCCGGTGCGCCGCAGTGGCGCCCATCGCCCACTCCCCGGGCGAGGTCCGTGGGTGCTGTACCGGAGGTCTGTCATGGCGCGCTACCGCGGTCGTCACCGAGCACCGACGAGCACCGGTCGGACACTCGCGCGCACAGCGATCGCCGGCGCGGTGATCGGCGCCCCGCTGGCGGCTGCCCCCGCTGCCCAGGCCGACACCGGTGGCACCGTCTGGGACAAGCTCGCGCAGTGCGAGAGCACCGGCAACTGGGCGATCAACACGGGCAACGGCTTCAGCGGCGGCCTCCAGTTCACCCCCGGCACCTGGCGAGCCTTCGGCGGCACGGACGTGGCTCACCACGCGTCACGCGAGGAGCAGATCGTCGTCGCCGAGCGGGTGCTGGCGAAGCAGGGCTGGGGCGCCTGGCCCGCCTGCTCGCGCAAGCTCGGGCTGAGCGGCACCCCTCCGAAGATCAAGGTCGCCCCGCAGGCGACCCCGGGTACGTCCAAGAAGGCCACCGCGGCCGACGGCGGACGCACGGTCAAGGTCAAGCCCGGCGACACCCTCGCGAAGATCGCCGAGGCCAACGACGTGGACGGCGGCTGGGAGCGGCTGCAAGAGATCAACCCGGACCTCGACAACCCGAACCACATCGCGGTCGGCCACGTCATCAACCTGGGCTGAGCCCCGCCGCTCACGCCGCAGGCGGACACCTGATCCAGGACAACCCCTGCCCCCGGGGCGGTCCTGGATCAGCGTCGGCGCCTGCGGTCGTGGAAGGCCGCGAGCTGCTCCGGGGTGTCGGCATCCTCCGGGTCGGCCAGGTCGGCGCACTCCACCAGCACGACGTCCGGTCTCCCCGCGAGGTAGCCGCGCGCGCCCGCGTCGCCCACCGCCGCGTTCCGCACCCCCGGCCAGTGCGTGCGCCCGAGCAGCACCGGATGCCCCGGCCGCCCCCCGTACGCCGCGCGCGCGAGCACGTCCCGCCGGGTCGCGGCGATCAGCCGGGAGACGACGGCCGCCGGGACCCCGGGCAGGTCCACCAGGTGTACCACGGCCGCGGTGGCGTCCGTGTCCTCCAGGGCCGCGAGCCCGGTGCCCAGCGACGCGCCCATACCGGCGCGCCAGCCGACCGCCTCCACCGCCGCCACGTCCGCGGGCAGCACCGCGCGGACGTCGCCCGCCCGGGCCCCGAGCACGACGACCACGGGCGCCGCGCCGCCCTCGACGAGCGCGCGCAGCGCGTGCCGGACCAGCGGCTCGCCGTCGAGCTCGACGAGCGCCTTCGGCAGGCCCATCCGGCGCCCCGCGCCTGCGGCCAGCAGGAGACCGGCAGGGGCTATCGGTTCACCACGGTGACGGGGTGGACGTAGGGGATCTTCTCCAGCGGGAACTCCAGCTCCCCGAAGGGGGACAGGCTGCCCTGGGCCTCGCAGGTCAGCTCCGTGACCGGGTGCTCGCCGTCCGGCAGCTCTGGCCACGCCGGGTCGCGCCGATCTTCGGGAATGGGCTTGGCCACTGTCTCCTCCGGTGTCCGCATCAGCGTGTCGGCGGCAGTATCGCGTATGCCGGCGCTGCGCGGGTGCCCCACACCGGTGACCACGCCGTGTCCGCCTAGCCTGGAGCCTGATGCGCACCCCCCTGGTCGACTGGCTGCGTGCCCAGGACGACGACACGCTGGCCGACCTGCTCCGGCTCCGGCCGGATCTCGCCGTGCCCCCGCCCGCGGACCTGACCGTGCTGGCCACGCGCGCCGGCATCCGCGCATCCGTGCACCGGGCGTGCGACGACCTCGACACCGTCACCCTGCACGCCGTGGAGGCGCTCGTCGTGGCCGCCGCCGACGACGTGCCGGTGCCGGCCGACGAGGTCGCGAGGCTGCTCGGTCCCGCTCTGCCCCGCGCGGCGCTCGACGTCGCGTTGGGGGCCCTGCGCGCTCGTGCGCTCGTGTGGGATTCCGGGGGCGGATCTGGCGCTCGTCCCGGCCGTCCGGGACGTCGTCTCCCGCTTCCCCGGCGGCCTCGGCCGCCCCGCCGCGGGAGTCGCCGCGTCGTCGGCCCTGGCGGAGCTGCTCGCGGCGGTCGAGCCCGACGAGCGGCGGGTGCTCGAGACGCTGGCAGCGGGCCCGCCGGTCGGGCGCAGCCGCGGCGGCGCGGACCCGGCGAGCCCCGTCTCCCGGCTGCTGGCCCGCGGGTTGCTCGTGCGGATCGACGCGGAGACCGTCGAGCTGCCCCGCCAGGTCGGGCTCGCGCTGCGTGGTGATCGGCCGCTCGGCGCCCTGGCGCTGCACCCGCCCGATCTCGTGACGGTCGACCGCAGCATCGACACCGTCGACGGCACCGCCGCCGTCGCCGCGCTGCGGCTGCTGCGCCAGGTCGAGCAGCTGGTCGCCTTCTGGGGCGCCGCGCCGCCGCCTGCCCTGCGCTCGGGCGGGCTCGGCGTGCGCGAGCTGCGCCGGGTGGCTCGGGAGGTCGACGCCGACGAGACCACCGCCGCGCTGCTCGTCGAGCTCGCGGTCGCGGCGGACCTCGTGGCGGAAAGCGACGGCGTCGCTCCGGAATGGGTGCCCACCACGGCATCCGACGTCTGGGCCGCAGGCGGGCCCGAGCAGAAGTGGGCCAGGGTGGCCCGCGCCTGGCTCGACCTCCCGCGGCTGCCGGGCATCGTCGGCACCCGCGACGACGCCGGTCGGCCGGTCGCGGCGCTCGCCGACGGACCGCGCCGGCCGACGGCTCCGCGCGACCGCCGTCGTGTGCTCGCCGGGCTCGCGGAGCTGCCGCCGGGGACCGCCGTGGGCGCGGCCGAGACCGGGCTGAGACACCGGCAGGCGGGCCAGGGCCCGGAACCCGGTGTCGCAGGACCCGCCGAGGCGCTCGCCGGCCTGCTTGCCTGGCGGGCACCGCGACGGGGCGGCCGGCTGCGCGACGAGGTCGTGCGGTGGACGCTCGCCGAGGCGACGGTGCTGGGCCTCGTGGCGCTGGACGCACTGTCGACCCCGGGACGAACACTGCTCGCGGAGCCGGACCGCGCGGCGGCGGCACTGCGCGCGGCGCTACCGGACCCGATCGGGCACATCCTGCTGCAGGCCGACCTGACGGCCGTCGCGCCGGGGCCGCTGGAGCCCGCGCTGGAGCGCGAGCTGGGCCTCGTCGGCGAGGTCGAGTCGGCCGGCGGGGCGACCGTCTACCGGTTCACCGAGGCGACGATCCGTCGCGCGCTGGACACCGGGCGCACCGCCGCCGAGGTGCACGAACTCTTTGCGACCCGGTCGGCGACGCCGGTGCCCCAGGGACTGACCTACCTGGTGGACGACGTGGCCCGCACGCACGGGCGGCTCCGCGGCGGCACGGCGTCGTCGTTCCTGCGCAGCGAGGACGAGGTGCTGATCGCCGAGGTGGTCGCCTCAGCGGCCGCCGCGCCTCTGGAGCTGCGCCGGATCGCGCCGACCGTGGCGGTGTCCCCGCTGCCCTTGGCCGAACTCATGGACGGGCTGCGCGACGCCGGGTTCACCCCGGCGGCCGAGGACCAGGGCGGGGCGGTGCTCGACCTGACCGACCGCGGCCGGCGGATCCCGCCGCGCCGACGCACCGGGGCCCCGCGCGCCGGGGAGCCGGATCCGGAGCAGCTGCACCGGCTCGTGTCGCGGATGCGCGCCGGCGACGCCCTGGTCGGCCTGCGCCGGAGCGCGGACGGTCACGGCCCCGGAACCCGCAGGCCGGGCGGGGCGACCGTCGAGACTCTCCGCGCGGCGGCACGGGAGCGGCGCAGCGTGTGGATCGGGTTCGTCGACGGGCACGGGGTGGCGGGCGAGCAGGTACTGGAGCCCACGAGCGTCGGCGGCGGGGTCGTCGAGGGACGCGACAGCGTGGACGGCGGGCTGCGCCGCGTCCCGCTGCACCGGATCACCTCGATCGCACTTGTCGAGGGCTGACGCCTACATCGCACTCGCCGTCATCCGGTGCCGCATCGCGTGCTCGACGAGCGCGATGAGGGTCTGCTTCACCGATTCGCGGTCCCGGGCGTCGCAGCTGACCATGGGGACCGAGGGATCGATCGACATCGCCTCGCGGACGTCCTCGGGGCGATGCATGAGCCGACCGTCGAAGCAGTTGATCCCCACGACGTAGGGCAGCCTGCGGTCTTCGAAGAAGTCGATCGCCGCGAACGAGTCGGCGAGCCTGCGGGTGTCAACGAGCACGACGGCGCCGATCGCACCGCGCACCAGGTCGTCCCACATGAACCAGAAGCGGTGCTGGCCGGGCGTGCCGAACAGGTAGAGGATCAGGTCGGCGTCCAGTGACACCCGTCCGAAGTCCATCGCGACGGTCGTGGTGAGCTTGTTCGGGGTGGCCGACAGGTCGTCGTGCCCGACGCTGGCTGCGGTCATCACGGCCTCGGTGGTCAGCGGCACGATCTCCGACACCGATCCGACGAAGGTGGTCTTGCCGACGCCGAAGCCCCCGGCCACCACGATCTTGGCCGAAATCGTCGCCGCAGTGGCGATCCGCTGCGGTCCGCCGGCGGCCCCGCGGAACCCCGCGGGTTCGGGGTGCCCCGGACCCGCGGACAGGTAACTAGAGCCGACGGAGTCCACTCAACACCCTTTCCATCAATGCGAGGTCCGGCCCGCTGCCGGCGCTGCTCGCGGTCTGGTGCACGGTCACCACACCCAGTCCGGCCATGTCGCCGAGCACGACCCGGGCCACGCCGAGCGGCAGCGACAGCAGCGCGGCGACCTCGGCCACCGAACGGGTCTGCTCGCACAGCTCCGCGACGGCCCGGTGCTCGACCTGCAGTGTCGCGGCCTGCGCCCGTCCGCGAGGGCTGGTGGACACCAACGTCTCGATCGCGAGGTCGAACCCGGACTTGGTCCGGCCCCGCGTCCACGTGTACGGGCGGACGGCCGCGGCCGCGCCTGCGACGTCGTAGGCATCCGGCCCGGGCTCCGGAAAGCCGCCACTCGGCGACGCCAGGTCGCCGTAGCGGTCGAACGGCGCAGCCGCAACGGCCGGCGCGGGCGGGCCGACCGGGCGGGCCGTCTCCCGCGGATCGGCGTCGCCCAGTCCGCCACCGCGCCGTCGCCCGAACAACCTGCGGCGGACCGGGCGCCCGGAGCCGAGACCGAACCCGTTCATCACGTCGGCGAACGTCGGTTCCTGCCGACGCTCCCCGTTGGGACCGGTGGTCATCGGACCTCACCTGCCTTGATGATCGGACGCGTCGTGGCCGGATCGGTCACTGCTCCTGCTGGGGTGGACGGCGGCGGTCATCTCATCAGGGTCCGAAGGAGCCCTGCAGCTCCGACCGCAGCTCGGGGGTGAGCAGCTGGCCGACCCGGTCGACCAGAAGCGTCATCTCATAACCGATCAGCCCGATGTCGCAGCTCGGCGAGGCGAGTACCGCGAGGCACGAACCGTCGCTGATGGACATGAGCAGGACGATGCCACGGTCCATCTCCACCACGGTCTGCACCACGCCGCCCGCGTCGAAGCACCGTGCTGCCCCCTGCGTGAGGCTCACCAGCCCGGATGAGACGGCGGCGAGCTGGTCGGCCCGGTCGCGAGGCAACCGGTCCGAGCTCGTGAGCAGGAGACCGTCCGCCGAGACGACGATGGCGTGCGCCACCCCCGGTACCCGTTCGGCGAAGTTCGAGACCAGCCAACCGAACCGGCTCGGCTGGGTCTGCGGTGCCGTCACGCCCCCTCCTTGCTGCACCGGGCCGGGCCGCTGCCCGCCGGTGCGATGTGGACCGGACCCGTGGGCCCGGTCATCGGGATTCCTCGTCGTGCCCGCCGTTGTCCGGACCGGCGGTGTCGTCCCCGGGCGACTCCGGCTGGGAACCGGAACGCACGGGGTCGCGGCGGAGCCGGATCTCCCGGCCCTGCCGTACTCCTTGCTGGTAGCTGGCCAGCCGACCACGGACGCTGTCGGCGCTGCGCGTCGGCGAGGCCGGTCCGGCCAGCACTGCAGATCCTGCACTGCCCGGGACGAGGCGGGCACGCGGGCGTCGCTTCGGCAGGCCTGCCGCCGTCAGCTCGTCCGGACGCTCGGCGGTCGCACCGCTCGCTGCTCGCCAACCCTCGTCCGCGGTGGACGCGAAGGAGTGCCCGGCCGGATCCGGTGCCGGGGCCGGGGCCGGGGCCGGGGCCGGACGCGTCGGACCGTCGAGCAGCCCGGGCCCTGCCGGCGGGACCGGCGCGCTCACCGGGAGCAGGTCGTCGTCGGGCCGCTCGTCCAGCTCCCAGTCCACCGGGACCGGGCGGTCCGAGGCGAACCAGGCGGACGCGATCTCGGCGAAGATCGGCGTGGTCTCGGTCATGTCGGCCGGACCGCGCCGGGCCACCGCGATCGGCCGCCGCGACCGCGGCAGACCTTCCGGCTCGGAGATCGCGGGCACGTTCGCGGCGAACAGGTCGTCGCCCGCGGTCGGGCCGGCCGGAGCCGGTTCGCCGAGGCCGAAGGACGACGGATCGTCCAGGCCGAAGGTCGACGGCTCGTCGAGGCCGAAAGGCGACGCGACGGCGTGGTCGGTGCCGTCTCCCGTCACCCGGTCGTCCTGTGCGCGGTCGTCCCACGAGCCCGCGGTCTCCGCAAGGATGGGCAGCGGTGTCGTGTTCGGCCCGGTCTGCGGCGAGTCGGCCGCCGCCGGCACGTCCGGGACGGCGCCGTGCGACCGGCCGTTCTGCCCGGTTGCGTCGGGCTGTGCCGCGTAGGGAGTGGCCGGTGCGGGCCGGTCGCGATACGGGCCGGTCGGTCCGGTGGGGGGCAGCGGCCGGGGGGAGGGCCGGGGCCGGATACCGGCGCCGCGGGCCCGGCCGCCGTCACCGATCGGCGGTGGTGGTGCGGCTTTGCCCGTCGCCGTGTCCGGAGCCGGCTCGGCCGCCGCCTGCGCCGCGACGTCGTCGTCGGCCACCGGCTCGGCGCTCCGGTCGTCCGGCCGGCCGGCCTCCGGGCCGTCGGGGCCGGCAGCCGGATGCGCGGTGGACGGCGGGACCGAACCCGTCGCAGGCGCCTGCGCCTCGTCGAGCGGCGCCGCGGCCGGGTCTGCGGCGGCGGGGGTGTCGCCCGTGTCGTCCGTGTCGTCCGTGCCCTCGACCACGTCCGGGTCGGGCCGGACCGGGCTGGCATCGACGCCGCTCTCCACAGGTGCGTCCGGGACATCGCTCGCCGCGGGCGCGTCGACCGCCGCTCCGGTGCGCCGGGCGAGTTGCAGCTCCGCGAGATGTCCTGCCGAGCGGTCGGCGGTGCGGTCGGCGGTGCGGTCGGCCGCGGCGTCGCCTCCGTCGGTCCGCTCGCCGTCGTCCGGCCGGTCGGCCGCGGTGTCGGCGTCCACGTGCTCATCGGTGCCGGCAGGCCCGGCCACCGCGGTGATCGGGACCGCCTCGGTCGGAGCGGCAGCGTGGTCGGCCTCGGCGCCGCCCCCGACCTCCGCTCCGGCGGGCTCGCCGTCCGCGTCGTGGTACCCGTCTGCCGCAGCGACCCGCTCGCTGTCGCTGCCCGGCCGGAGCAGCCCTGCATCGGGCAGCGCGGCGTCCGCCTCGGACCCCGGACCGGTGGCCACGTGCTCGCCTGCGACCCCGTTCGCCACCTGCCCCGGCTGCGGGGCGTAACCGCGGTTCAGCGCCGAGCCGGGAGTGCGGATGGGCAGGCCGTTGAGGCCGGTCGGCCGGTCGGCCGGCCTGCCGTCCGGGGGCGCGAGCGTGACCCGCGGCACAGGCCGGTCCGCCACGCTCGCGCGCTGCGGCGGAACGCCGTTCGGGGAGGACAGGACACCGAGCTGGGCCGGGGCATCACCGAGCTGGGCGGAGCGCGGCGCCGGGCCCGACTCGGTCTCGCCGCTGACCGTCACGAGGTGAGCGGGCAGCGTCACCGATGCGGTCACGCCACCGCCGGGACCGCCCACGGGCGCGCCGCCGAGATGGACCGTGATCCCGTGCCGCGCCCCGAGGCGCCCGACGACGAACAGCCCCATCCGGCGCGAGGCCGACACGTCGACCGCCGACGGCGTGTTCAGCCGCCGGTTGGCGTCGGTGAGCTCGTGATCCAGCATCCCGACGCCGGAGTCGGCGATCTCCACGACGATCGAGCCGTCCTGGGCGCGCAGGCTGGACATGACGACCTGCGAGTCGGGCGGCGAGAAGTTCGTGGCGTTGTCGAGCAGCTCGGCCAGCAGGTGGATGACGTCGCTGGTGGCCCGGCCGCCGACCGTGGCCTGCGGCGGCGCCTGCACCACGATGCGCTGGTACTGCTCGATCTCGGACACCGCCGCGCGCAGCACGTCGACCAGCGGCACAGGTGCCACGTTCCGCTTGGTGAGGTCCGTGCCGGCGAGCACCAGGAGGTTCTCGCTGTTGCGCCGCATTCGAGTGGCGAGGTGGTCGAGCTGGAAGAGGTTGGAGAGCTGGTCCGGATCCTGCTCGTTGCTCTCCAGCTGCTCGATCAGCTGCAACTGCCGCTCGACGAGCGCCTGGCTGCGCCGCGACAGGTTGACGAACATGCTGCTGACGTTCGACTGCAGCGCCGCCTGATCCGCGGCCAGCTTGAGGGCCTGCCCGTGCACGGTGTCGAACGCGCGGGCGACCTGCCCGACCTCGTCGCGGGTGTGCAGCGGAACGGGCTCGACCTGCACGTCCGGTGTCCCTCCCGAACGCATGTTTTCCACTGCCTGCGGCAACCGGCGCTGCGCGACGTCCAGCGCCGACGTGCGCAGCACCCGCAGCGAGCGGGTGAGTGACCGCGACACGAGCACGACGATCGTTGCGGCGAGCAGCAGGCCGAGCATGAGCGCCACCGAGTTGAGCCCGGCGAGGTTGCTCGACCGGCGGGCGGCGGCGTCGCCCGCGGCGGCGAGCTCGGCGCCGATGTTCGCACCTGCGGCGTCGACCTGTGCGGTGGCCGCCCGCGAGGCGTCGTCCCACTGCGCGACGGTGACCGGGATGGGGCCTGCCTCCGGTACGTTCAGGATGGCGGTCTTGACGGTTTCGCGCCGCGTGTTCTCGGGCGAGGCGATGAAGTCGACCGGCGCCTGGGTCGGGCCCATTGCGAGCAGGAAGGAGCTGTACGCGGTGGTGAAGGCGTCGTCCGTGGCGTCGACGGCCGCCCGGTCGTCGGCGGTCACCCGGCCCGTGCGCAGGGCGGCACCGAGGACGGTGTGCTGGCGGGTGAGCGCTTCGGACGCCGCGCCGACGGCCGTCAGCGCGTCGGTGAGCCCGGTGACCCCGGGGGTGCTCACCTGCTGGAGCAGCGCGCGGGCGAGCAGGTCCGTGCGGGAGATGACGCCGGTGTAGCGCCCGATGATCTGCCGGGAGTCCGCCTGCGCAGGGCCGCCGACGTCGGTGCGCAGCACCTGCAGCTGGGCGAGGCCGCCCTCGGCATCCTGGAGTGCGGCGCGGACGGTGGGGTCGAGATCGTTCGTCGCGCCGGCGAGCCCGGCGCGTGCCTGCTCCACCGCGCCGTCGGTCTGCGCGACCGCGTCCTGCAGCGGACCGCGGTCACCGAGCCGCCGCTCGGCGACGAGCAACGTCGCCTTGTCGCGTTCCACGCGCAAGGCGTCCGCGGCGGCAGCGACACGGGTGCGGACCTCGAGCAGTTCGTTCGCCGTTTCCAGCTGCGACGCCGCGTGTGCCTGGTCCGCCACCCGGAGCACACCCAGGACCAGCGCGAGCAGCGCGGGAACGAGCCCGACCGCCACGAGCTTCCAGCCCAGCGGCCAGTTGCGCGGGCTCAGTCGGTCCGACCAGGAGGATCCGGTCTCGGTGCTGGTCACGCCCACGTCCCCCGGCTCGTGTTCGACTCGGCGGTTGCCGATGACGTCCGGCCGCACTGTGACACGCCGGACCGACGGTTTGCGAACGCCGCGAGCCGAGGTGTGCTCTGCCCGCGGTGGGTGACGGGCCTCGGCGCGATGGCGGGCCCACGCAGGGCGGGCACGGAGGACAGTGCGTGCTCGGGGAGCGTCGGAGTCATCGGCGGAACCGTCTGACCTTCTCATCGGGACCGGGTCGGTCGGCCGGCCGACCCGACGCGGGACCACTCCGGACCCGACACGCCCGCTCGGGGAGGGCGATGGCCGGGGGCGCCCGGTATGATCGGCGCGGCATGCGTGCGTTCTCGGTGCAGGAGTGTAGCCCGTTCGACTGAGCGGTCCCCGCGGCGTGCACCTTCCGGTGCGTCGCTCCTCGCCCGGCCCGGACGGGGTCGACCCCGTCCGTGCGAGCCACGCGCAGCTCCACACCGCCCCGGCCCGTGGAGAGGCCGCAGGAAGGAAGCATCGTGCCCGACGGGCCACTGATCGTCCAGTCCGACAAGACCCTGCTTCTCGAGGTCGACCACGCGGCTGCCGCCGAGGCCCGCGCGGCGATCGCCCCCTTCGCGGAGCTCGAACGCGCGCCGGAGCACGTCCACACCTACCGCGTCACCCCGCTGGCCCTGTGGAACGCCAGGGCCGCCGGGCACGACGCGGAGCAGGTCGTCGACGCGCTCGTCCGCTTCTCCCGCTACGCCGTGCCGCAGCCGCTGCTCGTCGACATCGTGGACACGATGGGTCGTTACGGGCGGCTGCAGCTCACCCAGTCCCCGGTGCACGGCCTCGTGCTCGTCGCGACGGACCGCGCGGTGCTCGAGGAGGTGCTGCGGCAGAAGCGGATCGCCCCGCTGCTCGGTGCCCGGATCGACGGCGACACCGTCGTCGTCCACCCGTCCGAGCGCGGCCACCTCAAGCAGGCCCTGCTCAAGATCGGTTGGCCCGCGGAGGACCTCGCGGGCTACGTCGACGGCGAGGCGCACCCCATCGATCTGCGTGAGGACGGCTGGTCGCTGCGCGACTACCAGCGCCACGCCGTCGACGGGTTCTTCCACGGCGGGTCGGGCGTGGTCGTGCTGCCCTGCGGTGCGGGCAAGACGCTCGTCGGCGCCGCAGCCATGGCGAAGGCCAAGGCGACGACGCTGATCCTCGTGACGAACACGGTCGCGGGAAGGCAGTGGAAACGGGAACTGATCGCGCGGACGACACTCACCGAGGAGGAGATCGGGGAGTACTCCGGCGAACGCAAGGAGATCAGGCCGGTTACGATAGCGACCTATCAGGTAATGACGCGGAAGTCGAAGGGCGCGTACCGCCATCTCGACCTGTTCGACTCGCGCGACTGGGGATTGATCGTCTATGACGAGGTGCACCTGCTGCCCGCCCCGGTGTTCCGGATGACCGCGGACCTGCAGTCCCGCCGCCGCCTCGGCCTGACCGCGACCCTGTTGCGGGAGGACGGCCGGGAGGGTGACGTGTTCTCGCTGATCGGCCCCAAGCGCTACGACGCCCCGTGGCGCGACATCGAGCAGCAGGGCTGGATCGCTCCGGCGGAGTGCATCGAGGTCCGGGTGACGCTGACCGAGGCCGAGCGGATGGGCTACGCCGTCGCGGACACCGAGGAGCGCTACCGCGTCGCGTCGACGGCCCGTACCAAGCTGAACGTGGTCAAAGCCGTGCTGGACCGGCATCCGGGCGAACCCGCGCTGGTCATCGGCGCCTACCTCGAGCAGCTCGACGAGCTGGGCGAGGCGCTCGACTGCCCCGTCGTGCAGGGCTCGACGCGCAACCGCGAGCGCGAGGTGCTGTTCGACGCGTTCCGCCGCGGCGAGGTGCCGCGCCTGGTCGTCAGCAAGGTCGCCAACTTCTCGATCGACCTCCCCGAGGCGAGCGTCGCCGTCCAGGTGTCGGGGACGTTCGGCTCCCGCCAGGAGGAGGCGCAACGCCTGGGCCGCCTCCTGCGGCCAAAGGTCGACGGGCGTCAGGCGTGGTTCTACTCGGTGGTCTCGCGAGACACCGTGGACACCGAGTACGCGGCACACCGGCAACGCTTTCTCGCCGAGCAGGGATATGCTTATCGCATCGTCGATGCCGACGACCTGCTGGGCCCGGCCATACCCGATGTGGAGTAAATGGCGCTTCGCCGGGTATTCGGGGCATGCGCGCGGAGCCCATATCGGATCATGGGCCGGAGTCCGACAGACCGGAGTCCCGACAGAGGAGTACCGACGTGTGGGGCTGGATCGCCTGGATCGTCGTCGCACTGGCAGCGTGGGTCGCTGTCGCGGCGCTCGTCGGCGTGTTCCTCGGGCGGGCCGTCCGTCGGCGCGACTGGCAGGTGCCCGACGGCGACCCCGTCGAGGTGTTCCCCCCGGCCCCGGTGCCCGCGGAGGACCCGGTGCCCGACCAGCGCCCGCGTTCCTGAACTGCGCTTCGTTCCTGCTCAGCACCTCGTTGCCCGATCGATGGGTGTGCGCGCACCTGTTCGCCGGCCGCTCCGTCGTGCCGGCTCCGGTCCGCGGTCCGACCGGTGCGGGGAGACGGGATCGGACCACCGCGAGGTGCGGCGGGCATGCCTCGGCGCCGCTGCTCGCGACGGTCGCGGCCCGCGCAGCAGCCGTCGCCGTCCGCGGCGCCTGAGCTTTCACAGGATCGGGGTCGCGGCTTGCCCGCGACCTGCCGTGGGGCCCTGAGGCGGGTCAGGGGTGGGTCGGGGTCGGGTCGGGGGAGGTTCCCGATGCCGCCGCGGCTGCGCGGCGGCAGGCTCGACGGCATGGAACAGCACACCGACATCCCCGCCGGCACCGCCCCCACCGGTACGGGCACCGCCACCCCGACCACACACTTCACGCTGCGGCGCAGCCGCACCGACCGGATGCTCGGGGGCGTCTGCGGCGGCCTCGCAGCGAGCCTCGGCGCCGACGCCGCGCTCCTGCGCGTCCTGGTCGTCGCGCTCACCGTGATCACCGGCGGCGCTGCGGCGATCGTGTACGCGGCGGCCTGGGCGCTCGCCCCCGAGGACGAGCGGCCCGCGGTCTGACCCGCGACGTCACCCGGCAGGTGGTAGGGCTCTCCCCCCACCGCGGCGGGGGACCGCTCCCCGCCGGCGGTAGGGCTCGCTCGGTGGTGAGGCGTGACTGCTCCGCGCATGCTCGTGCACACACAGTAGTGACCGCGAGGTAGCGCCACCGGGTCGACATTCCCGGCACCGTCGAGACGAAGTGGGTCACCATGACGGAAGACGTGCCGATACCCGAACGGCCGGCCGCGGCCGCCCCGCGGCGCCCCCGACCTGCCGGCTGATGAACGACCGGCGAGACGGGCGCAGACTGCTGCGCCCGTCGCTTCATCTCTACGTGCTGACGTTCACCCTGACGATCTTCTTCGGGCAGATCCCGCTGGGCCTGTTCGCCGCGCAGTCCCCGTTGGACGGCACCGCGCACGTGCTGTTGCCGGCCGCGGCGACCTCCCTGCTCTACGACGCGCTCTACCACCGTGTGGCGCACAGCGCGACCCAGTACCTCTGCACGATGGCGCTCCTGGGCGTGAGCACCGAGATGGTCTGGGAAGTGCTCGAGTTCGGCGGGGACGCGGCCTTCGGGCTGAGCTGGCAGGTCGACAACGCCGACACCATGAACGACATCATCTGCGGGATCGTCGGAGCGCTGCTCGGTGCCGGGATCCGGCTGTGGATCTGGCAGCGCAGCAGCCGGGCCGGCGCTCCCCGCATCCACTACCGACGCTCCCGCAGCCAGGAGCGCCTCATGGTGGGCGGAAAGGTCGGGCTGGTCGGTGCGGCGGTCGTCGTCGTGCTCGCACCGCCGGGCTACCTCGGCTATCTGGCCTGGGCCACACCGCATCCCCTGCCCGGTCCGGCGGTGCTGACCACCCTGTCGCGCGTGCCGATACCCGACCGGGCGACGGGCCCCGTGCAGACGCTTGCCACCGGGGCACCGACCCTCGCCCCGGCGTCGACCTCCGAGACCGTGGCAGCGCGGGGGCCCGGGCCGGTGGTGGCGAGCGTGCCGGTCCCCACGGTCGGCACTCCGGTCCCCGTCGGCCCGACCCCGGGCTTCGTCGTCATCGCCCCTCGCGGCCACCACGCCTACGTCGCCAATCGCGCGGCCGGGACGGTCACCGTGGTGGACACTGCCGTGAACCGGGTGACCGCCACCATCCCGGTGTCCCTGGGCCCGCCGCAGTACCTGGCGTTCTCGCCGGGCGGGCGCATGGTCTACATCAGCGTCTGGGACGAGGCACGGACGGTCGCCGCGATCGCCGTGCTGGACTCCACCACCAATGCGGTGGTGGCGACCGTCCCGATGCGCAGCAGGCCGTTCCTGGCCGCGGTCACACCGGACGGCAGACGGCTCTACGTGCCCAACCACGACTCCGGCAGCATCTCGGTCGTCGACACAGCGACGAACGCCGTGACCGCCGAGATCAGGGTGCCCGCGCACCCGCACCGGGTCGAGTTCTCGCCGGACGGCAGGCGGGCCTACACGGCCGACCACGAGTCGAACCTGGTCGCGGTCATCGACACCGCGACCGACACGGTGGTGGCGGAGGTGCGCGTGGGGCGGAGCCCGCACAGCGTCGCGGTGCACCCGACCCGGCCGCTCGTCGCGGACGCGGACTACGACTCCGACTCGGTGACGATGATCGACACCGACGCCGAGCGGGTGGTGGCGACGATCCCGGTGGGCGACGGGCCGCAGGACGTCACCTGGGCCCCGGACGGGAGGTTCGCCTACGTGGCCGACGTCAACGCGGACACGGTCTCGGTGATCGACGCCGCGACCATGACCGTCACCGCGACCGTCCCCACCGGCGACGCCCCGACCTCGGTCGCGGTGCTGCCGGACGGCCGGGCGGCCTACGTGACCAACCTGCACGACGGCACGCTGACGGTGCTGAACCTCGCCGGTGAGTAGCGGGTGACGTCGAAGGGGGCGGCACCCGAACCGGGTGCCGCCCCCTCCTCCGCCGTGCGGGTAGTGCTGACGTGCGGGTAGTGCTACGGACTCAGAAGTCCATGCCGCCCATGCCGCCCGACGGGTCGCCCGCCGGAGCCGGGTTCTTCTCCGGCTTGTCGGCGATGACCGCCTCGGTCGTCAGGAACAGCGCCGCGATCGACGCGGCGTTCTGCAGCGCGGACCGGGTGACCTTGGCCGGGTCGATGATGCCGGCGTTGATCAGGTCCTTGTACTCGCCGGTGGCCGCGTCCAGGCCCTCGCCCGGGCCCAGGTTGCGGACCTTCTCCGCGACGACGCCGCCCTCGAGGCCGGCGTTGACCGCGATCTGCTTGAGCGGAGCCTCCAGCGCGACCTTGACGATGTTCGCGCCGGTCGCCTCGTCACCGTCCAGGCCCAGACCCTCGAACAGGCCGGCACCGGCCTGGATCAGGGCGACGCCGCCGCCGGCGACGATGCCCTCCTCGACGGCCGCCTTGGCGTTGCGCACGGCGTCCTCGATGCGGTGCTTGCGCTCCTTGAGCTCGACCTCGGTCGCCGCCCCGGCCTTGATGACCGCGACCCCGCCGGCCAGCTTGGCCAGGCGCTCCTGCAGCTTCTCGCGGTCGTAGTCGGAGTCGGTCCGGTCGATCTCGGCACGGATCTGGTTGACCCGGCCCGCGATCTGGTCCGCGTCACCCGCACCGTCGACGATGGTGGTCTCGTCCTTGGTGACCACGACCTTGCGGGCGCGGCCGAGCAGCGCCAGGTCCGCGTTCTCCAGCTTGAGGCCGACCTTCTCGGAGATGACCTCGCCACCGGTGAGGATGGCCATGTCGGCCAGCATCGCCTCGCGGCGGTCACCGAAGCCCGGGGCCTTGACGGCGACGGACTTGAAGGTGCCGCGGATCTTGTTGACGACCAGGGTGGCCAGGGCCTCGCCCTCGACGTCCTCGGCGATCACGGCGAGCGGCTTGCCGCCCTGCATGACCTTCTCCAGCAGCGGGAGCAGGTCCTTGACGGTCGAGATCTTGGACGAGACGAGGAGGATGTAGGGGTCCTCCAGCTCGGCCTCCATGCGCTCGGCGTCGGTCACGAAGTAGGGCGAGATGTAGCCCTTGTCGAAGCGCATGCCCTCGGTGAGCTCCAGCTCCAGACCGAAGGTGTTGCTCTCCTCGACCGTGATGACGCCTTCCTTGCCGACCTTGTCCATGGCCTCGGCGATCAGCTCGCCGATGGTCGGGTCGGCCGCGGAGATCGAGGCGGTGGCCGCGATCTGCTCCTTGGTCTCGACCTCCTTGGCGGTCTTCAGCAGCTGCTGGCTGACGGCCTCGACGGCCTTCTCGATGCCCCGCTTGAGGGCCATCGGGTTCGCGCCCGCGGCCACGTTGCGCAGGCCCTCGCGGACGAGCGCCTGGGCGAGCACGGTGGCGGTGGTGGTGCCGTCACCCGCGATGTCGTCGGTCTTCTTCGCCACTTCCTTGACGAGCTCGGCCCCGATCTTCTCCCACGGGTCCTCGAGCTCGATCTCCTTGGCGATCGACACACCATCGTTGGTGATGGTGGGCGCGCCCCACTTCTTCTCCAGGACGACGTTGCGGCCGCGTGGGCCCAGCGTCACCTTGACGGCGTCGGCGAGGGTGTTCATGCCGCGCTCGAGCCCGCGGCGCGCCTCCTCGTCGAACGCGATCATCTTCGCCATGGGGTGTTCGTCCTCCGATTGGGATGACCCAAAGTCGTCGATGTCGGCCCGGTGCCCGCGACGGACGGCCGGCAACCCTGCGCCGGCCTCACCGCTCCGACATTTGGCACTCGACCGTATCGAGTGCCAAACCCTGTTTAGCACTCGGGGGTGGTGAGTGCAACGAGGGGGTCCCCGGTGCCCCGGTGAACGACGAAGGGGGCCGGCTCGTGGGAGCCGACCCCCTCGTGCAGAGGGTTCTGGAACACCCGCCGGGGCGCGCTGCGCACGCGAGGTGGAGTCCCAGAACCGGCAGAGGGTTCTGGAACATCCGCCAGGGCGCGCTGCGCACGTGAGGCGGAGTCCCAGAACCGGCAGAGGGTTCTGGAACACCCGCCGGGGCGCGCTACGCACGCGAGGCGGAGTCCCAGAACCCTCTCAGGCGCCGTGGCGAGGGCCGGGGCGACCTTGAACTCGTGCTCTGCGGAGGCTTCGAAAGAGGACGTGAAGTACTCCCGGAGTGCGCGGGCGGGGTACCTCAAGACCCTTTCAGATCCGGCGGACGGCGTCGGCCTGGCTGCGGCCGTCGCGTCCCGCCGTGGTCTCGAACTCCACGCGGTCACCCTCCTCCAGAGTCCGGAAACCGTCCATCTGGATCGCGCTGTAGTGGACGAAGACGTCCGGTCCACCGTCGGTGGCGATGAAGCCGAACCCCTTCTCCGAGTTGAACCACTTGACCGTGCCCTGAGCCACGGCACCTCCATGTTGCGATGACCGATCCGGCCACGACGCAGCTGCCCCGCGCCGGATCTTTTGTTGCAGTTGGACCCCTCCGACGCTACCCGAGAGGGTCGGGAATCACGCTCCGGGCGCGTGGTCGCGGACCGGGTGCTTCCCGACCCCGCTCCGCAGGCGTGCGACAGGATGTGGGTGTGCCGACCCCGCCGTTCGCGCCCACCGCGCGCGCCACCCGGTCCGTCGAGGAGCACCGCGCGGCGGTGGCGGACCTGCTCGGCCCCCTCCCGGCCGAGGACGTCCCGATCGACCGGGCGCAGGGCCGGGTGCTGGCCGAGCCGGTGGTCGCCGGCGTCGCGCTGCCGCCGTTCGACAACTCCGCGATGGACGGCTACGCCGTGCGTGCCGCGGACGTCGCCACCGCGACGGGCGACGGGCCGATCACCCTGCCCGTCGCCGCCGACATCCCGGCCGGCTGCACGGACGTCCCCCGTCTCGAACCCGGCACCGCGCACAGGATCATGACCGGCGCCCCGCTGCCTGCGGGCGCCGACGCGGTCGTGCAGGTCGAGCACACCGACGGCGGCACCGAGCGGGTGCGCGTGTTCCGGGCCCCGGCGGCGGGCACCTCGGTCCGCCGGGCGGCCGAGGACGTCGCCGCGGGCGCGATCGTCCTGCCCGCGGGCACCGTGCTGGGCGCGGCCCAGATCGGCGTTGCCGCGGCCGTCGGCACCGCCACCCTCTCCGTGCGCCGCCGCCCGACCGTGCTGGTGCTGTCCACCGGTTCCGAGCTCGTCGCCCCGGGAACCCCTCTGCGGCCGGGCCAGATCTACGAATCGAACGGTCCCATGCTGGCCGCCGCGGTGGCGGACGCCGGGGGCGTCGCTGCGCTGCTGCGGTTCGTGCCCGACGACGTCGCGCATCTGCGCCGGGTGCTCGACGAACACCTCGCGGACCGCGCCGTCGACCTCGTCCTCACCTCGGGCGGGATCAGCGCGGGCGCCTACGAGGTGGTCAAGGAGGGCCTCACCGGCCGCGGTGTCGAGTTCGTCAAGGTCGCGATGCAGCCGGGCGGGCCCCAGGGCGTCGGGCGGGTGGACGGCGTCGGTGTCGTCGCGCTGCCCGGGAACCCGGTCAGCTCGCACGTGTCGTTCGAGGTGTTCGTGCGTCCGGTGCTGCGGACGGCCCTCGGGCATCCGCATCCTGAGCGGCCGCGGGTCTCGGCGGCGCTCGCGGCATCCTTGACGTCGACGCCGGGGCGCCGCCAGTTCCGCCGGGGTGTGCTGGACGCGGTCGCCGGTACCGTCCGGGAGGTCGGCGGGCCCCCGTCGCACCTGCTCGCCGCGCTGGCCCGGGCCGACTGCTTCTTCGTCGTTCCCGAGGGGGTCACCGAGCTGGCGGCCGGATCGCCCGTCGAGGTGTGGCTGCTCGATACCTGATGTGATGTGATGCAGCTCACAAGTAGGTTCTGGAACGATCCTGCCCTAGGGTGCGTCTAACACTGTGCGTTCGGCCGATCGGGCACATCGCAGGATTCCTCTGCCGGTGACCTGGACGATTCGTCGTGCGCCTGGGGATACTTGACGAGCAGGCCGGGGAACCGGCCCGCACGCGGAGGACCTACCGCCCGTCGCTGGGGAGCGGACGAGCGGTTCCTGGCCGGGGTCGCTGTCTCGGGGGATGGCGGCCCCGGCCCTTTTATGTTCTCGGGCGCGGCGCCGCAGAACCGGCCGCTCGCGCCCCCGTCGATCTGGGCTGTCGCGCCTGTCCCGGGTGCTCGGCCGCGCGGCGCTTGCCGCCCTCGGCCGGGCACCGGGCACGTTGGCGTAGCGTGGGCCGCCGCACGCGCGGCTCGGCCGGGTCGCCCTACCCTGAGCGTGTCCGCGAGGCCGACGCCGGCAGGCGGGGGCTTCGCGGTGAGAACCCTGAGTGTGTCCGCGAGGCCGACGCCGGCAGGCGGGGGCTTCGCGGTGAGAACGAGGAGCGACCGATGCCCCCGCCCGTCGCCGTGTCACGCGACGTCCACGCGCCCGCCTCCGTGCAGGCGGCGCCCGACGCCCGGGTACGGTCGACCTCGCTCGCGCACGTGGCCACGCTGGTCCGCGCAGCCGTGCCGCCGATGCACCCCGGTGGCCGTCCGATCGTCGGCGGAGTCGCCGCGGTCGCCGTGCTCACCCGGCTCCTGACCGGCCACGGCACCCTGGTCGGGGCCCTGGCCACCGCCGCCACCGCCGCTTTCTTCCGCAACCCGCACCGCGTGCCGTCCTCGCGGACCGGGGTGGTGCGCTCAGCCGCGGACGGCACGGTCGCGCTCGTATCGGACGTCGTGCCCCCGCCCGAGCTCGACCTGCCGCGGGTGCCGTCACCGCGCGTCAGCGTCTTCCTGTCGGTGCTCGACGTGCACGTCCAGCGCATCCCGGCCGACGGGCGCGTCGTCGACGTGCAGTACCGGCACGGCCGGTTCCTGTCGGCGGACCTGGACAAGGCCAGCGACGACAACGAGCGCAACGCGCTGCTGCTGGAGACCGTCGACGGGGCCCGGGTGGGGGTCGTCCAGATCGCCGGTCTGCTGGCCCGGCGGATCCGCTGCGACGTCGCTCCGGGCGACGAGGTCGCGGCGGGGGAGACCTACGGGCTGATCCGGTTCGGCTCCCGCGTCGACACCTACCTCCCGGCGGGGTCGACGGTCACCGTCGAGGTCGGGCAGCGCACGATCGGCGGGGAGACGGTGTTGGCCGAGCTTCCGGGCGCCACCGGGCTGCCTGTGACGCCGGCCTGACCACGGTGCCCACGTCCCGCGCGAGCGTCCGCCTGCTGCCCAACGCCGTCACCGTCCTCGCGCTCTGCTCGGGGCTCTCGGCGGTCAACTTCGCCCTGGCCGGCCGGTTCGACCTGTGCGTCGCCGCGATCGCCGCCGCGGCCGTGTTCGACGCCCTGGACGGCGGCCTCGCCCGGCTGCTCGACGCCAGCAGCAAGATCGGCGCCGAGCTCGACTCGCTGTCGGACCTCGTGGCGTTCGGCGTGTCGCCTGCGCTGCTGTTCTACATCTGGCGGCTCGACGGGAACCGGCTCGGCTGGGTCGTCGCGCTGGTCTTCGCGGTCTGCATGGCACTGCGGCTGGCACGCTTCAACACGCTGATCGAGGCGGAGCAGCGGTGGCCGTTCGCCAAGGAGTTCTTCGTCGGCGTCCCGGCCCCGGCGGCCGCGCTGGTGGGCGGCCTGCCCCTGCTGTTGTGGCTCCAGTTCGGCGACGGCTGGTGGGCGGCGCCGCTGACCGTCGGCCTGTGGGCGCTGTTCGCGGCGCTGCTGATGGTGAGCCGGCTGCCGACGATCTCGCTCAAGACCGCGCGGGTCCCGACGCGCCTCATCCCGCCCGCCCTGGTGCTGGTGGGCCTGGCGTTCGCGCTGCTCGTCGCCGAACCCTTCCTCGCCATGACGGCGGTCGCGTGCGGCTACCTGCTGCTCCTGCCGTTCACGATCTACCGCTTCGAGTGGCTCAAGCGGCACCCCGAGGCATGGGACGTGCCGACCCGGGAGCGGCGCGCCGTGGCCCGGGCGGCGCGGTCGGCGCGGCGGCTGGGCCTGCGGTCGCCGTTGCGCCGCCGGGTCGCCGGGGGAGCGCGGAACGTGGCGCGTGCGGTCTTCCGGCCGGACGAGCCGCCCCGTCCCGCCCCGCCACGCCCGCCGACGAACGGGGCCGCGACCCGGGGCAGGACCGACCGGGGACGAGCGCGGCTGGGGCTTCGCCGGCGCTGAACGGGCACACGATCCCGACACACCGCGACGGTTCCGTGACGATGCACGTGCGGTAGGCGGTGCGGCGTGGGCGGATGCGTCGCGAGGTGTGGTTCGGGCGACGGCGGTGCGGCGTGGGCGGATGCGTCGCGAAGTGTGGTTCGGGCGACGGCGGTCCGGCGTCGCCGTGCCCTGACGGATAGCGTGGCCGGGTGCACGACCCCAGCGTCTCCCTTGTCGTCCGGGTCACCCCGTCGGCGGCCGACGCCCGGCGGGGTGTCGTCCGGCTGCATCCGGAGGTCCTCGACGCGCTCGGCCTGCGGTCGTGGGACGCCGTGACGCTGACCGGTGCACGGGTCACCACCGCGCTGGCCGCGCCGGCTGCCCTCGGTGTTGCGCCCGGTCAGGCGACGGTCGACGACGTGATCCTCTCCAACGCCGGCCTCATCGACGGCGCGCCGGTCGTCGTCGCGCCGTCGCGCGTGGCCGCCGCCCGTCAGGTGCTGCTGACCGGCTCCCGGCTGGCCCGCGCCGGGCTGACCCCGGAGACGGCGCGGCTGGCGCTGCTGGGCAAGGTCGTCACCGGCGGCGACGCGGTCTCGCTCCTCCCGCAGGACCTGGAGCCTGTCGCGGGCCTCGACGTCGCGGCCGCGCGCAGCCGGCTGGCCGGTGCGGTGGGCGGGGCGTGGACCACCGAGCTGCTGACCGTGGCGGGAACGGAGCCGCCGGGGGCGGTCGCGGTGATGCCGTCGACGGTGGTCGGCTGGGAGGGTGACGGCTCCTGGGGATTGCAGCATGGTGGCCCTGCTCCAATCCGATTGCAGCATGGTGGCCCTGCTGCAAGCGGGGCCGGGCCGGCTGCGGGCAGCGCATTGCAGCAAGGTGGCCCTGCTCCAATTCCGTTGCAGCAAGGCCACCTTGCTGCAAACCCGGCGGTAGCCGGGACCGCCACGGTCGACCCGGCCGATCCCGTCAGCGGCTTCGGCTCCGTTCCCGAGGCGGGTCTCGACCTCGACGACCTCGTCGGCCACGCCGATGCCGCGCGGCGCCTCGTCGAGTGGTTCGAACTGACCTTCCGCCGTCCCGAGCTGCTCACCCGGCTCGGCGGCTCGCCGCGGCTCGGGGTGCTGGTCGTCGGGCCCGAGGGGGTCGGCAAGGCGACGCTCGTGCGCAGTGCGGCCGCAGCCGTCGGTGCTCGTTGCATCGAGCTCGCCGCCCCTGCGGTCGCTGCACTGGAGGTCGCTGCCGCGTCCACGCGAGTGCACGACGTGGTCGGGACCGCCCGGGCCGCCGCTCGCCCGGCCACCCCGGTCGTCCTGCTGCTCACCGACGTCGACGCCCTGCTACCGGCCACTGACCCGCCGCCGCTGGCGACGCTCGTCCTCGCCGCTCTGCACGCGGCCCTCACGACGTCGTATTTCGCGCTGGTCGCCACGTCGTCGTCGCCCGAGTCGGTCGACCCCCGGATGCGCGCGCCCGACCTCGCCGACCGCGAGCTGGGCCTGCCGCTGCCGGACCTGCGGGTGCGTACCGAGCTGCTCCGTCGCCTGTTGGTGGACGTGCCGACCGCCGAGGGCATCGACCTCAAGGTGGTCGCCGAACGCACGCCCGGGTTCGTCGCCGCGGATCTGGTGGCCGTCCGTCGGGAGGCCGCCGTGGCCGCCGCGCTGCGGCACGGCGCCGGCTCGGCCGCCCCGGCGGGCACCGACGAAGAGCCCGCCCGGGTCACCCAGCAGGACCTGATCGACGCGGTCGGCGCCGTGCGGCCGATCTCGATGTCGTCGTCGGCGAGCCTGCAGACCGGCGGGGTCACTCTCGACCAGGTCGGCGACATGGTCGAGGTCAAGCAGGCGCTCACCGAGGCTGTGCTGTGGCCGCTGCGCTACCCCGACTCGTTCGCCCGGCTCGGCGTCGACCCGCCGCGCGGCGTGCTGGTGTACGGACCGCCGGGCTGCGGCAAGACGTTCCTGCTCCGCGCGCTCGCCGGGACCGGGCAGCTCAACGTGCTGGCGGTGAAGGGTGCCGAGCTGCTCGACAAGTACGTGGGCGAGTCGGAGCGCGCGGTCCGCGAGCTGTTCCGCCGAGCGGCCGACGCCACCCCTGCGCTGGTGTTCCTCGACGAGGTCGACGCGCTCGCGCCCCGCCGCGGCCAGTCCTCGGACTCCGGGGTCGCCGACCGCGTAGTCGCCGCCCTGCTCACGGAGCTGGACGGCGCGCAGCCGCTGCGCGACGTCGTCGTGGTCGGCGCGACGAACCGGCCCGAGCTGATCGACCCGGCGCTGCTGCGCCCCGGCCGCCTGGAGCGGCTGATCTATGTCCCTCCGCCCGACGCCGCCGCGCGGGCCGACATCCTGCGTACCGCGGCCGCGCGCACCCCGTTGTCCCCGGACGTCGACCTCGACGCACTCGGTGCCGAGCTGGACGGCTACTCCGCGGCCGACTGCACGGCCGTGCTCCGGGAGGCGGCGCTCACCGCGATGCGCGAGTCGCTGGAGGCGACGGAGGTGACCGCCACCCATCTCGCCGCGGCACGCGCGGCCGTCCCCCCGTCGCTGGATCCCGCCCAGCTGCTGGCACTGGAGGCTTACGGAGCCCGCAGGTCCTAGCGACCAAGGATCGCTAGGTGGGCGGACGTCCGTGCGCGAAGCTCACGACTTGCCCGGCGACTTGTACTCCTTGGTCACGATGACGATCAACCCGGGGCTGGCGGACTGGATCTCGGCGAAGCGCGGCGCGACCCGCAGCCCGAACGCCCGGCCGATCTCCTGCGCCGCAGCCTGCTCGTCCGTGCCCGGGCGGTAGTAGACGGTGCTCGTCGTGATGGTCTCGCCCGGGTAGCTGCCGATCTCGGCGATCGTCCAACCGGCACTGCGGAAGTCGGCGGCCGCGCGCGCGGCCAAGCCCTGGATCAGGCTGTTGTTGTAGACGCGAAGGGATCCATGGGGGACCGACGAGGACTCGCCCGGCGCGGGAGCCGGAGCCGCCACAGCGGGCGGTGCCGGCTCGACGGGGGCGGGAACGGCCGATGCGGCTGGTGCCGGCACCACCCTGGCGACGTCCGGGGACGGGCTCGCCACGGCCGGTTCGGTCGGCGCCGCGGACTCCAGTGCGCCCGCCGACGCTGCGGGGCCCTGCGCGACGGTGCCGTCGCCGTTGCCCTGGGTCGTGGTGATCAGCCCGGCGAACGCGGCGATCACGCCGACACCGAGCAGCGCGATACCGCCCACGCGGAGAGGCGAGCGGGAACCGGGCGGGGGGGATTCGGCCACGACGACCTCCGGATGCGGGAAGCGGCCCGGTCAGCGACCGGCGGGTGCCGGCCACGGTGGCCGGATGGTCACCACGGCTCGACGCCGAGGCGCCGGGCCGAGCGGGTGCGCTGCCGGCTCGCCCGCAGCCGGCGCAGGCGCTTGATGAGCAACGGCTCGGCGGCCAGCGCCTCGGGCTTGTCGATCAGAGCGTTGAGCACCTGGTAGTACCGCGTGGGCGACATGTCGAACAGCTCGCGGACGGCCTGCTCCTTGGCGCCCGCGTACTTCCACCACTGCCCCTCGAACGCGAGGATCTCGCGCTCGCGTCGGTCGAGCTCGCGGGCCGACCGATGGACGGTGGGCAGGCCCCGGGGTTCGGTGGCGGACTCCATCGCGCTCCTCGTGCTACCGCGTATTGCAGGTACTACGGTGTGCCGTAACCCCGCGTGCCGGGGACGAATGACACAGGTGTCATTCGCGCGTGCATTGAACCACGGAGCACCGACAGGAACCGGTGCGACGCGCCACCGGTGACGCTTCGGCGAGGGTCGTGCGGGATCATGGCGGCCGTGGCCGTCCGTTCCATCCGCATCGTCGGTGATCCTGTCCTGCACACCCCGACCCGGCCGGTGATCGGGTTCGACGACGCTCTCCGCGAGCTCGTCGCCGACATGTTCGACACGATGGAGGCCGCCGACGGCGTCGGCCTGGCGGCGAACCAGGTCGGGGTGCCGCTGCGGCTGTTCGTCTACGACTGCCCGGACGAGGAGCTGCGCCGGCGCCTACGCGGCGTGGTGATCAACCCGGTGCTGGAGACCTCCGAACGGCCCGAGACGATGCCGGATCCCGAGGACGACGCGGAAGGCTGCCTGTCGGTGCCCGACGAGCAGTTCCCGACCGGCCGCGCCGAGTGGGCACGGGTGACCGGCACGGACGCCGAGGGCAACCCGGTGTCGATCGAGGGCCGCGGGTTCCTCGCCCGCTGCCTGCAGCACGAGACCGACCACCTGGACGGCCTGCTCTATCTGGACCGGTTGGTCGGCCGGTACCGGCGGGCCGGGAGGCGCGCGGTGCGCGACCGGGGCTGGGGCGAGCCCGGCCATTCCTGGGACCCGGCCCTGCAGCGCGCCCACGACGTCTGACCGCGGTCCGCGCCTGGGCGAGGTGGGTGCTGGCGCGGCGGGGGATTGCAGCAGGGTGGCCATACTGCGATCCCATGCGAGCAAGGCCACCTTGCTGCACACCCCGGCCGGTGCGACGGGTTCGCCCACAGCGATCCCCCAGGGTTCTGCAACGGTGTAAGCAGTAGGTATGGACGAGCTGGACTCCTACTCCCGCACGGTCAGTGCCGTTGCCGCCGAGGTCACCCCGCGGGTGGCCGCGGTCCGGATCGGCCGGGGAACCGGCTCCGCCGTCGTCGTCTCCGGGGACGGGGTGCTGGTGACGAACGCCCACGTGGTGGCCGACGCCCCGCGCGGCCGCGCCGACTTCCTCGACGGCGTGCAGGCGCCGGTTCGCGTCGTGGGCGCTGACCCGCTCTCCGACCTGGCGGTACTGCGCACCGAGCGTCCCGGCGACCTGCCCCCACCCGTGCGCCTCGGCGACGCGGACCGGCTGGTGGTCGGTCAGCTGGTGGTGGCCGTCGGCAACCCGCTGGGCCTGGCGGGCTCGGTCACCGCCGGGGTGGTCAGCGCCCTCGGGCGCTCGCTGCCCACCCGCAGCGGTCAGGCCGGCCGGGTGATCGAGGACGTGATCCAGACCGACGCCGCACTCAACCCCGGCAACTCCGGCGGCGCGCTCGCCGACTCGGTCGGCAGGGTCGTCGGCATCAACACCGCCGTCGCGGGTGCGGGGCTCGGCCTTGCGGTGCCGGTCAACGCCACCACGCGGCGGATCGTGGAGGCCCTGCTGCGCGACGGCCGGGTCCGCCGGGCCTACCTCGGCGTGGTCGGCACGCCGGCGCCGGTACCGGCAGACGTGGCGGAACGGCACGCACGCCGCAGCGGCGTCCGGCTGGCCGAGGTGGTTGCGGACAGCCCGGCGGCCCGGGCCGGGCTGCGGCGCGGCGACCTGGTGCTCGACGTCGGCCGGCACCCCGTGCAGGACGCGCAGGGCATCCAGAAGCAGCTCTTCGGGGACGCCGTCGGCGTCCCGCTGCCGGTGACGGTGCTGCGGAACGGGGCGATGGTGGACGTCGTGGCGGTGCCCACCGAGCTGGGTTAGAGCAGAGCGTCGAGGTCGACCTCGACGGGGAACGGCTCGGTGGTGCGGAAGACGCCGGTGACGGCACCGCCGTCCACGTAACCGAATTCGCCGGCAAGGTGGCAGGCGACCAGCGAGACGGGAGCGTCGAGGTCGACGATCCAGTAGCGCGGGATGCCCGCGTCGGCGTACTCGTCGCGCTTGACCCGGAGATCAAGGCGCCGGGAGCCGGGAGAGACGACCTCGACGGCGAGGACGACATCCGAGGCCGAGAGGATGCCGCCCTCGAGGTCCATCCGCTCGACGGCTTCGCCGCGCACGACGACCACATCAGGCCGGCGGACGGTCCCCGGAGCCTCCGCCGGAGCAAGCTGAAGGTCGACGTCGATGTCGGTGGTCGCCGCCACGGTCGGTGGCAACTGGGCGTCGAACGCCTGCCACAGCCTGTTGCCCGCCCTGTTGTGCCGCCACACGCCACTGGGGGACAACAGCAGCCGCCCTTCCTCGAGCTCCGTGTAGCCCGGTTCGACCTCGCCGATCTCGAGGTACTCGGCCACGGTCAGGGGACGGTCCAGCCCGGTGAACCGGGCAGGAGTCCAGACGGGCTGTGTGCTCATGGCGGCAGTGTGGCAGGCGCCCCCGACACTTCGTGGCGGTTTCAGCCCTCCCGCGGCTCCAGCACGAACACCGGGATCTGCCGGTCCGTCTTCGTCTGGTACTCCGCGTACGGCGGGAACGCGGTCACCGCCCGCTCCCACCACCGCCGCCGCTCGTCGCCGCCGACCTCGCGCGCGTCGTACTCCTTGGTCACCGTCCCGTCCTGCAATTCGACGTGCGGGTTGGCGACCAGGTTGCGGTACCAGGTGGGGTGCTCCGGGGCTCCGCCCTTCGAGGCGACCAGGGCGTACCGGCCGTCGTGCTCCACCCGCATCAGCGGCGTGTAGCGCAGCTTGCCGGACGTCGCGCCGCGGATCGTCACCAGGACGATCGGGCGCCCCGACACGTCGACGGCGCTCGTGGTCCCCGTTTCGAGGACTTTCTCGGTCTGCTCACGTACCCAGCCCACGGGGCTCACCGCGTACTCACCGCTCAATGTCATGCGGGCATTCCAGCATCGGTGGTGAAAGGCTGCTCACCCGGCTACCGGGATGCGGGCCGGTGCGCCGCCGTTCACGGGGGTGGTGACGGCCCGCGCGGGCAGGCCCGCCAGGGGCCGAGCCGGGCCCTGGACGGGACGCGCCGTGATATGCCGTGATATAGGGTCAACCCCGACGGCGGAGGCGACAACCAAGCCCCTGCCAGCAGTACTGATCAGTACGTGGTCGTGGTCGCCGCCGGGCGGGTGGAGACCGGAAACGCTTGTGGAGACGACGTCAGACCTCGGGAGACCGGGGCGGTCGTCCGTGAAGCGGGAACCCACCGGGAGCACGGCGCCGGCCGGGCCGACCGGAATCCTCGTCCCTCGGGGCGAGGTGGACATCAACGTCCCTGCGACCGGAAAGGGGCCCCGATGGGCGAGCGGACGGTCGGCGTGACCCCACCGCGGGTCATGACGATCGCGGGCACGGACTCCGGCGGCGGCGCGGGGGTGGCCGCGGACCTGCGGACCATGGCCGCGTGCGGGGTGCACGGCTGCGTCGCGGTGACGGCCGTGACCGTGCAGAACTCCCTCGGGGTGACCGGCGTGCACACGCTGCCCCCGGAGACGGTCGCCGCGCAGATCGAGGCCGTCGCCACCGACATCGGGCTCGACGCGGTCAAGACGGGGATGCTGGCGACGACGCCGATCATCCGTGCGATCGCCGAGGTCTGCGACCGGACCGGGATCGGGAGCGACGGCCGGACGCCGCTGGTCGTCGACCCGGTCGCGGCGTCGATGCACGGCGATTCGCTGCTCGCCGACGACGCCCTCGACGCCTACCGCACGGTGCTGTTCCCCCGCGCCACCGTCATCACGCCCAATCTCGACGAGGTCCGGTTGCTGACCCGCATCGATGTGCGCGACCGGGCCGGGCAGTACGAGGCGGCCAAGGTGTTGCACGCGCTCGGACCTCGGCACGTGCTGGTCAAGGGGGGGCACCTGGCAGAAGACCGGGACGTCTGCGTCGACCTGCTCTACGACGGTCACACCTTCACCGAGCTGCCGGGACCGCGGTTCACCACGGGCAACACCCATGGCGGCGGCGACACCATGGCCTCGGCACTGGCCTCCTGGCTCGCCCGCGGCTTCCCGGTGGACCGAGCGCTCGAGACCGCGAAGCGCTTCGTCGTGGAGGCCGTCCGCCACTCCTACGACCTGGGTGCCGGGCACGGGCCGGTGTCGCCCCTGTGGGCGGTCCGTCCCTGGTGGCGCGACGCCGACTGAGGGTGTGCACTGCGACCCGCTCCGGGCGCACCGGGGCCGTTCCTCGGAGGCGTAGCGCCCAGCAGGATCTACGATCCGAGCGTGGCGCGCGCAATTTCTTGATTCTCGGACAGCCAGTGCGCATACTTCGCCGGGGGTATCCTCGTTTCCGCCTTCTTGTACTTCATGAATGCCCTGTGTCCGGCAGCGATATGCCATTCCACCAGTTCGAAGAACCATTGTTGGTTTTGCTGGACGGCAGTGAGGACGCGTGACCGTTCGTCGCGGTCCAGGCCGTAGCTGCCGACGAACAGGCGGAGTCGTTGGACCGCGTGGCCGCGGCGGGCGTCGGTGATGTAGGCGTCGGGCCGGAGCGGGACCCAGAGGCGGGCGGCGCAGGCAACGTCCCAGAGCCGGGAACCGGGACTGGCGAGGTCGAAGTCGATGAGCGCGACCGCCCGGCCGTCCCGGAAGACGATGTTGTCGAGGTTGAGGTCGTTGTGACTGACGAGTGGGCCCACCATGGACCGAGGGGGTGAGGGGGGCCAGGTGTGCGGGGTGGGGTCGAAGTGTGCGACGGCCTGGTGGTAGCTGCGCAGGAGGGTCGCCACGCTGTCGAGGGCCTCCTCGGTCAGGGCCCAGTCGGGGTAGGGCGGTAGCACCGGGGTGCCGGGGATGTAGCTGAGGACCTCACGTCCTTGTGAGTCCACTCCGAGAAACCGCGGGGCTCCGTCGAATCCGACCTTTTCGAGATGGCGGAGCAGGGCGTGGGCGGCCGGACTGGTGTCGCGTTGCGGGCGACGAACCGTGTCGCCGACGCGGACGACCTTGCCGCGGTTGGCAATCCCGCCGGGCAGCAGCACCTCACGGTCGGGCCCGCCGGTCGCGTCGGAGTCTCGGGGTGGTCGCCGGCGGCTCACGCTGATTCGAGCAGTGCGCGGGCGAACGCTGTGTGCGTCACCAGTCCGGTGATCAGGCCGCTGTGGAGTGCGGCGTGCGCGGCCGGGATCTTGGCCGTCCCGTAGGCGATGGCGATGACCTCCGGGATCGCGCGCATCTGCTCGGCGTCGATACCGATCATTTGCTGCGTCAGGTCGGTCAGCACGGGCTCGCCGTCGGTCGAGAGGAAGACGCCGGACACCTCGGCGCAGACACCGAGCCGGGTCAGGGTTCTGCGGTCGTGGTCGGGAGCCGTGTCGTAGAGCGTTGATTGACCGGGCGCCCAGAGTCCCAGGCCGACGACGGCCTTGGTGACCCTGGGGAGCTGGCCGAACGCTCGGGCGATGTCGTGCTGCCGGCGTAGGGCCTGCGCGGTGGCGGCGTCGGGCACGGTGAAGGGCGCATAGAAGACGTATGCCGGCCCGCCGGCCGCACGGGCGACATCGCGCACGATGTCGATCGAGCTGTGGTCGTCGTCCGGCATCGAGATGGCTCCGGTGAGCTGGACGACCGGTACTGCGGAGAGGCGGGGCAGCGCTCGGGCCATCGCCCCGACCGCACGTGACCAGGCGACGCCGAGCACGTCGCCTGGACCGACGACCTCGGCGAGCAGCTCGGCTGCGACCTTTCCGAGGTGTCGCCGCATCGACTCGGCGTGATCGTCCTGGGTGTCGACGACCACGGCGTGCTTCAGCCCGAACCCGTCCATGAGCCGGGCGGCCAGATCGATGTCGATCAGTCCTGGGTGACCGATCTCGATGCGGACCAGTCCGCTGTCCCGGGCCATGGCCAGCAGACGGGCGATCTTGAACCGGCTCAGGCCGAGCTCGTCCGCGATCTCGACCTTGGAGCGCTCGTCCAGGTAGTACCGGCGCGCCACCGAGGCTGCGCGGGCCAGGGCTGCGGGCCCCACGAGCTGTCCGGCCATGGAGAGCCTCCCGCTCAAATGAGCGCTGGGTTTGCATTCTTCAAGGTAGCCCTTGACGGCAGAGGAGTCACTGCCAACACTTCAACAAGAGCAATGGCTCGCTCATTTGTGCGCACGTGGCGGTTCCGCACTTCCAACGCGGGGAGGCGCAGGTGTCCGACGTCAGGTCCGTGTCGCCGGCTACGTTCCCGCGCCCCGGGGCACGTCCCCAGCTCCGGGGTTGACCGGCACCGGCGCTCGGGACTTGAGAGGAAGCCACGCATGAAGGTCGCGCGTTTCTACGCTCCAGGTGACGTCCGCCTCGAGGACATGGACGAGCCGACCCCGGGGCCGGACGAGGTCAAGATCCGGGTCCGCAACTGCTCGACCTGCGGCACGGACGTCAAGATCTTCAACAACGGCCACCCGAACATGACCCCGCCGCAGGTCATGGGCCACGAGATCGCCGGCGAGGTCGTCGAGGTCGGCTCGGACGTATCGGGCTGGTCGATCGGCGACGGCGTCCAGGTGATCGCCGCGATCCCGGACGGCACGTGCGAGGAGTGCCGGCGGGGCCGGTTGACCGTCTGCACGAACCAGACGTCGATGGGCTACCAGTTCCCGGGCGGGTTCGCCGAGTACATGATCGTGCCCCGCGCCGTGCTGGCCGTCGACGGGCTCAACCGGATCCCGGACGGGCTCAGCTTCGCCGAGGCGTCGGTGGCCGAGCCGTTCGCCTGCGTGCTCAACGGCCAGGAGCTGGCCGGGGTGGGCGACGGCGACGACGTCGTGGTCGTCGGCGCGGGCCCGATCGGCTGCCTACACGTCCGGCTGGCCCGGGCGCGCGGGGCGAAGCGGGTGTTCCTCATCGACCTCAACCGCGGGCGGCTGGACATGTCCGCGAGTGCGGTCCATCCCGACGCCGCGATCTGCGGTGCCGAGGTCGACACGATCGACGAGGTGAAGAAGCTCACCGACGGGCGCGGGGTGGACGTCGTGATCACCGCCGCGGCGGCCGGGAAGACGCAGGAGGACGGCCTGCAGATGCTGGCGCGGGGCGGCCGGCTGAGCGCCTTCGGCGGCCTGCCGAAGGACAAGCCGACCATCACCGTCGACGCCAACCTGGTGCACTACCGGGAGCTGACGATCGTCGGCGCGAACGGCTCGAGCCCGGACCACAACAAGCGGGCGCTCGCCATGATCGCCTCCGGTGAGGTGCCGGTGAACGATCTGATCACCGTTCGGCTGCCGCTCGACCGCGTCCACGACGCGATCGACACCGTGGCCAGGGGTGCAGCGATCAAGGTGACCATCGAACCCTGAGTCGGGATCGGACGGCGGACCGCGAAACCGGTCCCACCGCCACCGCGGCGCAAACGACGGCCCACGCGCTCCGCGGACGCCCACCAGCGGGCCGACCCGGCCCATTGTCACGGAAGGGCATGGACGTGGCCACACATGTAGAGGAAGGCGCAAGCCGGACCGGCGGCGCCCGCATCGCAGTACAGAAGTTCGGCACATTCCTGTCCGGCATGATCATGCCGAACATCGCCGCCTTCATCGCCTGGGGCTTGATCACCGCGTTCTTCATCGAGAAGGGGTGGGTACCGGTCCCCGGGCTCGGTGGCTTCGGTCTCGACGCCGACGGCAAGGAGAACACGGGCATCGTCGGGCCGATGATCCGGTACATGCTGCCGATCCTGATCGCCGGGCAGGGCGGCCGGATGGTCTACGGCGTCCGCGGCGGGGTCGTAGCCGTGATCGCCACCATGGGCGTGATCATCAGCTCCGAACAGCCGCAGTTCCTCGGCGCAATGGTCATGGGCCCGCTGGCCGCGTGGATCATGATGCAGCTCGACAAGCTCTGGGACGGCAAGATCAAGCCCGGCTTCGAGATGCTGGTCAACAACTTCTCCGCGGGCATCGCCTCCGCACTGATGGCAGTCGTCGGATACTTCGCGTTCGGGCCGATCTTCGCGGGGGTCTCGAGTGCGCTCGGCACCGCGGTCGACTTCCTCATCGCCCGCGGGCTGCTGCCACTCGCATCCCTGATCATCGAGCCCGCCAAGGTCCTGTTCCTCAACAACGCCATCAACCACGGCGTGCTGACCCCGCTGGGCGTCAATCAGGCAGCCCAGGAGGGCAAGTCGATCCTGTTCCTGCTCGAGGCGAACCCCGGCCCGGGACTCGGTCTGCTGCTGGCGTTCTCCATCTTCGGCACCGGGATGGCGAAGAGCACCGCACCCGGCGCCGCCGTCATCCAGTTCTTCGGCGGCATCCACGAGATCTACTTCCCGTACGTGCTGGCGAAGCCGATGACCCTGCTGGCCACGATCGGCGGCGGCATGGTCGGCATCCTGACGCTCACGATCTTCGGGGCCGGCCTGCGGGCCCCGGCGGCCCCCGGATCGATCATCGCGGTGCTGGCGCAGACCCCCGGCGACAGCCTGGTCGGGGTCAGCCTGTCCGTCCTGCTCGCCGCGACGACGTCGTTCATCATCGCCTCGATCATCCTCCGTGCCAGCCGCAAGCGGGACGACGGAGACCTGGCGGCGGCCACCGCATCGATGGAGGCCATGAAGGGCAAGAAGAGCGCGGTCTCCGGCCTGCTCACCGGCCTGGAGCACGACGCCGAGGCGACCGACGAGCAGCACGAGGGCACGTCCCGGAGCAAGCCCATCCACAGCATCGTGTTCGCCTGCGACGCAGGCATGGGATCCAGTGCCATGGGCGCCTCCATCCTCCGCAACAAGGTGAAGAAGGCCGGCTTCGACGACGTCAAGGTCGTGAACGTCGCCATCGCGAATCTGACCGACGACATCGATCTGGTCGTCACCCACCAGGACCTCACACCGCGGGCCAAGGACCGGACGCCCAGCGCCCAGCACGTCTCGGTCGACAACTTCATGAGCAGCCCGAAGTACGACGCCATCGTGGAGGAGTTGAAGCGCACCAACACCCCCCACGGCAGCAGCGCGCCGAGCTGAGCCCGAGCCCCGAAGCAGACGGGGGGACACCCGGCCGTTCGTCCCCCCGCCTGCCCTTCGTCCCTGACCGTTCCAAGCCTCTTGAAGGAGTCGCGGGTATGAGTGATGTCCTGAGCCTGTCCCAGGTGAAGGTGCCGGGCATGGCAAGAAGCAAGGACGACGCCATCCGGGAAGCCGGTGGAATCCTCATCGACTCCGGCGCAGTCACCCCGGACTACATCGACGCCATGTTCGAGCGGGAGCAGTCGGTGTCCACCTACATGGGCAACTACCTGGCCATCCCGCACGGCACCAACGAGTCGAAGGACACGATCAAGCGGTCGGCCTTGTCGGTGATTCGCTACGACCCACCCATCGACTGGGACGGGAACGAGGTTCGATTCGCCATGGGCATCGCCGGCTACCAGGGTGGGCACATGGACATCCTCAGCAGGGTGGCGATTCTCTTCTCCGACATCGATGAGGTCGACAAGCTCATTGCTGCTCGATCGGCCGAGGAACTCTTCAACCTCCTCAATGCCGTCAACGAGGACTGAGGGC
>JAEUJO010000030.1 GCA_016794615.1 Pseudonocardia sp. | reverse complement strand
AAGGCCTTCGTGCGCGTGCTGGTCGGATCGAGCGGCATGGATGTGCAGTCCGAGCAGCGCATTCGTGACTTTCGGGCGCCAGGATGCGGTCCTGGTAAGCGTCTCGTATCACGACCAGATCAACTATGCCGACGCCCTGCCGACACCGTGCAGCATCTCGCGCACGCCGATGTCCAGCTCGTCGGCGGCACGGGGCGGGCCGTGCTCCACGAGCGCGACGACGATGCGCGTCACCTGCTCGAGGTGGGGACCGCTGCCCCCTGCGACGTGACGTCGTCGGCCCGCCTGCGCACTTCCGACGGTGTAGCGGAGCCGGGCGATGGCGTCGAGCATCGCGCGGGTGCTGAAGGCGCGCTCCGGCACGCGCAGGGCGCGGTGAGCTCGACGGAGGCGCGGGCCACCGGTCGTCCTGCGGCCGGCCCGTCGACCCACCAGGTGTAGTCGGCGCGGATGTCGTCGATGGCGGCGACCTGTCTCCCGCCCTGCACCGCCCGGCCGGACAACACGGGCAGCCCGCGCTCCGCGGCCCGCCCGGCCACCTCGTCGAGAAGGCGGGTCTTCCCGATCCCGGCCTCCCCGGCGACGAGCAGCGCGCCACCCCGCCCGGCGGCGACGGCGTCGACCGGCCGGCGAGCGGTCGCGAGCTCGGCGCCGCGGCCGACCAGGACGGGGCCGCGGGGCACCTGGCCGGGACCGGCCGGACCGGGGACGGTGCCCACGCGCTCGGTACACCTGTTCAGGTCAGCCCGGAAGTGTGTGGCCGGTGTCTGCGCTCGGCGCGGGGATAGGGCACCCTGGCCTCATGTCGTCGCGGCGCCCCGACCCGGTGCCCCGGGCTGCGGGACCGTCGCTCGCGGAGATCCTCGGTGGTCGCGGCGGCGCGTTCGACGCGTCGGCCGCACCCGTCGCCTTCGTCGCCGGGTTCGGGATCGCCGACGCCGCCCGCAGCCCGTCCGCCCTGCTCTGGGGTGGGGCCGCGGCGGTCGGCGCCGCGCTGGCCACCGGGGCCGTCCGGCTCGTGCGCGGCGAGCGCCCGGCCGCGGTGCTGGCCGGGCTGCTCGGGGTGGCGGGCGCGGTGCTCGTCGCCCTCTACACGGGCCGGGCGGTCGACTTCTTCGTTCTGCAGATCGCCTCGAACGCCGCGAGCGCCCTGGCGTGGACGGTGTCGATCGTCGTGCGCTGGCCGTTGCTCGGCCTGGTCGTCGGCACGGCGCTGGGCCAGCGGACGCGCTGGCGGCGCGACCCGGATCTGCTGCGCGGCTATCGGCGGGCGAGCTGGGTCTGGGTGGCGCAGTACCTGGTGCGGCTCGCCGTCTTCGTGCCGCTGTATCTGGCCGGGGCCGTCTACGAGCTCGGCATCGCCCGGGTGGCGCTGACGTGGCCGCTGGTCGTGGCGTGTATCGCGCTGTCGTGGCCGGTGCTCCGGCGGGCGCTCCCGCCGGGGCATCCCGGGCTTCTCCACCCCCGGGCGCCCGGGGCGGCGGGAGGACCACCGTACAGTGGGACCGGTCACGAAGAGTGATCATCTGGATCGGTCCGGGAGGCTCGGACGTTCCAGTACGAGGACTGCCCGAGAACTCAGCCAGGAACGTGCAAGGAGCCATGCCCCAGCAGCCACCGCAGCAGAGCCCCCAGCCGGACCAGCCCACGCCGCCCTCGTCCGCGCCCGAGCCGACAGGAGCGATCCCGTCGCAGCCGACAGGCCGTTCGGCTCCGCCCGCAGCCACTCCGGGACCGCGCGAATACCGCCGGCAGCCGGACCATGGCGCGGGCCCCGCGCAGGTACACGGCTGGGCGTCCAGCTCGGGAGGCTTCGGACCGGATCAGCCGCCCGCAGCCGGCGCTCCGGGGGGACGGCCTGCGCCCGGATACGGGCCGCCCGCTCCGTCACCGGCATATCCGCCGGGCATCGGGTCCGCGGCGGTCCCGCCCGGTCCGGTGCGCCCGACGCAGGCGTTCGCGGCCCCTGCAGCGTCGGCGGCGACGTCCGGGGCGACCACGGTCGCCCCGGTGCCCGAGCCGAAGAAGCCCGATCTCACCGTCAACAAGGTCATCGCCGGGGCCGGCGCCGCGGCCATCAGCGCAGTGCTGGGGTCGTTCTTCGGTGCGATGGGCACGGTCGCAGGCGCAGCGCTGGGATCGGTGTTCAGCGCGGTCGTGACGTCGGTGATGAAGCACTCGCTCGACAAGACGCGCGACACGGTCAAGGCCCACATCAAGCTTCCCGGCGGTGGCACCGTCAAGGTGGCGGGCACGACCGAGGTGCCGGCGCCGCAGCCGGGGGGCTCCGGGACGCGCGTGTTCGTCACGCCCGGTGATCAGGCAACCGAGATCATTTCCGCGGTGCCCGCGGTCGATACGGGCCCGCCGAAGTCCCGGCGGCGGCTGCTGGTGATGACCGGGTTCACCGTCGTGGTGTTCGCGATCGGCATGCTGGCGATCACTGGGCTCGAGCTGGTGAAGGGTTCGCCGCTGAACACGAGCAGCAGCTCCACCTCGGAGCGCTCGGGCGGCACGTCGCTGGGCAGCGTGCTCCGCGGCTCGAACAGCGGGAGCACGGAGACGTCGACGACGTCGACGAAGAGCACGACGACGTCCGAGACGACGTCGGAGGAGCCGACGACCAAGGCGACGACCTCGAAGAAGTCCACGGATGAAGACAGCTCCGCGGTGCCCGGCACCGGCTTCGGTGCGGACCAGGGGTCGACGTCGACGCGGAGCACCCGGGTGACGCCGACCCCGGAACCGACGTCCGGCAGCGGCGCGAGCGACCAGAGCGACCAGAGCGACGGCGGCGCGGCCCGGCAGGCGGGTGGCGGCGCCCCCGTCCGCGACCAGCAGCAGTAGGACTCTTACCGAAAGCGGCTTTGGGTGCAGTCAACGCACCGAAAGCCGCTTTCGCTGCGTCCGGGGTCGGGGTGTGGCAGGCCGGGACTGGGGCTGTGTCCGGGGTTGGGGCCGGGACTGGGGCTGTGTCCGGGGTCGGGGTCGGGGCTGGGGCCGGGGTCGGGGTCGGGGTGTGGCAGGCCGGGACCGGGGATGGGGCCGGGGCTGCGTCCGGGGCCGGGGTGTGGCAGGCCGGGACCGGGGTTGGGGCCGTGGCCGGGGTGTGGCAGGCCGTCAGGCGCGCAGGCGGACGGCCAGCGCCGCGGCCGCAGCCTGCGGGTCGTCCGCCTCCGTGATCACCCGCACGACGACCACCCGCTCGGCTCCGGCCGTCAGCACCTCGCCGAGCCGGTCTCCGTTGATCCCGCCGATCGCGAACCAGGGCCGCGCCGGTGCCCGGCCCGCCACGGTGCGGACCAGGTCCAGCCCCGGGGCCGGGCGGCCCGGCTTCGTGGGGGTCGGCCAGCAGGGGCCGGCGCAGAAGTAGTCGACGCCCGGCTCGTCCGCGGCGGCCGCGGTCTCGGCCGCGCTGTGCGCGGACCGTCCGATGATCATCTCGTCGCCGACGACCTTCCGTGCCCATGTCACCGGCAGGTCGTCCTGGCCGAGGTGCAGCACGTCAGCCCCGGAGGCGAGCGCGATGTCTGCGCGGTCGTTCACCGCGAGCAGCGCACCGTGCCGGGCACAGGCGTCGGCCAGCACCTCCAGGGCCGCCAGCTCGTCGCGCGCCTCGAGCGGGCCGTCGGGCCCCTTGTCGCGGAGCTGGACGATGTCGACGCCACCGGCGAGGGCGGCGTCGGCGAACTCGGCGAGGTCGCCTCGACTGCGGCGGGCGTCGGTGCAGAGGTAGAGCCGCGCGTCGGCGAGGCGGGTACGCAGGGAGTCGGCGTCGAGTCCGGGCACGGTGCGGACGGTAGCGGCAGTTCGCCGATGGTGCGCGTGGCACCGCTGCGGCGTGCGTCGCGGGCGCTCGCAGGAGTGCAGCAAGGTGGCCCTGCTCCAATCCGGTTGCAGTAGGGCCACCATGCTGCGACCTCCCGAGCTGCGACCTCCCGAGCTGCGACCTCCCGAGCTGTGGTCCCGTGAGCTGTGGTCCCGCGAGCTGCGCCCCCCGAGCTGTGATCCCCGAGCTGTGATCCCCGAGCTGTGATCCCCATGCTGCGACCCCCATGCCGCGACCGAGGCCTCCCGAGTCCGGTCCGCCGGCCCGGTCTGGCGTAGGGTGCGGACCAGGTGACGCACGGGAGCCCCGACCGGGGGCTGAGAGGGGATCCGGGGATCCCGACCGTCGAACCTGATCCGGGTCATGCCGGCGCAGGGAGCGAGTGATGGACGAGAACGCGACAGAGCTGCTGGTGGTGGGCGCCGGCGTGATCGGTCTGAGCTGCGCCTGGCGGGCCGCGCAGGACGGCCACCGGGTCACCGTCCTCGATCCGGCGCCCGCGTCCGGAGCCTCCTGGGTGGCGGGCGGCATGCTCGCCCCGGTCACCGAGGCGTGGCCGGGTGAGGAGGAGCTGCTGGCGCTCGGCGTCGCGGCTGTCGACCGCTGGCCCGCCTTCGCCGCCGAGCTCGCGGACGCCGCCGGACGCCCGGCCGGCCTGCGCACGGACGGCACGATCGTCGCCGCCACGGGTTCCGGCGACCGCGTCGAGCTCGACACTCTCGCCGCACACCTGGCCCGGCTGGGCCGCCCGGTGGACCGGCTGACCGGTCGCGAGCTGCGCCGGTTGGAGCCCGGGCTCGGCCCGGAGGTGCGCGGCGGGCTGTCGGTGCCCGACGACCTGGCCGTCGACAACCGGATCCTGCTCGCCGCCCTGCAGATCGCGGCCGAGCGGGCCGGTGCGGTGTTCGTCGGCACCGAGGTGGCGGCCGTGCTGGACGACGGGACGCGGGTCGTCGGCGTCCGCCTCGCCGACGGGACCGAGCGGCCGGCGGGCACCGTCCTCGTCGCTGCAGGGGCGCACTCCGCGGGGCTGCACCCGGCGCTGCACGGTCTGGTCCGGCCGGTGAAGGGCGAGATTCTGCGCCTCGCGCCGCGGCCTGGTGCCGTACCGATACCCCGGCGGACGGTGCGTGCACTGCTCGACGGCCGGCCGCTGTACCTGGTACCCCGCGCGGCCGGGATCGTGGTGGGCGCCACCCAGTCCGAGGTGGGCTTCGACACGACCGTCACCGTCGGCGGGGTGCGCGACCTGCTGCGCGACGCCGAGCGCATCCTTCCCGGGATCGCGGAGTACGCGCTGGTCGAGTCGGCCGCCGGCCTGCGGCCGGGGAGCCCCGACAACCTGCCGCTGATCGGCGCGCTCGGTCCGGCCGGGCTGCTGGTCGCCACCGGCCACCACCGCAACGGGATGCTGCTCGCGCCCGTCACCACGGACGCCGTCGCCTGCCTGCTGCGCGGCGAGCCCCTGCCCGAGCCGGTCCGTGCGGCCGATCCCGCTCGTCTCCGACATGTCCACAGGTCGAATCGGCCCGCACCGGCCGCTCCGAGGAGGTAGCACGTGGTCGTCTGGATCAACGGGGAACAGCGCGAGCTGGCGTCGGACGCGGGGGTGCTCGACGCGCTCGGTGCGCTGGGCCTGCCGCGGACCGGTGTGGCCGTGGCGGTGGACGGCGAGGTCGTGCCGAAGGCGCGGTGGGCGGCGACGTCGCTCTCCGACGGCGCGCGGGTGGAGATCCTGACCGCGGTGCAGGGAGGCTGATGTGACGCTCACGGGACAGCCGAGGCAGGATGCCGCCCACCACCTCGAGCAGGAGGCGCTGGTCGTCGCCGGTCGCCCCATCAGCTCCCGGCTGATCATGGGCACCGGCGGTGCGGCGAACCTGGAGATCCTCGAGCGAGCGCTGATCGCCTCCGGGACGGCGTTGACGACCGTGGCGATGCGCCGCGTGGACGCGGCGGCCGGCACCGGGGTGCTCGACCTGCTGCGCCGCCTGGAGATCGAGGTGCTGCCGAACACCGCGGGCTGCCGGACGGCGGCCGAGGCGGTGCTGACCGCGCGCCTCGCCCGGGAGGCGCTGGAGACCGACCTCGTCAAGCTCGAGGTCGTCGCGGACGAGCGGACGCTGCTGCCCGACCCGATCGAGTTGCTCGACGCCGCGGAGCAACTCGTCGACGACGGCTTCACCGTGCTGCCCTACACGAACGACGACCCCGTCCTGGCCCGGCGGCTGGAGCAGGTCGGGTGCGCGGCCGTGATGCCGCTGGGGGCCCCGATCGGCACCGGGCTGGGCATCCGCAACCCGCACAACATCGCGATGATCGTCGAGCAGGCCGGGGTGCCGGTGGTGCTCGACGCCGGGATCGGCACCGCGTCGGAGGCGGCGCAGGCGATGGAGCTGGGCTGCGACGCCGTGCTGCTGGCGACGGCGGTGACCCGCGCGGGCGACCCGGAGCTCATGGCGCGGGCGATGCGGCTGGCGGTGGAGGCGGGACGAGCGGCCCGGGGCGCGGGCCGGATCCCGAAGCGGTACTGGGCGCAGGCATCGTCACCGGACCTGGACGCCTGACCGAGCGGCCAGCCCGGACAGCGGTGCGCCGATCCGGGCGTCCCACGCGGCCCGGTTCACCGGGAGGGGCAGCGGGCGCCCGCCGGGCCGCCTGCGACGCGGCGGGCGAGCAGGCCGTCGATCTGCTGCTGGCCGAACCCGGCCGCGCGCAGGCGGTCCACCGACGTGGCCAGCCGCCCGCGTGCGTCGACGAGGTCGCGCGCGGCGCGCTCGACGTCGTCCAACGCCGCCAGCGCGTTCCCGGACCGGGGCTGCGCGTCCCCGGGCAGGTCGGTGGAGCTGCCGGACCCGAATGCGTCACGGTCCGCCGGTGCGGCATGGCGCGGGCCGCGGCCGTCGCCGGCAGGCGCCGGCTCACGGAACGTGACCTGCGCGGACGCCGGGGCTACGTCGACACGCGTCTTCGCCTCTGCCGACGGCCCGGCCGTGGGTGCCGCTGCGAAGGTGTGGACCTCCACCGTCGGCGTCGCCATGGGGGTTGCCTCGGAGGACCCCGTCGGCGTGGCTGCGGGGGCCGTCTCCGGCGCCCGCCCGACCGTCGTCCGCAGCGGGACCTCCTTGATGAACGCCACGGCCACCAGCGTCAGGATCGAGCCGATCGCCGCGATGAGGAACACCCGCCCGATCGCGTCACCGTACGCAGCGCGCACCGCGACGGCTGCGGCACCGTCGAGCTGGGACAGGTCCGAGGTGCCTGACGACGCCCCCGACGCCGGCCCGCCCAGCAGCGCGCTCACCCGGTGGCTGAGCACGATCCCCAGCACCGTCACCCCGATCGTGCCGCCCATCGACCGCAGGAACGCCACCAGCGAGCTGGCGGACCCGATCTCGGTGACGTCCACGGTGTTCTGCACGGCGAGCACGAGGTTCTGCATCGACATCCCGACGCCCAGGCCGAGCACGCCCAGGTACCCGCCCAGGAGCGGGATCGACGTGGTGTGGTCCATGGTCGAGAGCAGGGCGAGCCCCGCCGTGGTCAGGATCGCGCCGGCCACCAGGAAGCCCTTCCACCGCCCGTACCGGCTGATCAGCTGACCCGACACCGTGGACGCGATCATCAATCCGCCGACCAGCGGCAGGGTCAGCAGGCCCGCCTCGGTCGGCGCGTAGCCGCGGGCGACCTGGAAGTACTGCCCGAGGAACACCGACCCGCCGAACATCACCAGGCCGAGCACGATGCTGCCCAGCACCGCGAGCACGACCGTCCGGTTGCGGAACAGGTCCATCGGCACCACCGGCTCCGGCACGCGCAGCTCCACGATCACGGCCGCGACCAGCGCGGCGATCCCGAGGGCGCCCAGCGTCAGCGAGGTGGCCGAGCCCCACGCGAACTGCGAGCCCGCCAGCGAGATCCAGATGAGCAGCGTGGACACGCCGCCGGCGATGAGCGTGGCGCCGAGGTAGTCGAGCTTCACGTCGCGCTTGACCGTCGGCACGTGCAGCGTGCGCTGCAGCACGATCAGGGCGATCACACCGACCGGGACGCCGACGTAGAAGCACCAGCGCCAGCCCAGCCACGATGTGTCGACGAGCAGGCCGCCGATCAGCGGACCGGAGACGGTCGCGGTGGCGAGCACGGCGCCGAGGTAGCCGGAGTAACGGCCGCGCTCACGCGGCGGGATCAGCGCCGCGATCACGACCTGCGCCAGTGCCTGCAGCCCGCCCGCGCCGATGCCCTGCACCGCGCGCCAGCCGATGAGCCAGCCCATCGACTGCGCGAGCCCGGCCATCGCAGAACTCACGACGAAGATCACGATCGCGATCTGGACCAGCAGCTTCTTGTCGAACAGGTCGGCGAGCTTGCCCCAGATCGGGGTGGACGCCGTGGTGGTCAGCAGGGTCGCCGTGACCACCCACGTGTACTGCGTCTGCGACCCGTGCAGGTCCGCGATGATCGTGGGCAGGGCGTTGGAGACGATCGTCGCGGACAGGATCGAGACGAACATGGCGAGCAGGAGGCCGCTCAGCGCCTCCAGGACTTCGCGCTTGCTCCGCGTCGCGTCTCCGGCCGAGGCCGCGGTCGCAGCCGGGCGGTCGACGGCGGTGGTGGTCATGAACGATCCTTCGTGAGCGTCAGGTTTCCGCTGGTGGAGGAGGGTCATCGGACCGGCCCTTCCTCGAGGTCGGTGTCGTACTGGGCCGTGCGGTGGTCGAGCTCGTCGGCGAGCGCCCGCACGAGGCGGGTCGCGGCGCGCACGTCGTCGTCCGGATGCCGCGCGAGCGCGTCGTGCAGCCACCGGCGGCGGGTGTCGGCGGCCTCGGCGAGCAGCTCACGACCGGCCGGGGTGAGCCGGACGAGGCCGGCGCGCCGGTCCGCCGGATCGGGCCGGCGGACCACGAGCCCGCGCGCCTCCAGCTCACCGACCTGCCGGCTGACGACGGACTGGCAGACGCCGCGCCGGGTGGCGAGCTCGCCGAGCCTCAGCTCACCCTCGCCGAGCAGGAGAGCCAGCTCGAGGGCGGGGAGGGCGCTGGCCACGGGGTGGCGGATCGCCTGCCGGTAGGCACGGAGGAGCGCGACGACGGCGTCGCCGAGCGCGTCCGCGGTGTCCTCCGCGGTGATGCGCTCCTCAACTAGATGCATAGTACAACCATACTCTCGAAAGCTTGCTACGTACAAGCAACTTGTTGTCCGGTGCCGTGATTCCCCACATGCACACCTGCGCGGAGGCATCACACGGTTGGTGTGGCTGTCACAGCGTGCACAGTGGGTGCGCCGGTCGGGCGAGGTGTGCGACGCCGTGCATGGGGTGTGACGCTGTGCATGGGTGTGACGCCGTGCCCCGACAACCCGGCGCCCCGGGATCGGGATGAGAATGCCTGATCGCCCGGGCGGGTGCGGCGCGTCCGCCGTCAGGGCTTGCCGGGTCGGGCACGCTGGACGGGGAGGTGGTCGCGGTGGCAGCGGTGCTCGGGACCTGGCGGAGGGTCTGGCTCGGGGCGGTGGCAGGCTGCGGAGCGGCCCTGCTGGCCGGGTGTGCGGTCTCGACGGTCGGTGCCGGGGCTCCGGCCGTGCCCTCGGGCGCCTCGTCCCCGACGGCGCCCGCGACCTCCGAGGGGGCGTCGACGGAGCGGGCGGTGCCTCTCTACTACGTCACCGACACCCCGGCCGGCCCGCGGCTCGCCCGCGAGTTCCGCCGGGTGACGGTCGACACCGACCCGGGGACCGCCGCCGTCACGGCGCTGTTCGCGGCCCCGACGGGCGCGGTTGCGGAGCACCGCAACGCCTGGCCCACCGGCAGTGCGCTCGCGGGGCCCGTCACGCACGTCGACGGTGTCGTGTCCGTCGACCTGACCGCCCAGGCCGTCCGCACGCCCCCGGCCGACCCGATCCTCGCCGTCCAGCAGCTGGTGTACACCGTCACCGGCGCGTTGGGCACCACGGACCCTGTGCAGGTGCTCGTCGCCGGCGGGCAGGTCACCCGCCTGTGGGGCGACGGGGTCGACACCTCCCTGCCCGTGGCGCGGGCCGACCCCCTCGGCATCCGGGTTCTGGTCGGCATCGACGATCCCGCTGACGGAGCGTCCGTGCGCTCCCCGGTGCGGATCGCGGGAGAGGCGGCTGTGTTCGAGGCGACGCTGCTGTGGGAGATCCGGCAGGACGGGTCGGTGGTGCGGTCCGGCAGCACGACGACCGCGGAGGGCCAGCGGTTCGCGCCGTATGCGTTCTCGGTCGAGCTGCCGCCGGGTGACTACGAGATCCGCGTCGCCGAGGACGACCCGTCCGACGGCGCCGGGCGCCCGGTCATGACAGACACCCGCCGCGTCACTGTGATCGCCTAGCCGCACCGGGCTCCTCTGCTCGTGACCTCGCGCGGCGTTCTGGGACGCGCGCATGCCGCAGCAGGTGCGTGATGCCGATCGGCGCGCGGAGTCGGGTGACCGGCCGCGCGGCGGCTCTACAGCAGGCCCAGCTTCGTCGCCGCGTACACCGCCTCTGCGCGGCGGGAGACCATCAGCTTGCGCATGAGGTTGCCGACGTGGAACTTCACCGTCGTCTCGGAGATGAACAGCTCCGCCCCGATCGCCCGGTTCGACAGCCCCCGCGCCAGCAGCCGCAGCACGTCCAGCTCGCGGTCGGTCAGGCCCTCGCGCTCCGGTACCCCGCCCGCGAGCGACCGCACCATCGCCGACGCGCTGTGCGCGTCGAACGCGCTCTCCCCCCGCGACACCGCGCGCACCGCCCGCACCAGCTCCGTCGTGTCCACGTCCTTCACGACGTAGCCGCGGGCGCCCGCCTGCACCGCCTCCACGACCAGCCGGTCTTCGGCGAACGTCGTCAGCACCAGCACGCCGATGCCGGGGTGGGTCGCGCACAGCCGGCGGCACACCTCGAGGCCGTCGGTCTGCGGGCCCGCGGTGAGCTTGAGGTCGAGCAGGACGACGTGCGGGCGCCACGTCGCGACCGCGGCCATGGCTTCCGCGGGGGAGCCGGCCTCCCCGACGACGTGCAGGTCGGCCTCCCGTTCCAACACGGCCCGCAGGCCCTGCCGCATGATCGCGTGGTCGTCGACGAGCGCGATCCGGGTGGGCATCGGTCGGGAGCGCGGCCCCGACCCCGCGGTCGCCCCCGCCTTGCCCGGCCTGGTCGCCGGCACAGCCGTCGTCCTCATCGTCTCGTCACCCTCGTCCCGGCCGCTGTCTGCCGCGCCGCGCTCGTCGCGCACGGCGTCGGGATGTCCACCTGCACCTGCAGCCCGCCGAGCCGCGAGCGCCGGAAGGTCAGTGTCCCGCCCAGCTCGCGTGCCCGCGCCGCCATGTTCACCAGCCCGCGGTGCTCGCCGGACGGGCAGGCGAGACTCGCCGCCCGCAGGCTCCGGCGCACCTCCTCGGGCCGTCCCGAGCCGTCGTCGCAGATCGTGAGCCGGACCCGCCCGCTGGTGTAGGCCAGCCGCACGACGGCCCGGCTCGCGTCGGCGTGCACGGCGGTGTTGAACAGCGCCTCACCCGCGATCCGGAAGAGCGACTGCTCGCAGTCCGGGGGCAGCGGCACCGGCTTGCCGCCGATCCGCACCTCGACCCGCAGCTCGTCCGGCATGTGGACGCCCGAGAGCCTGCGGAGCATCGACGGCAGGTCCTCGTCCGCCTCACCCTCGCCGTGGTGCAGCGCGTAGATCGCCGACCGCAGCTGCTCGACGGCGCGGCGCGTGAGGTCCTTGGCGGTGTCGAGGTGGGTGCGCAGCCGAGGGTCCTCGACATCCGTGCGCGCCAGCTCGATGTGCATGCCCGCGGAGAGCGCGTACTGGGTGACGCTGTCGTGGAGCTCGCGGGCGATCCGGTGGCGTTCGGAGTCGAGCACCTCGCGCTGCCGGGCGGCGCCCAGCTCGGCCTGGGTGGCCTGCAGCTCGGCGTGGCGTTTGGCGAGGTCCTCGGTCTGGCGGGTGGTGCGGGCGAGCAGGCGGGCCGAGTGGTCCAGCAGCGCGCAGTTCTGCAGGGCCGCGGCGGTCTGGCCGGCGAGGATGCCGAGCACGGAGCGGTCGGTCTCGTCGACCTCCCGGTTCACCGGCGTCCACGCGACGAACCCACCGACCACGCGCCCGTCGAGCCGCACGGGGACGTGCAGGTGTCTGCTGTGCGCCTCCCGGTCGTGATCGTCGTCGGCCGCGCAGTGCAGGATCGCCAGCAGATGCTCGCGGACCATCGCCGGCATCGCCCGGACGTCGGGCCACTCCGCGCCGTCGGGCCCCCGCACCAGGTGCCGTGGGCGGGACTCGGTGAGCTCACCGTCGACCAGGGCGAACACCACCCAGTCCGCGCAGAGGTGCTCCGCGGCGGCCTCCACGACGGCCCGCACCAGTGCCTCGGAGCCCTCGGTGGTGTGCATCAGCGCGGCCGAGATCCGTTCCAGCGCCAGGATCACCCGGCGCAGCCGCTCCGCGTAGGTGCGGTGCTCCGGGAAGTAGTGCGGCTTGCCGGAGCGCAGGCCGGTGAGGGTGTCGAGGTCGGGCTGCGTGCGGGGACGGACGCGGCGCGGTGGCCACGGCGCGGACCGGGAGGGCGGGGCGGGGAACGGGGTCGTCACTACAGAGCTGCCCGGAACAGCGCCGTCACGTCCGTCAACGACACCGGGCGCGGGTTCGTGGTCAGGCAGGCGTCGCCCAGCGTCAGCTGGGCCAGCCGGGGGATGTCGGACTCGGTCACGCCGAGGTCGGCGAGCCCCTTCGGTACGCCGACCTCGTCGGCGAGGCGGCGCACCTCGTCCGCCACCCGCTCGACGGACTCCTCCGCGGGCGCCCCCGCCAGGTCTGCCAGGCCCATGGCCTGGGCGATCGGGACGAACCGCTCGGGCACCGTGGCCCCGTTGAACCGGATCACGTGCGGCAGCAGCACGCCGTTGACCACGCCGTGCGGCAGGTCGAGCAGGCCGCCCGCCTGGTGGCTCATCGCGTGCGTCGCCCCGAGGATCGCATTGGTGAACGCCAGCCCGGCCTCGAGCGCGGCCTGCGCCATCGCGCTGCGGGCGGCGGCGTCGCGCGGGCGCATCATCGTGCGGACCAGGTTCGCGTGCACCAGCGAGATCGCCTGCAGCGCGTGGTGGTCGGTCAGCGGGCCGTGGGCCAGCGAGACGAACGCCTCGATGCCGTGCGTCAGCGCGTCCAGCCCGGTGGCGGCGTTGAGATCGTCCGGCATGGTCGTGAGCAGCCGCGGGTCGATCACCGAGACGTCCGGGACGAGCGCCCGGCCCATGATCGTGATCTTGGTGTGCCGCTCGGTGTCGGTGACGATGCAGAACTGCGAGACGTCCGCGCCCGTCCCGGACGTCGACGGCAGCATGATCATCGGGGGGATCGGGTGCTCGATCCGGTCGATGCCCTCGTAGTCGAGGATCCCCCCACCGTTGGCCGCGAGCAGGGCGATGCCCTTCGCCGCATCCATCACGGAGCCGCCGCCGATGCCGAGCACGACGTCGCAGCCACCCTCGACGTACCGGGCGAACCCGGCCTCGATCTCGTGGTCCTTGGGGTTCGGGGTGATGTCGAACCACATCTGCGGGACGAGACCCGTCGCACTCAGGTGGGTCAGCAGCTCGCTGGGCCATCCGGCCTCGAGCAGCCCGGGGTCGGTGATGACCAGCGGGCGGCGCGCGCCTATGCGGATGGCCGCATGCGCGGCCTCCTGCACCGAACGCGGCCCGAACACGATCTCCGGGGCGTGGAACTTGGACAGGCGCAGTGGCGGCGGCGAGGGGACCGGGGGTTCTGCCGCCTCCCGGGCGCCGAGGAGCAGAACGGACTCACCCACCCGGCGGACGGCGGTGGGGATCTGCGCGCCGAGGTGCCGGACGTTGTCGATGAGGACCACCGTGCCCTCCCGTACCGCGTCGTCCGAGATCGCCCGGGACGGGTCGTGGCACCGGACGGTGTAACCCACGCTACAACAGCACGGGCGTCCAGAACGGGTACGGAATCGGGTCGAGCGGCTCCGCGGAGACCGGCAACGCGAGGTCGGAGACGGCATCCATCCTCCCCTCACCGGGCGGAACGGTAGCCGGGGCGGCGCTGGGCCGGGTCCGTCACGCGGGCGGGAACGACCTGCCCGAACGGGTGGGCCGAGCCCCCCGCCCGGGCGTCGGATCCGGGTGGAAGGGGCGTCCGCAAGGTCGGACATACCCGGCGCTTTCGCCGGCACGGGCTGGGCTCAACGGGCGTGGATGGGGCCTTCCCGATCCGCCAGGCGCGCGCCCACGCCGCCCCAGTGCGTCGCGATCAGCTCGGCGGCGATGGACACCGCCGTCTCCTCGGGCGTCCGCGCACCCAGGTCCAGCCCGATGGGGCTGCTCATCCGGGCCAGCTCGGCCTCGGTGAGCCCGCGCTCGACCAGCCGCGCCCGCCGGTCGTCGTGGGTCCGCCGGGACCCCATCGCGCCGATGTAGGCGACCTCCGGCAGCCGCAGCGCGACCTCCAACAACGGCACGTCGAACTTCGGATCGTGGGTCAGCACGCAGAGCGCGGTGCGCGCGTCGATCCGTCCCGCCTCCGCCTCCGCGGCAAGGTAGCGGTGCGGCCACTCGACGACCACCTCGTGCGCGCCCGGGAAGCGGGACGTGGTGGCGAAGACCGGCCGGGCGTCACACACGGTGACCCGGAAGCCGAGGAACGAACCGATCCTGGCGACGGCCGCGGCGAAGTCGATCGCACCGAACACGATCATCCGGGGGGGTGGGGCGAACGACTCGACGAACACGTCGAGACCCTCGCCGCGGCGTTGCCCGTCGACGCCGTAGTGCAGGGTCGCGTTGCGGCCCGCGTCGAGGAGGCCGCGCACGTCGTCGCGCACCGCGTCGTCCAGCCGCTGCGAGCCGGTGCTGCCCTCGACCCGGTCCGGCCACACGACGAGCCGGGTCCCGAGGCGTTGCGGCGGCCCGCAGATCACCGTGGCGACGGCGACCGGCTGCTCCTTCCCGATCGCCTCGGCAACCGCCCCGAGCTGCGGGAACGTCTCCCGGTTCACCTTCTCGACGAACAGGTCGATGATGCCGCCGCAGGTCAGGCCGACCGCGAACGCGTCGTCGTCGGAGACGCCGTACCGCTGCAGCACCGGCCTGCCGTCCGCGCGGACCTGCTGCCCGAGCTCGTAGACCGCGCCCTCGACGCAGCCCCCCGACACGCTGCCGACCGCCTCGCCGTCCGGGCCCACCAGCATCGACGCACCGGGCCGGCGCGGAGCCGAACGGTAGGTGCCGACCACGGTCGCCAACGCCACGGTCTCGCCCTCGCCCCACCACCGGGCGAGCTTGTCCACCACGTCACGCACGTGCCATCACCTCGAGCAGGTCTTCCAGCGTGGCCAGGCTGTGCCCGGCCAGCAGGTCGTGCAGATGCGGCAGGGCGGCCACGATCCCACCCTGCACCGGGGTGTACCCGGGTTTTCCGACGTGCGGGTTCACCCAGATCAGCCGATGGGCGAGCCGGCGCAGGCCGGCGAGCTGGGTGCCCAGCAGCGCGGTGTCGCCCCGCTCCCAACCGTCGGAGAAGACGACGACGACCGCGCGCCGGGCCGCTCCGCGCCGCCCCCACCGGTCGACGAACGCCGCCATTGCCTCGCCGAGCCGGGTCCCGCCCGACCAGTCCGGGATGGCCCGGCCGGCCGCGGCGAGTGCATGCTCGGGGTCGCGCAGCCGCAGCTCACGGGTGACCCGGGTCAGCCGGGTGCCGAGGGTGAACACCTCGGTCGCCGCGGGCGCCCGCCGGACGACGACGTGCGCGAACCGCAGCAGCGCGTCGGCGTAGGGCTCCATCGAGCCGGACACGTCGATCAGCAGCACGACCTTGCGGGGCCGCGGGGACCGGTCGCGGCGGGCGAGCGTGCACAGCTCGCCGTCGGTGTGCAGCGCCGCGCGCAGCGTGCGCCGCGGGTCCGCGGCCCCGCGGCGGGCAGGGGACCGGCGCCGCGAGGGGCGGCTCGGCGGGATGGGGCGCAGGAGCGCGAGCAGCGCACGCAGGTGCGCGCGCTCGGTGATCGTCAGCTCGCCGAGGTCGTGGTGGCGGAGCACCTCGGTACCCGAGGCGCTCGCCCGGACCTGCGGGCCGCTGTCGTCCCCGTCGATGCCGTCCCCGGTTCCGGAGGGCAGCGTCGCGGACAGGCGCGGCGTCCGGGGTGGCTGCGGCTGTCGCGCCGGCCGGCGGTCGGCGTCGAACCAGCCGACGAACGCGCGTTCGTAGCGCGGCAGGTCGTCGGGGTCACCGCACAGGGTGAGCAGCCCGGCCCGGTAGACCTGCTCGCGACCGGCGCCCAGGGCGTCGACGGCGGTGAGGAACGCCGTGACCCGCTCGGTCGTGACGGGCAGCCCGGCGTGGCGCAGGACGGCCGTGAACCCGACGAGCCCCCGCACGGGGTCGGGGGCGGGGTTGTCCGGGGTGGTCACGGCATCACCTCGCCGCCGCTCGGCAGCGCCGCGCCCGACGGTCCGGTGTCCGATGGTGACCTCGCAAGCTCGGTCACGATGCCAGCAGGGTCTCGAGTCGGGTCCGGACGCGGTCGGCGTCCTCCCGGTACTTCAGCACCGCCCCCAGCGTGGCGGCGGCGCTGTCCACGTCGAGGTGGCGGGCGCCGACGAGCTGCAGGGCACGGGCCCAGTCGAGCGACTCCGCGACGCCCGGAGGTTTGAGCAGGTCGGCCTCGCGTAGCCGGTGCGCGGCCGTGGCGACCTCGGCGGACAGCCGCGCGGGGAGCCCCGGGATCCGCGCGTGCAGGATCTCGATCTCCCGCGCGACGTCCGGGTGGTCGAGCCACAGGTAGAGGCAGCGGCGCTTGAGCGCGTCGTGCACCTCGCGGGTGCGGTTCGAGGTGAGCACGACGACCGGCGGGACGGCGGCCCGCACCTCGCCCAGCTCGGGGATCGACACCGCGTGCTCGGTGAGCACCTCGAGCAGGAAGGCCTCGAACTCGTCGTCCGCCCGGTCGATCTCATCGACGAGCAGCACGGCGCGGGGGCTCTGCAACGCCCGCAGGATCGGCCGGGCGAGCAGGAAGCGCCGGTCGTACAGAGATGCCTCGACGTCGTCCGTGCGACCGGCGCCACCGGTCGCCTCCAGCGCGCGCAGGTGCAGCAGCTGTCGCGGGAAGTCCCAGTCGTAGAGCGCCTGGGACGCGTCGATTCCCTCGTAGCACTGCAGCCGGATCAGCTCGGCGTCCAGCACGGTCGCCAACGCCTGCGCGAGCGCGGTCTTCCCGGTCCCCGGCTCGCCTTCGCAGAACAGCGGGCGGTGCATCGCCAGCGCGAGGAACGCCGCGGTCGCCAGGTCGTCGTCGGCGAGATAGCCGGTGGCGCGCAGCGCGGCGGCAAGAGCCGTGGGGGAGCCGGTGCGATCGTCCACGACCTCCAGCATGACCTTCCTCGGCCGCGGGTGCCAGGGATGCAGAGCGTCGTGCCGTCGTCACCGAGTGTCGATTCGAACCGTGCTGAAATCGGAAACATTTCCGATTCGGCAGTACTCGTTCCCGTGGGAGCGGGTCGTGATCGAAGCGTGATGACCTGCGGCAATCATCATATCGTCAGCGTAATTCTCTCGATGCCGTGATCATGGTCACATGCGCGAATGTTCGGCGGTATCTCTATCGTTCCAAGCGATTCCTGACCGACGGATCACGGAGCAATAAACTCCGATGCAGGCAAGGAGAGATCCGAGATGACCCGCACCTCCCCCGGTCGAAGTCTCCTGCGGCTGGTCGTCCTGGGCGCCGTCGCAACCGGTGCCCCGCTCGTGCTGACCGGCACCGCCGGCGCCGCCCCCGACTCCGCTTGGGACAAGCTCGCCCAGTGCGAGAGCGGTGGCAACTGGAGCATCAACTCGGGTAACGGCTACTACGGGGGCATCCAGTTCAACGCCGCCACCTGGCGCGCTTTCGGCGGCGAGGGCATGCCTCACCAGGCGAGCAGGTCCGAGCAGATCGCCGTCGCCGAGCGCACCCTGGCCGCCCAGGGCTGGAACGCCTGGCCGGTCTGCTCCCGCAAGATGGGCCTGCGTGGACACTCCGCGGACCCCGACGGCGCTGCCGCCCCGAAGGCGAAGAAGGCCTCGGCCCCCGCGAAGGCCACGACGTCGTCCGGCAGCTACGTCGTCAAGCGCGGCGACACCCTCAGCAAGATCGCCAAGGCGCGCGGCACGTCGGTGAAGGCACTCATCGCCGCCAACGGCCTGAAGAACGCGCACGTGCTCAAGGTCGGCAAGAGCCTGACGGTCTGATCCCGGCGGCGTCAGGTCGAGTTGACCCACTCGTCGGTGCCGTCGGCGAACACCTGGTGCTTCCACACCGGCAGTGCCCGCTTGACCTCGTCGACGAGTTCCGAGCAGGTCGCAAAGGCCGCCTGCCGGTGATCCGCGGCGACGGCGCAGGCCAGCGCCACCTCGCCGACGTCCAGGGCGCCCACCCGGTGGCTCACCGCCAGCGCGCGTACACCTGGCGTGCGGGCGGCGATCTCGGCGGCCACCGTCGCCACCACGGCGGCGGCGGTGGGGTGGGCGCTGTACTCCAGCCCGCGGACCGGACGACCGCCGTCGTGGTCGCGCACCACGCCGGCAAAGGTCACGACGGCGCCTGCGGCCGGGTCGGCCACGAGCTCGGCGTGCTCGGCGACGTCGAGCGGCTCGGTGCTCACCGCGGCCCGCCGTACGACGGCGGGGCGGATGGCCTGCTCGCTCCGCGCTCCCGCACTGCGTTCGGTCGACGCTTCGCGCAGGCGTTGTGACACCGATTCGCTCGCCTGCTCGCTCATCGGTGATCGCCTCCTCGCAGCTGGTCGACGGCGTGGTCCAGCACGCCGCCGAGCACCGTCAGACCGTCCCGGACGCCTCCGGTCGACCCGGGCAGGTTCACCACCAGCGTGCGGCCGACGACGCCCGAGAGACCGCGCGAGAGTACGGCCGTCGGTACTGCGGGGGCGCCGGCCGCGCGGATCGCGTCGGCGAGGCCGGGGACCTCGTAGTCGAGCAGCGCCCGGGTGACCTCCGGCGTGGCGTCCGTGGGCGAGATACCCGTGCCGCCGGTCGTGATCACCACGTCCGCGCCGTCGGCCACGGCGGCGCGGAGCGCGTCACCCACCGGATCGCCGTCCGGCACCACCGCGGGCTCCGGGCACTCGTACCCCCGCTCGCGGAGCCACGCGACGATCACCGGCCCGCCGCGGTCCGCGTAGACACCGGCGGCGGCGCGGTTGGACGCGGTGATCACCCGGGCCGTCCGCGCGGTCACGGCCCCTCCTCGGGGCGGGTCCACGTGCCGGTCCGGCCGCCCTCCTTGCGCTCGACACGCACCGCGTCGAGCACGGCTGCGGGATCCACCGCCTTGACCATGTCGTGCAGGGTCAGACCGGCGACGGCGACGGCGGTCAGCGCCTCCATCTCGACACCGG
>JAEUJO010000367.1 GCA_016794615.1 Pseudonocardia sp. | reverse complement strand
CCGACGGATACCAGGTGCGCAACCTGCGAACTGCTTCACGCTCGTCAGCCGCGGCTCGCGTCGGGCGCAGCACCCCGTTCGCCAGGCGGAGGAGACCGACGTGACGCATCACGTCGTGCAGTGCGGCCAGCGGCGGAAGGTCTTCCTCCAGGCTCGCGGGTCGCCCGAGCGGATGCCACTGCGGTCGCTGCTGCTGAACCTGCCGGACCACCACCCGAGGAAGCCGCCCACCGGGGGTCAACCGGATCCCGTCGGCGAGCAGGTCCAGGAGCAGCCGCACGCTGGCCGGCACCTCCCCCACGGTGCGCCGCACGAGAAGGTCGGTGCCGGCCTGGTCGAACGGAGCGAGCTCACCGGCCCATTCGCGCATCTGCTCATGGTCGTCGCTCTCCGGATCAGCCAGCACCGCCAGAAGCTCGGCGTGGCCCGGCGGCCCACCGCAGTCCTCCGGCGGACAGGTTCCTTCGCCGTACACACAACCCGGCTGATCGGCACCCGGTCCAAGAATCTCGATGTCGTGAGTCCACCCGTCACCGAAGTCGTACAGATAGACAAACCGCTCCGGCAAGCCCCGCAGCCGCATCCCGGCCTCGTCCACCTGGTCGTCCGGCCACTCCCCGTCCGGCACCCCGTAGCGGATTCCGCCGGCCACGAACTGGTGCAGGTGGCTGTCGGTCCACCCGACCGCCACCTGCAACAGGTCGTGCAGTTCGGGCAACGTGCTCGACGCCGGCACGTCGACCACCCGCAGCACCCGCGGATCGACGTCGCACAGCGTCACCCGCAGCCGAATGGTCCGCATCGCCCAACGCTACCGAGGAGCCGCGCGTGGTCCGACCGGGCATCGTCGGTCGCCCGCCCTCGTCGAATCCGACATGCTCCCGTTCGGAGGCGCCGCCCCTGTACCTGTTCGCTGCGCAGATCAGCAAGGATGGCGTCTCGGAGGTGGACGGTCCGGCATCATCGTCGTGCCCGGGAGGATCAAGGGGGAAGGAGCCGCCCGATGTCCCAGCAGCCCCAAGGCCCAGGCTGGTGGCAGGCCTCCGACGGTCGGTGGTACCCACCGCAGCCACCACCGCAGCCCGGGCCGCCGTACCAGCAGTACGTGCAGCAGCAGCCGCCGGCCCGACGGGCACAGAACCGCGGCTGCGTCATCGCCGCGATCGTGACGGCGGCGGTGCTGGTGGTCAGCGCGGGGATCGCCGGGTACTACGTCTACCGCGGGATCTCGGCGGTCAAGGAGATCGCGGGGGGCACCACCCCCTTCGGCGAGGCGCACTGTCCGACCGAGCAGGACGTGTCGTCGACCGTCGGGGTACCGGTGACCTTGGTGGTGAGTGGCAACGTCGTCGTCACCTCGGGGTGCAGCTACCTCGCCGTCGACCAGTCCACGGGCGCCGACGTGCAGATCACGACCGGCGCGGCGCTCGTCGCCGACGAGCAGTTCGAGAGCGTCGCCTCCGATGCGGCCACGCAGGGAGCGACGCCGGAGCCGATCTCGGTCGGGGATCGGGCCGAGGCGTTCGGCGGACCCGGTCGCAGCGAGGCGATCGCCGTCGTCGACGACTCGCTGATCCTGGTCGAGGTGTTCAACTCCGGCGGCACCGACATCGGCGACAAGAAGCAGGAGGCGATCACGTTGCTGGAGCAGGTGATCGCCGCCCGGTGAGATCGCCCGTCCAGAACATGCTCGAGGGCCCGCCTCCGGAACGGAAGCGGGCCCTCGGCGCGACAGGGGTCAGACGGCGCGGACGGCGGTCGCCTGCGGTCCCTTGTTGCCCTGGCCGATCTCGAACTCGACGCGCTGCCCCTCCTCGAGGTTGCGGAAGCCCGCACCACTGATCTCGGAGTAGTGGACGAAGACGTCAGCCTGCCCGTTGTCCTGGGCGATGAAGCCGTAGCCCTTGTCGCTGTTGAACCACTTGACGGTTCCCTGTGCCATGTTGCTGCTACCTCGCAGGTGAAGATGGGCCTCCGCAACGTGCGGAGCCCCGGCCGACCCGGCGGCGCTGGTTCACCTGAGAGCCCGCGCCCGCACCGGAAACATTCCCGCGAGCGTGTGTCACACGAGCACCGAAACGATACGACCTGAGGCGATGCTACACGGCGACCGGTGAGTCAGTCGGCGTAGTGGCGATGGCACCTGTGGGAGCCGACGAGTCGGATCCTGCCCCGTCGAGTTCGCCGAAATGGTGGACGCGCCGATCGGACCCGCCGCTGGCAGACTGCGGGAGTTCCTCGGAGACCGGTGGGGTGACATGGACGAGGTTCCGTCGGCGGGCCGAGCGGTCGAGGTCGAGGCGACCGCGACAGGGTTCGCGCCGGTAGGGGGGGTTCGACCGCACGACGCGGCTCGGCCGCGGTTCCTGGCCCAGCTGGAGCTGGGCGCCCGGGCCGACCCCCAGATGCAGGCCGTCGCGGACCGGCTGCATCGCTGGCTGGACGTCCCGGTCGCCCTCGTGACGCTGATCGGACCGGATCGACACTGGTTCCCGGGTGTGACCGGGTTGCCCGAGTCCTGGGTGGGCTCCCGGTCCGCGCCGCCGAGGCAGCTGTTCTGCCCGCACGTCGTGACGACGAGCGAGCCACTGATCGTGTCGGACGCCCGCGGGCATCCCCTGCTCCAGGGCAGCCCGGCCGTCGACGAGCTGGGCGTGGTCGCCTACGCCGCGATGCCGTTGACCGACGAGGCGGGCACCGTCCTCGGTGCGCTGTGCGCGATCGACAGCGCGCCGCGGGAGTGGACGGCCGCGCACCTCGACCTGCTGCGCGGCCTCGCCGAGACCTGCTCGACGGAGCTGCGACTGCGGCTGTCCCGGTTCTCCGCGCGCGAGGAACGCCGGCACCGCGACGATCTCGAGAAGCGGCTGCAGGGGTCGTTCGACCGGAGCCAGGCGCTGCTCTCCGCATCCGAGGCGTTCAGCGACACCGTCACGGTCGAGGACGTGCGGCAGCGGGTCAGCGACCTGGTCAAGACCGAGTTGCGCCCGTCGTACGTCGGGCTCGCCGTGCTCGACGACGACGGGCGCCTGCACCGGATCCGCGACACGCGACGTCCCCGCGGGGTCGAGGACACCGGCCCCTGGCCGGCCTTCGACCTCCTCACCGCGGCACCGACGGCCACCGCGGTGCGGCAGCGGCGGATCGTCGTCTACGGGGATCGGGCCGGCTTCGACGTCGACCACCCCGAACCGGCCCGCCGGCTGATCCGCGATCTCGAGCTGCACGCGATCGTGGCCGTGCCGCTGGTGCACGTCGGAGGGTCGCTGGGCGCGCTCACCCTCGGCTGGGGCGCCCCGCGCCGTCTCGAACCGGTCGAGCTTCTGACCATCACGACGTTGGCCGGGTACACCGCGCAGGCGCTCGATCGGGCCCGGCGGCTGCAGCACCGCGACAGCGCCGCACACCTGCTGCAGCGGGCCATGCTCACCACGCTGCCGGACGAGCCGGGCCTCACGATGTACGCCCGCTACCAGCCCGCGGACTCCCGCGAGGACGTCGGTGGCGACTGGTACGACGCCGTGCCCCTGCCGGACCCCGGACACCCCGACTGCCGGCTTCTCGCCGTCTCGGTCGGCGACGTCATCGGTCACGCCCTCCATGCGGCGACCGTGATGGGCCAGGTCCGCTCGATGCTGCGCCAGGCCGCGTGGGACCACCCGGGCGAGCCTCCCTCGCACACCCTGCGCGCGTTCGAGCTCGCCGCCGACGGCATCGGGCTGCCGGCGATGGGCACCGCCCTGCTCACGCACCTGCACCGCGGTGCCGACGGGCAGTGGGCGATGACCTGGACCAATGCCGGGCACCCGCCGCCGGTCCTGCTCCCGCCGGACGGTGAGGCGAGGCTGCTCGACGGCCACGACCTCCTCTTCGGGTTCCCCGGCCTCGCGACCTCGTCCCGGCGCGACCACCATCACGGCCTCGAACCGGGAAGCACGCTCTTCCTCTACACCGACGGCCTGGTCGAACACCGTGGCAGCGACCTCGACGAGGGCACCGACCGGCTCCTCCGGCTGCTCACCGAGAACCGTGACCTCGCCCCGCACGAGCTGGTGGATCTCGCTGTCGACACCCTCGCGGCCGACTCCCTCGACGATGTCGTCGCCTTCGCCGTGCACTTCCCGGACCTCGTCCCGGCGACGACCTCCCGCCTCCGGTAGCAGCGCGAATCACCCGCCGACGGCGACGCCGGGTGTAGTGTCGGGGTTGTCGAGGGTACGTCGACGTGCGCATTCAAGCGGCGTCGTTCTCGGCAAACCCACACCGGTCACGCGGCTGACCGGAGACGGGAGCGCTGGCGTGACGTCGGATGTGCTCGCCCACTCCCACACCTTGGACGGTCGTCGATGAGCTGGAACATGCCGGTTCACCGCGGCCGGGAGCACGACGAGCGGGAGGCGCGCGGTCTCGCCGCCGAC
>JAEUJO010000314.1 GCA_016794615.1 Pseudonocardia sp. | reverse complement strand
AGTGCACGCCCTCGCGACGTGCAGATCTCGTCCGTGTGGACCGATCGCCTCTTGCCGTCGCCATGCCGCAAGTGTGCGGACCGGCCGCGCCGGAGTCCCGAGACGATGTGTATCGCCTTGGCGCTGAAACCTTACATCTGGTAAAGCAAGAGTGTGGTGTACCCGACGCTCGCCGAGGTGCTTGACCTGCCGGTACTGAAGGCGGCGGCCCCTCGCGTACGTGCCGGATCGGCAGGCTTGGACGCCCGCATCCGCTGGGTGCACGTCAGCGAGCAGCGCAACCCCGCCGGAACGTTGTCCGGGGGCGAGCTCGTGCTGTCCATCGGCGTCGCCGTGGCAGACCCGACCACCGACGCCGCAGCCTACGTCGCCGCGCTGCGCGACGCGGGAGCGGTGGGTCTGGTCGTCGAGCTGGGGCAGCACGTTCGCTCGCTGCCGAGCACGCTCGTCCAGGCGGCTCGCGCCGCGGAGTTCCCGCTGGTCGAGCTGGCCCGCGCGGTGCGCTTCGTCGAGGTCACGGAGATCGTGCACGCGCAGATCGTGAACAGCCAGTACGCGCGGATGCAGTTCATCCAGCGGGTCCACGACACCTTCCGGACGCTGGCCGTGGAGAGCGGTGAGGTGAACCGCGTTCTCGTGGAAGCGGCCACGCTCATCGGGCTGCCGGTGGTGCTGGAGGACCTCCGGCATCGAGCGTTGTCGTTCGCGGGCGACTTCGCCGCTGCGAGGTTGCTGAAGGACTGGACCGCCCGATCACACCAGGTGCCCGTCGCGCCGCGGCCGTCGGACATCGGGCCCGAGGGATGGATGACGATGCCGGTCGGACCGCGTAGCCGCCGCTGGGGCCGGCTCGTGGTGCCACAGCGCGTGGTCGACGACGCCGTGGCCGAGAACGTGGCGATGGTGCTCGAACACGCTGCGGACGCCCTGACCATCGGTCGGCTGCTCGGTGACGACTCGCTCGGGCTGGAACTCGAGGCACAGGGCGAACTGCTGAAGGATCTCCTGCGCGGCACCACCCTCGACGAGCCGGCGCTCCGTGCTCGTGCACGAGCCCTCGGACTGCCGACCGGGAGTGCCTTGACCGTCGTCGTCGTAGGGGCGAGTGCCGCCGACCCGCACGACCGGGAACTGCTTGAAGCGGCAGTGGCGGCAACCCGCACGCTCCGGACGACGGCGATCGTCGGACGGCTTGCGCCCGGGCGGGTCGGGATCGTCGCAGCCCGGCGGTCGGGCAAAGGCGAAGCCGGGTTCCCCGAGCGGGTTGTGGAGCTGCTGCCGAGCGGTTCTGTCTCGGTGGCAGCTGCGGCCGGGCCGGTCACGGCCTTTGCCGAGCTGGCCTCGGCGCTGGCCGAGGCGGCCTTCGTCGTCGACGTGCAGGCAGCAACCGCGCCCTCCGTGCCGGTGCGCATCTGGCGCAGCTCAGATCTGGGGGTACGGGGACTCCTGTGGCAGCTTCGTGCGGATCCGAGGCTCCTGGCCTACGTCGACGCGCAGCTCGGTGCGCTGCTGCGTCTGGACGACCGGGTTCGCGGACAGATGCTCGACACCCTGTCCGCGTACCTGGAGGCGGGCGGGGTGATGACCGCCTTCGCTGTAATGATCAATCTGAGCAGGCCCGCGGCATACGCGCGTCTTGCCCGGCTACGGCAGGTCCTCGGGTGCGATCTGGACGAACCGCGAACCCGGCTGTCGCTCCACGTGGCGATGCTCGCGCTGCAGCAGGACCGGGACCTCGCCGCACCGGCCGCTAGGTGAGCCGCCGCAGCACCTCGTCGAGGCTGTTGCGGATGTGCTCCTCGACCTCGGCGACGATCGCCGCCAGGTGCACCTGCAACGCCTGCCGGACACCGTCCATCGCGGGCCCGTCGGGGTCACGGGACAGGCGCAGCGCCGGTCAGCAGCGCGCGGCGGATCCGGGACGACACCACTTCCCGTCGCGTCGACGTGACGATGGCCCCGCCGCTCAGCGTCACGGCCGCGACATCCGACACGCCCACATCGCACCCCTGTAGATTGCCTGACGATCTACGTCAGTCTCGCACAACCGTCGGCTCGGGCGGGCGCGTCTCTCGACGATCACGCGCACACCACGGCGTCCAGCCGGTCGGCCTCGTCTGACCTCCGGGTCCCTGCGGACGCGGCACTCGTCGCACCTGAACCGGCGTGCATGGCGCGCCCCGAGCGGGCGTATACAAAATATATGCGTAATGGCAACTCGTGCGAAGTGCGTTTCACCGGGTGTGTGTCGGGCTATCCCGGCTCGGCAACGTCCGCCCGCCCGGGGAGAAGCACCGCGTCCGACGCCAGGTCACCGATGCCCGCGGGGTCTGCATCGACGACCCGACCACCTGCATGCAACGGAGCACGGCGCTGTCCGGCCTCGCGGGCCGGCTGCGCAACCGGGCCGAGTCGACGCACCCGGAGCAGGCCGATGGGAGGTGGGATCTGACGGACACGGCCATGGCTCTCGTTGCCGCCGGCGGGTCGCCGGCGGTCGTGCCGTCATCGGCGTTCTGGTCCACGCAGGACCAGTGGGCGGTGCTGCCTCCGGTGTTGCTCGCGCTCTTCCTGACGGCGCTCATCGGGGGCGAGCGGGAGGCCCGTGCGAAGAGTGCCGGTCTGCGCACCCACACGCTGGTCGGGTTCGGCGCGGCGGTCTTCATGATCGTCTCGAAGTACGGCTTCGCCGATCTGCTGATGACGGAGCACATCAACCTCGATCCGTCCCGTATCGCCGCACAGATCGTGTCCGGCATCGGCTTCATCGGCGGGGGACTGATCTTCGTCGAGCGCAGCGTCGTCCGGGGTCTCACGACCGCGGCGACCGTCTGGCTGGCTGCGGCGGTCGGCATGTCCTGTGGCGCAGGCCTGCCGGTGCTCGCCGTCGTCGGCACCCTCGGCCACTACCTGATCACCGTCGGGTTTCCGTGGCTCGCGCGGCTGCTCCGCCGCTACCGCCGTCACGAACCTGCCCTGTACCTCGACTACTTCGACGGTCGCGGCGTCCTGCGCACCGTGCTCGCCGCCTGCACGGATGGCGGGTGGATCGTGCAGAGGGTGGAGGTCGACCGGGAGGTGACCACCGAGGACGGCCGGCGCACGGCGGTGGTCGTCCTCCGGCTGGCCGGCCGGGGCGACCTCAACGCCTTCGCCGCCGAGCTCAGTGAGCTGCCCGGTATCCGCCGGGCCGTCACGCACGGCGACGACCGGTTCGACGAATGACGCGCGCCGGGTACCCCGGTCCGGTCGTGGAGTGCCACCGGGCGATCCCGACACCGTCCGTTGCCCGGATGCCGCCGTCATCCCGAGTTGCTTGCGTAGTCGCAACCATGCCGGGGTATGTCGATGGGACCGCGAAGAGGGAGGGACCATGGCATCGCAGACCGTCGCCGACCACCTGCTCGCCCGGCTGAGGGAGTGGGGGGTCACCCACGTGTTCGGCTTCCCCGGGGACGGCATCAACGGCCTGCTGGCCGCGTGGGGACGGGCGGACGACCAGCCGCGCTTCATCCAGGCGCGCCACGAGGAGATGGCGGCCTTCGAGGCGGTCGGGTACGCGAAGTTCACCGACCGGGTCGGGGTCTGCACGGCAACCTCCGGCCCCGGCGCCATCCACCTGCTCAACGGGCTCTATGACGCCA
>JAEUJO010000306.1 GCA_016794615.1 Pseudonocardia sp. | reverse complement strand
GGGCGTCCGCGACACGATCCGGCCGTTCCGACAGGAGTCGGGCCGTTCCTGGGTGCGTGTCACAGTGGCCCGTGCCGTCTTCCTCCACCGGTTCCCGGCCACAGCAGCACGACCGGACCGCTCGCGTCGCCACCGCGCTGGTCGCGACCGCCGCGTGCGGGCTCGGCGCGCTCTACCTCCGCCACGGGTTGACGGCCCCGCCGCCGGGTGGCGAGCCCGCCGCCACGCGCTGGCTGGGTGTCGACCAATGGGCGTTCGCGGGCGTGCGGTGGGCCGGGCTCTTCGCGGTCACCGCGGCGCTCGCCGGCCTCGCCGTCGCGTGGCGCCCCGACCACACGGCCCGGGCGGCGGCCGCGGCCGGTCGGGCCCTCGACGGCCGCGCCGTCCGGGCCGGGGTCGCCGCGGCGGTCACCGCCGTGTGCTGGGCGGCCAGTTCGCGCCGGGAGAACCTCGACGGCTCGCTGCTCCAGCAGAAGATCGTCGACGCCGTGCCCCGCACCGGCGCGTTCGTCACCCACGACGAGATGCTCGAGCTCTACCTGCACTCCCGGCTGTGGGCGGTGATGCACGCGACGCTGGGGTGGGACGTCGCGCAGACCTACCGTGCCGCCTCCTGTGTCGGTGGCGGGGTGGCGACGTTCGTCGCCCTCGGTCTGGTCCTGCGGCTGCCGCCGGCGCGGCGGCTGCTCGCCGCGGCGGGTCTGCTGGCCGGCGGCTGGGTGCTCGTCTTCTTCGGCGACGTCGAGAACTACACGTGGGCCAACGTCGTCGTGCTCGTCTACCTGGCCTCGGCGCTGCGGTTCCTCGACGAGGAGCGGACGCGGCTGTGGCCTGCCGCCGCCGCGCTCGCGACCGGTGTGCTGTTCCACCTCGAGACGCTGGTGCTGGGGCCGTCGCTGCTCGTGCTCGCCGCCGTCGCCGCCGCGCGCGGACGCCGCGGGGAGGCCGTGGCCGCGGTGCTGCTGGTTCCCGGGGTGCTCGCCGCCGCGCTCGGCTGGTTCGACGTCCACGGGCTGCCGGTCGCGGACCTGTTCACCCACAGCCAGATCTCGGCGCAGGGTGGGAACTGGTCGCGGTTCCTCGCCCCCGCCGACGCGCACTACCTGTGGGACCAGATCCAGCTCGTGCTCCTGCTCGCGCCCGCGGTGGTGCTGCTGCCGGCGCTGCTGGTCGACCGCGGGTTCCGCGGCGATCCCCGGACGGTGTTCCTCGCGGCCGCGACGGCCGGCGGGCTGCTGCTCACCTTCCTGTGGCGCGCCCAGCTCGGCCCGGTCGGCGACTGGGACCTCTACGCCGTCGTCGCCCAGCCCCTCGCGCTGCTGGTCGTGACGTGGCTGACCGCGGGCCCGCAACTGCGGGCCCGCGCGCCCTGGGTGGCGGTGCTGCTCGTGCTCGCGGCGACCCACACCGCGGCCTGGATCGCCGCGAACCACGCCGCGCCGGCCGTCGGACTACCGTTCCCCTCATGAGCCGACGGCTGGTCGTGATCGGCGGCGACGCAGCGGGGATGAGCGCCGCGAGCCAGGCGCGCAGGCGTCGCGGGCCCGCCGAGCTGGAGATCGTCGCCTTCGAGCGCGGGCGCCACACCTCGTACTCGGCCTGCGGCATCCCCTACTGGATCAGTGGTGCGGTCGAGGACGTGGACGAACTCGTGTCCCGCGCTCCCGAGCAGCACCGCCGCAACGGCATCGACCTGCGCACGCGCACCGAGGTCGTCGGGATCGACCTGGCGGCGCGTACGGTGCGGGCCCGCGACCTCGACGCGGGTCGCGAGTACGACGAGCCGTACGACGACCTCGTCTACGCCACCGGCAGCGTCCCTGCGCGCCCGCCGGTGCCGGGGATCGACGCGCCGGGGGTCCACGGGGTGCAGACCCTCGACGACGGTGCCGCACTGCGCGCCGAGCTGGACGCCGGGCACGTGCAGCACGTCGTGATCATCGGTGGCGGTTACATCGGGCTGGAGGTGGCCGAGGCGTGCCAGGTGCGCGGGCTGGACGTCACCGTCGTCGACCGTTCCGCGACACCCGTGAGCGCCTTCGATCCGGACGTCGGCCGGTACATCGCGGACGCCGTGCGCAACATGGGTGTGAAGCTCGTGCTCTCGGACGGGGTTGCCGAGATCGAGACCGGCGGCGGGCGCGTCGCTGCGGTGCACACCGCATCCGGCCTGCGCCTATCCGCGGACCTGGTCGTGCTCGGGCTGGGCGTGCGGCCGAACGTCGCGCTCGCCCGCGACGGCGGGATCCCGCTCGGTCCCTCGGGCGGCATCGCCGTGGACCACCGGATGCGCACCCAGGCCACGGGGGTGTGGGCGGCGGGTGACTGCGTCGAGTCGGTCCACCGGCTGTCCGGGCAGCGCGTCGTCGTGGCGCTGGGCACCCACGCGAACAAGCAGGGCCGGGTCGCGGGCATCAACCTCGGCGGCGGCTACGCCACGTTCCCCGGCGTGATCGGCACGGTCATCACCAAGATCTGCGACCTCGAGGTGGCGCGCACGGGTCTCTCGGAGCGGGAGGCCGAAGAGGCCGGCTACCGCTTCGTCAGTGCCGTGGTCGACTCGACGACGCGGGCCGGTTACTTCCCCGGTGCGGCCCCGATCCGGCTCAAGCTCCTGGCGGAGCAGCGCACCGGCCGACTGCTGGGGGCCCAGATCGTGGGCCGGGAGGACGCCGCGAAGCGGATCGACGTGCTGGCCACGGCGATCTGGAACGAGATGGACGTGGACGAGGTCCTCTCGCTCGACCTCTCCTACGCCCCACCGTTCTCCCCGGTGTGGGACCCGGTGCTGATCGCCGCGCGCAAGGCGTTCGACGCGGTCGAGGC
>JAEUJO010000302.1 GCA_016794615.1 Pseudonocardia sp. | reverse complement strand
CGCCGGCGAGGGCGACCCGGACGAGGTCGTCGAGCGCCGCGGCCTCGCGGTCGTCTCGGACGAGGGCGCGCTGGTCGCCGCGGTCGACGAGGCGCTGGCCGCGCAGCCGGACGTCGCCGAGAAGATCCGTGGCGGCAAGGTGGCGGCGGCCGGCGCGATCGTCGGCGCGGTGATGAAGGCGACGAAGGGCCAGGCGGACGCCAAGCGCGTCCGCGAGCTGGTGATCGAGCGCGTCGGAGCCTGAGCGCGCGGGATGCAGCGAAAGCGGCTTTCGGTGCGTTCAGTGCACTGAACGCCGCTTTCGCTACGTCGGATCGCGGCGGGCGTCGCCGTACGGCTGCATGATCACCGCGAGTGCTGCCGTACGGCCGTCCTCACCGCCGTGGTGCGACGCCGACACCGACCTTCGGCGCCCCACGGCTACTGCCGCTGCTCACCGCCGCCCGCCGGCGGCTGGATGCGGATCACCCGGTCGTCGCTCGGCACGATCTTGCCGCCCGTGCCCTTGTTCGTGGTGCCCAGCCACAGCAGCCCGTCGGGTGCCATCGCGGCCGCGTACAGCTGCCCGTACCGGTCCTGGAGAAGGGACTCCGGCGCGCCGGTGAACGTGCCGTTGCCGTCGGGCCGCAGCACGAACACCGAGCGCGCGCTCGTCTGCGCCACCAGCAGCCGCCCGGGCTGCGCCACGCATCCCGCGACGCCGGGCCGGTCCGGCCAGGTCCAGGACGGATCCCCGAGCGCGCCCGGCTTCGCCCGGTAGAGCACATCCCGGGAGCCGGGCCGGTCGGTGATCCAGATCGCGCCGGCGTTCGTGCACACCCCACCCGGGGCGCGCAGGCCCGAGCTGATGATCGGCGACGCCGGGTTCGGGTTGTCCGCGGCGGGCCGGCCGAGCGTGTCGATCCGCAGCAGCTTGCCTGCGAGCGAGCCGTCGTCCGACGGCAGCCCTGCCGAGCCCGTGGCCACGAGCAACGCGTTGCGGCCGTCCGTGGCCAGCGCGCCGCCGTTGTCGCGGCTGCCGCGCGGAATCCCGGTGAGCACCGGCTTCGGCTCCTCGCCGGGTGCCAGGCGCAGCACCCGGTTGTCCGTGGGCGTGGTGGCGTAGGCGTAGACCAGCCGGTCTTCGGCATATCCGGGGGAGAGCACCAGGCCGGTCAGTCCGCCGCCCCCGCCCGGGTCGACGTGCACCGTGGTCACCAGCACCGGGTCCGTCCCGCGCTGTACCCGCAGCACCCGCCCGGTGCTCCGCTCGGCCACGAGCGCGGTGCGCGAGTCGGGCAGCACCGCCACCGCCGAGACCGGCGCGAGGCAGGTGGCCACGACCTGCAGGTCCGGGTCGTTGCATCCCACCGGCTCGGCCGTGGCGGACGGGTCCGAGTCCTGCGGGGGCCCCTGCGGCTCCTCGGACGGACCGGGATCGGGGACGAGCGGGGGCCCGCCCAGCTCGCCCGCCCCCTCGACCTTCTCCCGCCAGTCCCGCGGTCCGGCGTCGGGGAACGTGGCACAGCCGGCCAGCGCGAGGACGAGCGCCACCCCCGCGACCGCGCGCCACACCCGTCCGATCATCGCCTCCACGCTAGAGCCGGGCGGGTGAGCGTCCGGTGAGTAACGTGCTCTCATGGATCGGACACGCCATGGGTGACCGAACTTCTATCGGCGCAAGCCCCGGGGTTCAGCCCGGGGATAGCCGCTCCCTGCTACGATCACCACGTCAGGTACCGCCGGGCTGGCGGGAACGGAACCCCCTGGGGTTCGAAAGCCTGTGGAGACCACGTCAGACTCCGAGCGATCGGGGCAGCGGTCGATGAAGCAGGAACCCGCTTCGCGAGGCTCGCATGAGCCGTCGTGGAGGAATCCCGGCCGTTCACGGCCGGGAGGAAGTCAAACGGTGGTGCTCGTCCCGTACGACGACGGGGTCGCGGCACTGGCCGCCGTACCGGGTGTGCGGGCCGTGCGGTACGACCCGGACGGCCTGCTGCCGCCCGAGGCGGCGACCGCGCAGGTCCTCGTGCCCCCGTTCCTGGCGTCGACGCGGGTCGTCGACCTGGTGGAGCAGCTGCCCGAGCTGCGGCTCGTCCAGCTGCTCACCGCGGGCGCGGAGAACTGGGTCGGCCGGCTGCCCGCGAACGTCGCGCTGTCGGACTGCCGCGGCGCGCACGGCGGCGCCACCGCGGAATGGATCGTCGCGGTGCTGCTGGCCGTCTACCGCGAGCTGCCGGGCTTCGTGCGCAGCCAGGACGCGCGGCGCTGGGACCAGCACCTCACCGACGAGCTGGCCGGCAAGCGCGTGCTGCTGGTGGGCGCGGGCGATCTCGCCGAGAACACCGGGCGCCGGTTGGCGCCGTTCGAGGTCACCACCACGGTGGTCGGTCGCCGTGCCCGCGACGGCGTCCACGGCATCGCGGACGTGCACGCTCTCCTGCCGGACCACGACGTCGCCGTGCTCATGGTCCCGCTGACCGACGAGACCCGCGGGCTGGTCGACGCCCGGTTCCTCGCCGCGATGCCCGACGGCGCGCTCCTGGTCAACGCTGCGCGTGGCCCGGTCGTCGACACCGACGCGCTGACGCGGGAGCTGCGGACCGGCCGCCTGCGCGCCGCCGTGGACGTCACCGACCCCGAACCGCTGCCCGCGGACCACCCGCTGTGGACCGCGCCCGGCCTGCTGCTCACCCCGCACGTCGGCGGCAGCGTCCCGGGGGGAATGCGGCGCGCGTTCGGCGTCGTCGTCGAGCAGATCAGGGCGTTCGTGCAGGGCGACGCGCCGCCGAACCTGGTGGAAGACGGGTACTAGGGTCGCGTCCGGTGACGTCGGGTGGACGTTGCCGGACCGGGGCCCCAGGACCTGGGGAGCAGTAGGCTGCGGCCATCAGGCCGGCGAGGGGAGAACCATGAGTGACCAGCCGACCTCGTTGTTCGACAGCGGGTCCGGGCCGGCCGGCTCCGTGCCGGGATCCGGCCTCGGTGGCGCGACCACCCAACCGCTGGACGGCCCGAAGCGCCGTGAGCTGACCTGGAACCGGAGCACCGACCTCGGCCTGGTCCTGCTGCGGTTCGCCGTCGGCGGGGTGATCTTCGCGCACGGCATGCAGCACGTGTTCGGGCTGTGGGGCGGCATCGGGCTGTCCGGCTTGAGCAACGCGCTGACGGCTTTCGGGTTCCGGAGCGTGAACGTGCTGGTGTGGGTGACGGCGCTGACCGAGCTGGTCGGCGGTGCGGCGGTCGTCCTCGGCCTCTTCACGCCGCTGGCCGCCACCGGCCTGCTCGCCCTGATGATCAATGCGGTGCTGCTCAAGGCGACCAACGGGTTCTTCATCGCCGGGCCCCCCGGGGCGGCCGCCGTCGAGCTGGAGGTCGTGCTCGGGCTCGGCGCCGCCGCACTGGTGCTGACCGGCGCAGGCCGGATCGCCCTGGAGAACGGCCGCACCTGGAACCGCCGCCCCGCTCCGTGGGGCGTGCTGTTCCTGATCATCGGGGTGGCGGTGGCCCTGCTGGTGTTCTTCCTGCTGCGCCCGCGCTGATCTCGTAACCCGGACCAGAGCCCGTCAGGGGACGCGGCGGACGGCGCCGGTGTGCGCGCTCGTCGCCAGTGCCGCGTAGGCGCGCAGCGCCTTGGACACCGGCCGGTCCCGGTCCCGCGGCTGCCATGGCCGCTCGGACGCGTCCATCTTGGCGCGGCGCTCGGCCAGCACCTCCTCCGGCACGTCGAGCGCGAGGGTGCGCGAGGGGACGTCGATCAGCACCCGGTCGCCGTCCTCGATCAGCCCGATCACACCGCCTGCGGCGGCCTCCGGCGAGATGTGGCCCACCGAGATGCCCGACGACCCGCCGGAGAACCGGCCGTCCGTGATCAGCGCGCACACCCGGCCGAGCCCGGCGCCCTTCAGGAACGCGGTGGGGTGCAGCATCTCCTGCATCCCCGGCCCACCCGACGGGCCCTCGTAGCGGACGACGATCACGTCACCGGGCTGCACCTGCTTGGCGAGGATGACCGAGACGGCCTCCTCCTGGCTCTCGACGACCCGCGCCGGGCCTGCGAAGTGCCACAGCTCTTCGGGGATCCCGGCCGTCTTGATCACCGCACCGTCCGGGGCGATGTTGCCGCGCAGCACGGCCAGCCCGCCGTCGGCGGTGTAGGCGTGCGCGACGTCGCGGATGCAGCCACCTGCGGCGTCCGTGTCCAGCGAGCTCCAGCGGTTCGCCGTGGAGAAGGCCTCGGTGGTGCGCACCCCGCCCGGCGCGGCGTGGAACAGCTCGACAGCGGTCCGCGACGGCGCCTCGGCCCGCACGTCCCACGTCGACAGCCACGCCTCGAGCGAGGGGGAGTGCACCGTGCGGACGCCCTCGTCGAGCAGGCCACCGCGCCACAGCTCACCGAGGATCGCGGGGATGCCGCCGGCCCGGTGGACGTCTTCCATGTGGTAGTCCGAGTTCGGCGAGACCTTGCTCAGGCACGGCACGCGCCGGGAGACCGCGTCGATCGCGGCGAGGTCGAAGTCGATCTCGCCCTCCTGCGCCGCGGCCAGGATGTGCAGCACGGTGTTCGTCGAGCCGCCCATGGCGACGTCGAGTGCCATGGCGTTCTCGAAGGCCGCCCGCGTGGCGATGTTGCGCGGCAGCGCGCTCGCGTCGTCGTGGTCGTACCAGCGGCGACAGAGGTCCATGACGGTCCGGCCGGCCTGGAGGAACAGCTCGCGGCGGGCGGCGTGCGTGGCGAGCGTCGACCCGTTGCCGGGCAGCGCGAGGCCGAGGGCCTCGGTCAGGCAGTTCATCGAGTTCGCGGTGAACATGCCCGAGCAGGACCCGCAGGTCGGGCAGGCGGAACGCTCGACGAGGGTGAGCCCGGAGTCGTCGACCTCCGGCGCCGCCGAGGCGGAGATCGCGGTGATGAGGTCGGTCGGGGCGTGCGCGACCCCGTCCACGACGACCGCCTTGCCGGCCTCCATCGGGCCGCCGGAGACGAAGACCGTCGGGATGTTGAGCCGCATGGCGGCGTTGAGCATCCCCGGGGTGATCTTGTCGCAGTTGGAGATGCACACCAGCGCGTCGGCCGCGTGGCCGTTGACCATGTACTCGACGGCGTCCGCGATCACCTCGCGGGAGGGCAGCGAGTAGAGCATCCCGCCGTGGCCCATCGCGATGCCGTCGTCCACGGCGATCGTGTGGAACTCCCTGGGGACGCCACCAGCACCCCGCACCGCTTCGGCGACGAGGTCGCCCATGTCCTTGAGGTGCACATGACCGGGCACGAACTGGGTGTAGGAGTTCGCGATCGCGACGATAGGGCGGCCGAAGTCGTCGTCGCCCATGCCGGTGGCGCGCCAGAGGGCGCGGGCTCCGGCGGCGTTGCGGCCGTGGGTGGTCACGCGGGAACGAAGGGCCGGCACGTCGGTCTCCAGCCGGGTCGGGCAGCCGGCCGGGGCCGGTGCGGTGTGGAAGGGGCGGGCCGGGCCGCGCCCGGCACGGTCAGCGCGCTGGGAGACCGAGGCCGGCCGTGCGGCACTGATCGCGACCCACGGTACGCGCCGCATGCCGCCCGGAGGAGGGCGGTTCATGCCGCTGGTCGATCCGAGCGTGACGCGGTGGTGGTCCGTCGCGCATCGACGTCCCGTTCACGGCGATTCGTGCGCCGCGAGATCCGGGAGCCGGCCGCCGCTCGCGAGCGCCAACGCGGGAAGGTCCCGCACCCGGACGGCCGGGAGCGCGACCTCCTCGCCGCCGGTCAGCACCGCGTGCACCCCGCTGCGGCGGTCCACCCGCAGGCCGCCGCAGACCTCCCACGGAACACGCCGCCCGCCGACCAGTCGCCGCACCCGGAGCCCGTCGGCGTCGACGACGGTGCGGGTGCGCAGCGTCCACGCCACGATGCCCACCGGCCCGAGGTAGATCAGCCACAGGTACGGGGCACCGAACGCGACGGGGATCGCACACACCCCCAGGAACAGGGCGAACAGCACCACCAGTGGGGAGACCCTGAAGACGGCGGGCGTCGGGGCCGGAGTTCTCACGCCACCATCGTCCCACCATCCCGCCGTCCCACCATCCGGGCCGCTGCTCCCACTGGTTTGACGCTGCCCAGCGCGGACGTTAACCTGCCGGTCATGTCCGTCCGCGGTGCACTCGTACTTCCCAGGCGCGTCGACGCCTGAGGACGTTCCCCGTCGACGCGCCACCCTCGTTCCGCTGTATCCGGCGGTCGAGGGTTTTTTTCTGCCCGGACCACCACCGAACCCCAGCGAGGCCCACTTCCATGACCACCGCCACGCCCCGCCCGGTCCCCGGCCCTCCGAAACCGGCGCCGCCGCCGTCGCCGCGCACCGACCGGTCCGATTCCGGCCGCCCTGATTCCGGACGCATCGAGGAGCCGTCGCTCACCGGCGCCCAGGCACTCGTTCGCTCACTCGAGGAGGCCGGCTGCGAGGTGGTCTTCGGGATCCCCGGTGGCGCGATCCTGCCCGCCTACGACCCGCTGCTGGACTCCACGAGAGTCCGGCACGTCCTCGTCCGCCACGAGCAGGGCGCGGGACACGCCGCAACGGGATACGCGCAGGCCAACGGCAAGGTCGGGGTCTGTATGGCGACATCGGGACCGGGGGCGACCAACCTCATCACCCCCCTGGCGGACGCGCACATGGACTCGGTGCCGATCGTCGCGATCACCGGGCAGGTGGCGAAGCCGCTGATCGGCACGGACGCGTTCCAGGAGGCCGACATCACCGGCATCACCATGCCGGTGACCAAGCACAACATGCTGGTGACCGACGCCGCGGAGATCCCGCGGGCGATCGCCGAGGCGTTCCACCTGGCGTCGACGGGCCGACCGGGCCCGGTGCTGGTGGACGTCTCCAAGGACGCGCTGCAGGCGAAGACGACCTTCGTCTGGCCTCCGGAGCTGCGCTTGCCCGGATACCGGCCGACGACCCGGCCGCACGGCAAGCAGATCCGCGAGGCGGCGAAGCTCATCTGCGCCGCCCGCCGCCCGGTGCTCTACGTCGGCGGCGGCGTGCTCAAGGCCGAGGCCTCCGCGGAGCTCCTGGCGCTGGCCGAGCTGACGAACATCCCGGTGGCCACCACGCTGATGGCGCTGGGTGCCTTCCCCGACAGCCACCCGCAGCACGTCGGCATGCCCGGCATGCACGGCAAGGTGTCCGCGGTCGGTGCGCTGCAGAAGGCGGACCTGCTCGTCGCGCTCGGCAGCCGATTCGACGACCGGGTCACCGGCCAGCTCGCGACGTTCGCCCCGGGTGCGAAGGTCGTGCACGCCGACATCGACCCGGCCGAGATCGGGAAGAACCGCCGCGCGGACGTCCCGATCGTCGGCGACTGCAAGGAGGTGCTGGTCGACCTGCTCGCGGCCGTCGATGCCGAGCGCAGGAACGGCACCGCCGACCTGACGGAGTGGTGGGCGCAGATCGACGCGTGGCGTGCCACGTACCCGCTCGGCTACGACTGGCCCGACGACGGGTCGCTCTCGCCGCAGTACGTCATCCAACGGATCGGGAAGATCGCCGGACCGGACGCGATCTACGCGGCGGGCGTGGGCCAGCACCAGATGTGGGCGGCGCAGTTCATCGGCTACGAGAAGCCGCGCACGTGGCTCAACTCCGGCGGCCTGGGCACGATGGGCTACTCGGTGCCCGCCGCGATGGGCGCGAAGGTCGCGTGTCCGGACGCGGTGGTCTGGGCGATCGACGGTGACGGCTGCTTCCAGATGACCAACCAGGAGCTCGCCACCTGCGCGATCGAGGGCATCCCGATCAAGGTCGCCGTGATCAACAACGGCAACCTGGGCATGGTCCGGCAGTGGCAGAACCTGTTCTACGGCGAGCGGTACTCGCAGACCAACCTCGGCACGCACAAGTACCGGATCCCGGACTTCCCGCTGCTGGCCGAGTCGATGGGGTGCGTCGGGCTGCGGGCCGAGTCGCGCGACGAGGTCGACCGGACGATCCGGCAGGCGATGGAGATCAACGATCGCCCCGTCGTCGTCGACTTCGTCGTCGGTGCGGACGCGCAGGTCTGGCCGATGGTCGCGGCCGGCACCGGCAACGACCAGCTGATGGCGGCACGCACCATCCGGCCGCTGTTCGACGGCGACGAGCTCAACGCCGATGTCGACACCGAGGCCGACGTCACGGCCGCGGTCAACGAGCAGTCCCAGGAACAGGACGCATGATGGAGAAGCACACGCTCTCGGTTCTCGTCGAGGACAAACCCGGCGTGCTCGCCCGCGTCTCGGGGCTGTTCTCCCGCCGCGGGTTCAACATCGCCTCGCTCGCGGTCGGCCCCACCGAGCAGGCCGGTGTCTCGCGGATGACGATCGTCGTCTCCGTCGAGGACTTCCCGCTCGAGCAGGTGACCAAGCAGCTCAACAAGCTCGTGCACGTCATCAAGATCGTTGAGCTCGAGCCGTCGCAGTCGGTGCAGCGCGAGCTGCTGCTGGTGAAGGTGCGCGCGGACGGGACGGTGCGTGGCCAGGTGCTCGAGGCCGTCCAGCTGTTCCGGGCCAAGGTCGTCGACGTCGCGCCCGAGTCGCTGACGATCGAGGCGACCGGCACCGCGGACAAGATCACCGCACTGCTGCGCATGCTCGAGCCGTTCGGCATCCGCGAGATGGTGCAGTCCGGCATGGTGGCCGTGGGACGCGGGCCCCGCTCCATCACGGCCGCCACCGTCCGGTGAGAGGATCCCGGGATGCCGGCAGGCGCAGCGCGCGGAACCGGAATCCCAGCACCCTCTTCAGACACGTCCCGGTCCGGCGACGTCGGTAGCGCTCGCCGATGCCGGCGCGCCGTCCGCCCCACCGTCGCAGGCCACACCCTTTCCGAGAGGACGCAGCACCCGTCATGACCGTGAACATCTATTACGACGACGACGCCGACCTGTCGATCATCCAGGGCCGCAAGGTCGCGGTGATCGGCTACGGCAGCCAGGGGCACGCGCACGCGCTGTCCCTGCGTGACTCCGGCGTCGACGTGCGGATCGGCCTGCCCGAGGGCTCGAAGAGCCGGGCCAAGGCCGCGGAGGAGGGGCTGCGGGTCGTGACGCCGGCGGAGGCCGCCGCCGAGGCCGACCTGATCATGATCCTCGCGCCGGACACCAAGCAGCGGCACATCTACTCCGAGTCGATCGCGCCCAACCTGAAGGCGGGCGACGCGATCTTCTTCGGCCACGGCTTCAACATCCGCTACGGCCTCATCACCGCGCCCAAGGACGTCGACGTGGCGATGGTGGCGCCGAAGGGCCCCGGCCACCTCGTGCGCCGCCAGTTCGTCGACGGCAAGGGCGTGCCCTGCCTGATCGCGGTGGAGCAGAACCCGACCGGCGGCGCGAAGAAGCTCGCTCTCGCCTACGCCGCGGCGATCGGCGGCGCCCGCGCGGGCGTCATCGAGACGACGTTCACCGAGGAGACCGAGACCGACCTCTTCGGCGAGCAGGCCGTGCTGTGCGGCGGCATGGCGGCGCTGGTGCAGACCGGGTTCGAGGTGCTCACCGAGGCCGGCTACGCCCCGGAGATCGCGTACTTCGAGTGTCTGCACGAGCTCAAGCTGATCGTGGACCTCATGTACGAGGGTGGCATCGCGAACGAGCGGTTCTCGATCTCCGACACCGCCGAGTACGGCGACCTGACCCGCGGCCCGCGCGTGGTCAACGCCGCCACCAAGGTGGAGATGAAGAAGATCCTCGGCGAGATCCAGGACGGCACGTTCGCGCGCGAGTGGGTGGCCGAGGACGACAACGGCCGCCCGAACTTCACCAAGCTGCAGCGCGAGGGCCAGGAGCACCCCATCGAGGTGGTGGGCGAGAAGCTGCGGGGCCTGATGAGCTGGGTGGGCGAGAAGGCGAAGTAGCGCTCGTGCACGAGGGGCGGGGTCCGTGCACCGGTGACTGCCGGTGTGCGGACCCCGTTCTTGTCCGGTCGCTCAGCCCTGATCGTGCCGCGACAGCTGTCCTTCGAACTCCACCCGCACATCGACGTCCCGGGCATCCTCGGCGGGATCTGCCGCGCCACGCCCAACCGCCGACACAGCTCCCTGATCTCCGGAAGCGCGGCTTCGACCGACGGATGCACAGCGGTGGTGCCCGCTCTCCCGTGATTCGCGTACAGGACTTACAGGAGTTGTGGCCTGCGCCGGTCGGTGCCGTCGGCGACCCAACTACCATCGGGCGAGACCACCGTCCCCGATCCGGGAGCACTGCACCGCCGTGAGCACCGCGTCCCAGAATTCCTCCTCGGCGTCCCGCCGCCCCGTCGTCCTGCTCGCCGAGAAGCTCGCGCCCTCCGCGGTCGCGATGCTCGGCGACGACGTCGAGATCCGCCACGTCGACGGGACGGACCGGCCGGCCCTGCTCGGCGCGCTCACCGACGCGGACGCGCTGCTCGTCCGATCGGCGACCAAGGTCGACGCCGAGGCGCTGGCCGCCACCACCCGGCTGAAGGTCGTCGCCCGCGCCGGGGTGGGCCTGGACAACGTCGACGTGCCCGCTGCGACAGCCCGCGGCGTCATGGTGGTCAACGCGCCCACGTCGAACATCGTCTCCGCTGCCGAGCACGCGATCGCCCTGCTGCTCGCCACCGCGCGCCACATCCCGGCCGCGGACGCGAGCCTGCGCAGCGGGCAGTGGAAGCGCAGCGCCTACAGCGGTGTCGAGCTGAACGGCAAGACCGTCGGTGTCGTCGGTCTCGGCAAGATCGGCCAGCTCGTCGCGCACCGCCTGGCCGCCTTCGACGTCCGGCTGATCGCCTTCGACCCGTACGTCGCGCCCGCCCGCGCCGCGCAGCTCGGCATCGAGCTGGTGAGCCTGGAGGAGCTGCTCGGGCGGGCCGACATGATCTCGATCCACCTGCCCAAGACGGCCGAGACCCTCGGCCTCATCGGCAAGGACCAGCTGGCGCTGACCAAGCCCGGCGTGCTGATCGTCAACGCCGCTCGCGGCGGCCTGGTCGACGAGGACGCGCTGGCCGAGGCGGTCCGCAGCGGGCACGTCGGCGGTGCGGGCATCGACGTCTACGTCACCGAGCCCACCACGTCGAGCCCGCTGTTCGAGCTGCCGCAGGTGGTCGTCACCCCGCACCTCGGCGCGTCGACGGACGAGGCCCAGGACCGTGCCGGGACGGACGTCGCGCGCTCCGTGCAGCTCGCCCTCGCGGGCGAGTTCGTGCCGGACGCGGTGAACGTGCAGGTCACCGGCGTGGTGGGCGAGGAGGTGCGGCCCTGGCTGCCGCTCACCCAGAAGCTCGGCACGATGCTGCACGTCCTGGCGGGTCGGGTGCCCAGCTCCATCACCGTCGAGGTCAGCGGCGAGCTGGCCGCCGAGGACGTCTCGGTGCTGCCGCTGGCTGCCCTGCGCGGGGTGTTCACCAACGTGGTGGACGAGCAGGTCACGTTCGTGAACGTGCCGGCGCTGGCCGCGGAGCGGGGGGTCGGCGTCGACCTGGCCACCGTCCCGGAGAGCGACAACTACCGCAGCGTCGTGCAGCTGCGCGCCGCCATGCCGGACGGCGAGGCGATCACCGTCTCGGGTTCGCTGACCGGTCGGGCCCAGGTGGAGAAGCTGGTGGAGGTCAACGGCCGCCACTTCGACCTGCGCGCCGAGGGCGAGGTCGTCGTGCTCGAGTACGCCGACCGGCCGGGTGTGATGGGCCGGGTCGGGTCGCTGCTCGGCGAGGCTGCGGTGAACGTCGAGGCCGCCCAGATCAGCCAGACCACCGACGGCACGGACGCGATCATGCTGCTCCGCGTGGACCGGCCCGTCGACCCGGGCGTCCTCGAACCGATCGGCGCGTCCATCGGAGCGCGGACGACGCGCCTCGTCTCGTTCGACTGACCGGCGGCACGGACCACCCGGCGGGCGGACCACCGCCGGGTGACCGTCGACGTCCATACGCCGTTGCACCGAGTAGCGTGCGGCAGCGCAGTGTCGACGTGGGCTCGATCGACCGGGCCCGTGTCGGACCGGCCTGTGAACCGGGGCCGTATCGAGCTGATTCGACATGCAGAGAGGAACGAAGGCATGCGCCTTGCGGTCATCCCGGGCGACGGCATCGGGCCGGAGGTCATCGACGAGGCGCTGAAGGTCCTCACCGAGGTCGTCCCGGACCTGTCGACCACCACCTACGACCTGGGCGCTGCGCGCTGGCACTCCACCGGCGAGCTGCTGCCGGATTCGGTGCTGAGCGAGTTGCAGCAGCACGACGCGATCCTGCTCGGCGCGGTGGGCGACCCGTCCGTGCCCAGCGGGATCCTCGAACGCGGCCTGTTGCTGCGGCTGCGTTTCGAGCTCGACCACCACGTCAACCTCCGCCCGGCGCGCCTCTACCCGGGCGTGCACAGCCCGCTCGCGGGCCGGCCGGAGATCGACATGGTGGTGGTACGCGAGGGCACCGAGGGCCCGTACGCGGGGGTCGGCGGGAGCTTGCGCAAGGACACTCCGCAGGAGATCGCCACCGAGGTCAGCGTGAACACCGCGTACGGCGTCGAGCGGGTGGTACGCGACGCGTTCGCCCGGGCCGGGCGCCGCGAGCGCAAGCAGCTCACGCTCGTGCACAAGACGAACGTGCTGACCTACGCGGGCTCGCTGTGGTCGCGGCTGGTCGAGGAGGTGTCGCTGGAGCACCCGGACGTCGCGGTGTCGTACGAGCACATCGACGCCACGATGATCCACCTGGTCACCGACCCCGGCCGGTTCGACGTGCTCGTCACGGACAATCTGTTCGGCGACATCGTCACCGACCTCGCGGCGGCCGTCACGGGCGGGATCGGCCTCGCGGCCAGCGGCAACCTCGACGTCAGCCGGCGCAACCCCAGCATGTTCGAGCCGGTACACGGCAGCGCGCCGGACATCGCCGGCCAGGGCATCGCGGACCCGACGGCGGCGGTGCTGTCGGTGGCGCTGCTGCTGGACCACCTCGGCGACGCCAACGCGGCGCGCCGCATCGAGGCCGCGGTGGCCTTCGACCTCGCGACCCGCAGCCATCAGGCGACGGGCCACACCCGGTCCATCGGGGACCGCCTCGCGGCACTGGTGAGCCGCCAGGCCGCCCCGTCGAGCTCCTGATCACCCGCGGAGCGGCGCCGACCCACCGGCCTCCCAGGATGTGGGACGGCGATGTGACGGCGTGGGAGCATGCGTGCAACACTGCGCCCGTGCCTCACGTCTGCGTGATCATTATCGACGAGCGCGTCGGCTAAGCCTCTCCGAGCCGGCGCGCAGACCTCTCGCACCCGCGGGAGGTCTTTTTTGTTGCCCGATCGCGCGCACCCACCACCAGGAGCCCCGATGTCCCCCCGCACCGTCCCTGCCGGCACCCCCCTCGGGGACGACTTCCACGTCTTCGACACCACGCTGCGTGACGGCGCCCAGCGTGAGGGGATCAGCTACTCGGTCGCCGACAAGCTCGCTGTCGCCCGCCAGCTCGACGCGCTGGGGGTCGGCTACATCGAAGGTGGCTGGCCGGGGGCGCTGCCCAAGGACACCGAGTTCTTCGCCCGAGCCGCGGCAGGCGAGCTGACCCTGCGGCACGCCGCGCTCGTCGCGTTCGGCGCCACCCGCAAGGCGGGCACGACCGCCGACCGCGACCCCCAGGTCCGCGCCCTGCTCGACGCGCAAGCACCGGTCGTCACGCTCGTCGCGAAGTCCGACCGCCGCCACATCGAGCGTGCGCTGCGCACCGACGTCACCGAGAACTGCGCCATGGTCGCCGACACGGTCGCGTTCCTCCGGGCGGAGGGCAGGCGGGTCTTCCTCGACGCCGAGCACTTCTTCGACGGCTACCGGTTCGACCCGGACACCGCGCTGCGCGTGCTCGACGCGGCCGTCACCGCGGGCGCGGACGTCGCCGTTCTGTGCGACACCAACGGCGGCATGCTCCCGCTCGGGATCGCCGAGGTCGTCGCGCAGGTCAAGGACCGCACCGGGTTCCGGCTGGGCATCCACTGCCAGGACGACACCGGGTGTGCCGTCGCCAACTCCGTCGCCGCGGTGCAGGCGGGCGCGACACACGTGCAGTGCACCGCCAACGGCTACGGGGAGCGGGCCGGCAACGCCGACCTGTTCGCCGTGGTCGGGAACCTCGTGACCAAGCTCGGCATGCCCGTGCTCCCGCACGGCGCGCTCGCCGAGCTGACCCGGACCTCGCACGCGTTGGCGGAGATCGCCAACATCGCCCCCGACACCCACCAGGCCTATGTCGGGGTCGCAGCGTTCGCCCACAAGGCGGGCCTGCACGCGAGTGCGATCAAGGTCGACCCGGAGCTGTACAACCACATGGACCCTGTGGAGGTCGGCAACGGGCAGCGGGTTCTGGTCACGGAGATGGCCGGCCGGGCCAGCGTCGAGCTCAAGGGTGTCGAGCTCGGCCTGGACCTGGCCGGCCGTCCCGACGCCGTGACGAGCGTGGTCGGCACGGTCAAGGAGCGGGAGGCGCAGGGGTGGTCGTTCGAGGCGGCGGACGCCTCGCTGGAGCTGCTCATGCGCGCTGCACTCAAGGGCACTGGGCTCGGCGACGAGGACGGGGCGGTGCTCCCGTTCACGCTTGAGTCGTATCGCGTGTTGATCGAGAACCGGGGCGGCGAGGTCATCTGCGAGGCGACGGTCAAGCTCGTCGTCGACGGCGAGCGGATCATCGCGACGCGGGAGGGCAACGGCCCGGTCAACGCCCTGGACGCGGCTCTGCGCGCGGCGCTCACCCCGTCGCGGCCGTGGCTCGCGGACGTCGAGCTGTCGGACTTCAAGGTCCGCCTTCTCGCACCGCAGGGCGAGGGGGAGACGCGCGGGACGGACGCCGTCACCCGGGTGCTCGTCGAGTCGACCGACGGCGCAGGCTCGTGGACGACGGTCGGCGTGCACGGCAACGTCGTCGAGGCGTCCTGGTTGGCGCTGGTCGACGCCGTGGCGTACGCGGGTCTGCGGACGGCCCTGCCCGCCGGCGTGCGCTGACCGGACGGCCCGTCGCCCGCACGGAGGTGAGGGGCCTGGCTGCCCTGGGTGCCAGGCCCCGTTCCTCGGGGCGAGCGGGCCCGGCGGTCAGCGCCCGCCCCGCGCCTGCCACACGGCGCTCGCCGACGCGACGTCCGGAGCGTCGAGGCAGGCCGCGAGCAGCGGCAGTACCTCGGCGAGGACGGCGTCGCGCGGTGCGTCGAACGCGCGTGCCGTCAACCGCTTGATCGCGACGACGCTCGCGGGGGAGAGCGCGGCATAGTGCGCGACCAGCTCGTCGACGCCGTCGGTGAACCGTTCCGCGGGGACGAGGTGGTCGACCAGCCCGAGCCGGTACGCCTCGGCCGGGTCGACCGTCTCACCGGACAGGATGAGACGGCGTGCCGGACCGAGGCCGATCAGCCGTGGCAGGCGGAACGTGCCCATCGCCGGGAACAGTCCGAAACGCGCGGCGGTCAGCCCGAGGGCCGCGTCGGTGCTGCAGATGCGCAGGTCGCAGGCCAGCGCGGCGAGCAGGCCCGCGCCGAGGCAGTGCCCGTGCAGCACCCCGACGACGAGCTTGTCCATGTCCTCCAGCGCCGCGTACGAGCGCTCGTGTGAGGGCACGAAGTCGGGTGGCATGCCGCCGGCGAGCATGTCGCGGTCGATGCCCGACCCGAACGACCGGCCCGCCCCGCGCAGCAGCACCACCCGGACCCCGGGCTCGGCCCCGACCGCGGCGACCGCCGCCTCCAGCCCGTGGCACTGGGCGAGGTCGGCGGCGTTCAGCTTCTCCGGCCGGTTGAAGGTGATCGTGGCGACCGGGCCGTCGACGGACACGAGCACGGGCTGCCCACTCACGCCCCCGCCACCCGTCGCTGTCGTCCTACCCGGTACGGCTCCCGCAACGCTCGCTTGTGCACCTTGCCCATGCTGGTCCGTGGCAGCGCGGAACGGAACTCCACCGAGCGCGGCCGTGCGTGCACGGCGCCTGCTCGACCACCGTGCTGTAGACGTTCTCCCCGGGAGGAGCCGCGCGCTGGCGGTGCTGGCGCACCTGGGCGCTGCCACCGGTGACCGCACGGCCGCCGCGGTTGCGCCATGGCCGTCGTTGCTCCGGGTTGATCGTCCGGGCGCAATGCGGCCGGCTCGGGTGTCCGGAGCTCCCGCACGATCAGCCCGGTCGAGGCCGAACCGATCCTCCGGCCGGAACGAGGTGGGCGGCGAGCCTACTAGCTAGGAGACGGCAGGCGGTTCGGTCGTCGCCGGTGCGGTGGCGACGGGCATCTCGGGGCGTCGCGCCCACGCCGGGGCGTGCTCGGGCAGCGGGCCGATGGCGATCACCCGCGCCGGGATGCCCTGCAGCACCGGGAACCGGCGCACCAGCCGCAGCGGAAGCGGGAGCGAGGCGGACGGCGCCTCGGTGCCGGTCCGGTCGTTCAGCCCGGTGGGACCTGCGCCGACGTGCCCGTCCCCCCGCGACCCTGCGGGCGCGGCACCGGCAGGTGCGCCGGCCGCGGGTGCGGCGGGGTGATCCTGCTTGCCCGTGGTGCCAGCAGGTCCACCCTGCCGCGCTCCCGCATCGCCTGCGGCCCCACCCGCCAGCACCGGCCGCAGGACCCGCCG
>JAEUJO010000274.1 GCA_016794615.1 Pseudonocardia sp. | reverse complement strand
CGCGCCGGGCTCGCGGAGGGCGGCATCCCGATCGGGGCCGCCCTGTTCGCCGCCGACGGGACGCTCCTGGGCCGCGGCCACAACCGACGCGTCCAGGACGGTGACCCGTCGATGCACGCCGAGACGGCCGCGTTCCGTGCGGCCGGCCGCCAGCGCGACTACCGCAAGACCGTCATGGTGACGACCCTGTCGCCCTGCTGGTACTGCAGTGGGCTGGTGCGGCAGTTCGGCATCGGTGCCGTGGTGATCGGGGAGTCGCGCACGTTCACCGGTGGGCACGGCTGGCTGGCCGAGCACGGGGTCGAGGTCACGCTGCTCGATGACGAGCGCTGCGTGTCGCTGATGGAGGGCTTCATCGCCGCCCGGCCGGAGCTGTGGCACGAAGACATCGGGGAGGCGCCCTGATGCGGCCGAGCACGAACGCGATCCCGACCCGGTGGTGACGGCACCGTCCATCCGCGAGCGCCTCGACGCGATCTCGGTGGGCTGACCCGACCCGGCGAACGCCGGTCCCCCCGGGTGTTGTTGCGAAACGGCCTCGGGGACGCGTCCGCCCGGTTAGCGTGCCGGGCGTGGCTCCTCCCAGCCCGGCCACCCGCGACCAGGTCGACGCCTACCGGTTCGGCCTGCGCCGGTGGGAGGCCGCCCTCGTGCGGGGTGATCCGGTGCCGCTGCACGAGCAGGTCCGCGCACAGCGCCGGGCGGTCGCGGCGGGGGTCGTGCTGGGTGTGCTCGGCCTTGCCGCGGCCCTGGTGTCGGGGGTCGTCGCCCCGCGTCCGGCGTGGCGGGCACAGGACCTGGTGGTCGGCACGCCGTCGGGCGCGCTGTACGTCGTCGCGCACGATCCGGACCGGCTGGTGCCCGTCGCGAACGCCGTCGCGGGTCGGCTCGTGCTCGCCGCGCTGCGATCGGCGCCGGTGCTCACCGACCCGGTGCTCGTCGACGACGGGACGCTCGCGGAGGCGCCGCGCACCGCGGCCGCCGCCGTCGCCGGGGCGGTGGGGGCGGATCCGCAGCGGCGCGTCGTGCCGCGGTGGGCGGTGTGCGACGAGGTCACCCCCACCGGCCGGTTGCTCGGCACGACAGTGCTCGCCGGCGTCGCAGCGGGGGCGGAGGAACCGGCCGGTGTCCTGCTCGCCGTGCCGGGTGGGGGGACGTGGTTGGTCACGGGCGGGTACCGGCACCGGGTCGACCTCGGGGACACCGTGGTCCGGACCGCGCTCGGGCTCACCGGCCGGGTCGCCCGGCCCGCGTCCCCGGGGCTGGTCTCGGCTCTTCCCGAGGGACCGCCGTTGGCCAGACCTGTCGTGCCCGGTGCCGGCGCACCCGGGCCGCGCGGCCTGCGTGCACGGGTAGGTGACGTGGTGTCGAGCCGTCCCGCAGGGGCGGCTCCGCGGTATCACGTGGTGCTCGACGCGGGCCTGCAGGAGGTCCCCCCGCTGGTGGCGGACGTGCTGGCCGCGATGTCCGGGAAGGCGGTGGCCGGGATCGGCCCGGAGGTGGCCGCCGGCCTTCCCCCGGCCCGCCGGCTCGACGTGGCCGGCTGGCCCACCGTCGCGCCGGCGCTGCGCGAGCCGGCCGAGGCGCCCGTGACCTGTTGGACCTGGTCCGGAGAGCCGGGGGCGGGCCCGGTGGGTGGCGTGCACGTCGGGCGGATGCCGGGCGAGGAGCCGACGGTCGTGCTCGCCGGAGCGGATGGCGCCGGCGCGCGGGTGGACGCGGTCGCGGTGGGCGCAGGCGGGGCGGTGCGCGCAACCGCGCCGGGCGTCCCGGGTGGAGCGGGGACCGTGTGGCTCGTGTCGGCGAGCGGGGTCGCCAGCGGGGTCGCGGACGCGGCGTCGGCGGCCGCGCTCGGGATCACGGAGCCCGCGCCGGCCCCGGAAGCGGCGCTGCGGCTCCTGCCGACCGGTCCTGTGCTGGACGTCGCGGGCGCCACCGAGACCGTGGACGTCCCGGCTCGATGACGAGCGGCACGGTCGGCGCAGCAGCCGCGGCGACCGTGCCGCTCAGCTCCGCGAGGCAGGCCGGGGACGCAGCGCGGCGGCTGCCGCGGCCGTGACCGCCAGCAGGACCGCGAGCGCGGGGAGCGGCCATCGCGCCGACCGTTCCGGCGCCGCGGGCACGGCGAGCACCGCCGTCGCAGCGGCGCCCGGCATGGCGAGCACCGCGGGCTCGGCCGTCAGCGCGGCAACGGGGTCGACGACCCCGGCGCCGACCGCCTCGTCGCGCCCGGCGGGAGGGCGGCGGGCCGTCCCGGTGATGCGGTCCACGACCTCGCCCGCGGTCAGGCCGGGCAGGCGCTCACGGATCAGCGCAGCGAGGCCGGCGACGAGCGGGGCGGCGAAGCTGGTGCCGTCCAACGGCGGCCCGGTGCCCCCGTCCACGCTCAACGAGCGCATGGCCGTCCCGGGAGCGGCCACGTCGACCCACGGTCCCCGGACGGTGAACCGCGTGGGCCGGTCGTCCGGGCCGACCGCACCCACGGTGAGCACGCCGTCCTCCGATCCGGGCAGCGACACCAGATCCAGGCGGTCCGCGGCGCACCCGCCGCTGTCGAGGTTGCCGGCCGCCGCCACGACCACGACGTCCGCGACGGCGGCCGCCCGGAGCGCGGAGCGCAGCGGGGCGCCCTCGGTGGCGGCCTGCTCGGCGGGCAGGCATACCGCTCCGGAGATGTTGACGACCGTGGCTCCGGCGCCGACCGCCTCCCGCAGCGCTGCCGCCAGCGAGCGCAGGTCGCCCGCGGGCCGCCCGTCCGGTCCGGCGACCGTCGGGCTGAACTGGCGCAGCGCGAGGATCCGGGCCCCGGGAGCGACCCCGGCCGAGCCGTCCCGCGGGTCCGGAGCGGCGCCGATCAGCCCGGCCACGGCCGTGCCGTGACCGTCGCAGTCGTCGAGCCCGTCGCCCCCCGCGAGCAGGTCGTCCAGCCCGACCAGCCGGCCGGCGAGCCGGGGGTGGGGAGCCACCCCGGTGTCGATCACCGCGACGCGCTGACCACGCCCGGTCGCCAGCGCGTGCACAGCGGGCAGCCGCCACCGCTCGGCCAGTGCGGGCTCGACGGGCCCGGCGACCGCAGCCGGAGGAGCGCATCGGACCGGTGACGGAGCGGGCGCGGGGAACGGGGCGAGCAGCGCGAGCACCGCGGCGACGGCCGTACCCGCACTCACAGCCCGCGCACCAGTTCGAACACACCCGCCGCCGCGAGGGCGAGCGGGACCACGGCCGCGGTGAGGACGCCCTCGACCAGCTCCACGGCCCGGCGTGCCACGGGCGAGCCCGTGGCCGTCGCACCCGCCGTCGCGATCGTGATCCCCGCAGCGCCGAGCAGGATCAGGGCGCCGCCCAGGTGCCCGGTCGGACCGGCGGCGACCGCGCCGAGTCCGATCAGGGCGACTCCCGCCACGGAGCCGCTCGTCAGGTGGACCCGCGCGATCGCCGGATCGGCGAACCCGCGGGCGCGCAGCAGCAGCACCGCCGCGACACCGGCGGCGAGCGCCGGGCCCGTCCATCCTGCCCACCCGCCGGTGGCGGCGAGCGGCGCCGCGGTGGCGGCGACCACCGCGCTGCCCCCGGACAGCCCGGCGAGCTGGGCGCGGGCCAGCCTGGCGCGGGTGGCGAGTTCGGCGGGTGCGAGGACGTCCGGACCCGTGTCCGCGGCGATCAGCCCGGCGGCGTCCGTGGCGACGACGGGCCGGGGCAGGCCGGACAACCGCAGCGTCAGGCGGGGGAGCACCGGCCCGGTGCAGAGCGCGGCGGCAGCGACGACGGCGGCGATCACCGGGACGGCGACGTCGAGCTGCAGGCGGGCGACCGCCGCGGTAGCGGTCAGCACCGCGGCCACTCCGGTGCCGACGAGCGCGGGGACCACCGTCCGGACGGCGACCTGGGCGAGCGCGGCCGCCGTTCCGGCCGCCACCGCGGCCGCCAGGAGCGATGCGGCGTCCGGCGGCCCCGGCAGGGCGGCCCAGCCGGCGGCCGCCGCGAGTGGTACCGCGCAGAGGGCGGGGACCAGGGCCGGCGCCTGCGCGGTCGGGGGATCCGTGACCCGGTCGTTCGCACGCCGGCCGAGCAGCGCGGCCCAGCCGAGCGCGGCCAGCGCTGCGGCACCTGCGAGCGCAACGGCCGCCCAGGCGTGGCCGGTGGCTCCCGGGCCCGCCAGCAGCAGAGCGCCCACGGGCACGGTGACGGCCGGCACGATCACCCGCAGGCCCGGCCGACGGGTCTCGGCGGGGGGTGCGGTGAGCGCCGCCAGCGCGTCGACGGGATCGTCGAACACCGGGGCCGGTGGCGGCGGGGCCGCCGGTCCGAGCCGCAGCAGCTCCCCGTCGAGAACGCCGAGGTCGTCCAGCGTGGCGTCCGGCGCAGGCGCACCCCCGGTCGGCCCGGTGAGGCGCCACGGCACCGGCCGGGCCGGGTCGCCCTGCTCGCCGAGCAGCTCCATGAGCATCGGCACCAGGTCGGCGACCGGGACGTCGACCGGCAGGGCGACGTCGGCGCGGCTGCCGGGGGCGAGCACGGTCAGCCGGCAGTAGACGGGCGGGGCGCGCACGGAACCTCCTGAGCGGGTCGTGACCCGGGGCCGTCGCCGGTTCTGCTGAACGGCCACGAACTGTCGGTGCGGCTGCCTACTATCGCCGCGCTGCGGTCCCCCGCGGGGCCGTTTCGCAGAAGTCGCAGGCCCGCACCGGAGGAACGGAGGCGCGATGCCCACGGTCGAGGTGCCGCGGCCGCCGCGCGCCGTCCCCCGGATGCCCGGCGGCGAGCTTGCGATCGAGCCGCCACCGGAGCCCGAGCGGCCCGTCCCGCCCGCGCTCCTCGCCCGGCTGCTGCCCGGGGTGATGCTCCTCGGCTCGGTCGGATTCGTCGCGCTGGGTCCGCGCGATCCGTCGTCGCTGCTGTTCGGCGGCATGTTCGCGGTGTCGACGGTCGGGATGCTGCTCGTCGGCGGTGGGGGGCGGAGCGCAGGTCAGCGGCAGGCGGTGATCGACGAGGAGCGGCGCGACTACCTGCGGTACCTGGCATCGACCCGCCGGCGGGTCCGGGTCGTCGTCACGGAGCAGCGTGCCGCCCTGGAGCACGTGCATCCTGATCCCGCAGCCTGGCCCACGGTGCTCGCAGCCGGGCGGCTGTGGGAACGGCGCAGCACCGACCCCGACTTCGGCCTGCTGCGCGCGGGGACCGGCGTGCAGCGGCCGGCCACCGCACTGGTCGCGCCGCAGACCGGTCCGGTGGACGGGCTCGAGCCGGTCACGGCGCTGGCCCTGCGCCGCTTCCTCCGGGCGCACGCGATCGTCCCCGAACTCCCGATCGCACTGTCGCTGCACGGGACCGCGGCGATCTGGCTCGAGGCGGCGCCGGGCGCCGGGCCCGAGCACGCCCGCGCACTGGCGCGGGCGCTGGTCGCGCAGTACGTGCTGTGGCACGGCCCGACGGAGGCGCTGCTCGCCGTGGTCGCCCCCGCGTACCTGGCACCGGAGTGGGAGTGGGTCAAGTGGCTGCCGCACGCTGCACATCCGCGGCTCCGCGACGACGTCGGTCCGGTACGGATGATCACGGCCCGGGTCGACGACGTCCGGCACTGGTGGGAGGCCGAGCTCGCGGGCCGCACACCGGGCACCGGAGCGGCCGAGCCGCACCTGCTCGTGATCGTCGACGACGCGGCCGGACCAGGCTCGTGGGCCGCGGTCGCGGGCACGACGGTGCTTCGGGTGGGGGCGCCACCCGGCCGGTGGCCGACGCCCGCCGTGGTGCGCCTGCTCGTCGGGCCGGACGAGCTGTCCTGGACGGACGGGGCCGGCGGCGTCGGTGCCGTCGGCAGGCCGGACGCCCTCCCCGTCGCCGAGGCCACGGCGCTGGCCCGCCGGCTCGCCCGCTACCGGCCCGCCGGTGCCGGCCCGCTCGCCGGTCCGGAGCCGGCCACCGGCCTGCCCGAGCTGCTCGGCCTCGCGCGGGGTGCGCCCGGCACGGTCACCGCGGAGGCCGTCGAGGCGCTGCGCGTGGACCGCCGCCGCCGGTCCGCGGACAGGCTGTGTGTGCCGGTCGGGGTGGACGACGCGGGGGCACCGGTGGTGCTGGACCTCAAGGAGTCCGCCCAGGGCGGCAGCGGGCCGCACGGCCTGTGCATCGGTGCCACGGGTTCGGGCAAGAGCGAGCTGCTGCGCACGCTGGTCCTCGGCATGGTCGCCACCCATTCGTCGGCCGAGCTCAACCTCGTGCTGGTCGACTTCAAGGGCGGTGCCACCTTCCTCGGCCTCGGGAGCCTCCCGCACGTCTCCGCGGTGATCACCAACCTGGCGGACGAGCTGCATCTGGTCGATCGGATGGCGGACGCGCTGGAGGGCGAGCTCACCCGGCGTCAGGAGCTGCTGCGGGCCGCGGGCAACCTCACCGGGGTGGCCGAGTACACGGCCGCGCGCCGCACCCAGGGGCGAGACCTGCCCCCGCTGCCGGCGCTGCTGGTCGTCGTCGACGAGTTCTCCGAGCTGCTCGCTCAGCGCCCGGAGCTCGTCGATCTCCTCGGGACGATCGGGCGGCTCGGCCGGTCGCTCGGGATCCACCTGCTGCTCGCGTCGCAGCGGCTCGACGAGGGCCGGCTGCGCGGGCTCGATTCGCACCTCTCCTACCGGATCGCCCTGCGCACCTTCTCCGCGGCCGAGTCGCGCGCGGTGCTGGGGGTGCCCGACGCCCACCGGTTGCCGCCCGCGCCCGGGTCGGCCTTCCTCGCCACGGGGGCGGGTGAGCTGATCCGCTTCCGGGCCGCGTACGTCTCCGGCCCGATCGTGGGCTCGTCGGCCCGGACCGTGCCGGGCCCGCCCGCGCCGCGCCTGGTCCGTCGGTTCCGCGCCGGGCCGGTGGGGCCGGACGGCACGGGGCCGCCGCCGGAGGCGCAGCCGGACGGCCCCACGGTGCTCGACACGATGATCGCGGCGATGGTCGGGCGGGGACCGGCGGCACACCGGGTGTGGCTGCCCCCGCTGGATGCGGCACCACCCCTCGACCAGGTGCTCGGTGCGCCTGCGGTCCGGCCGGGTCGGGGCCTCGCGGTACCCGTGTCCGGCGGGACGCTGCGGGTGCCCGTCGGCATGGTCGACCGGCCGTACCTGCAACGTCGCGACCCGTTGACGATCGACCTCGCGAACGCCGCGGGTCACCTCGCCGTGGTCGGCGGGCCCCGGGCGGGCAAGTCCGGGGCGGTGCGGACGGCGGTGCTGGCCCTCGCGCTCACCCACCGGCCGGACGAGCTCGGCGTGCACGTCATCGACTTCGGTGGTGGTGCGCTGTCGGTGCTCGCCGGTCTGCCCCACGTCGGTACGGTCACGGACCGGCAGCACCCGGACGTCGTTCGCCGGGTCGTCGCCGAGACGGCGGCCGTGCTGGACCGGCGGGAGCGGCTGTTCCGTGCGGCGGGTGTCGGATCGGTCGAGGAGTTCCGGGCCCGTAGAGCGGCGGGTGAGTTTCCCGCCGAGGCCGCCACGGACGTCCTGCTCGTGGTCGACGGCTACCTCGTGCTGCGCGGCGAGTTCGACGACCTGGAGGCGCGGCTGCTGCCGCTCGCCGCGCAGGGGCTCTCGTACGGTCTGCACCTGGTGGTCACGGCGAGCCGGTGGAGCGAGCTCCGGCCTGCGCTCAAGGACGTCCTCGGCAGCCGCCTCGAGCTGCGGTTGGGCGAGCCGGCCGAGTCCGAGGTGGACCGCCGCCGGGCGGCTGCGGTGCCCGCACGACCGGGACACGGCCTGGCGGCGGACGGGCCCCGATGGTGCTGGCGGCCCCGTGGCTGGCCGCCGGCGGCGACACCACCGGTCTCGTGGCCGCCGTGGCCGACGCGTGGACGGGCCCGTCGTTCGCCCCGGTCGCGATGCTGCCCGAGCTGGTGCACCTCGACGACGTCCCCGCTCTCGCCGTGGACAGTGCCGGCGGCGGCAGGGGCCGCATTCCCGTCGGTCTCGACGAGGAGGGCCTCGCCCCGATCGCGGTCGATCTGGGCGCGGACCCGCACCTGGTGTGCTTCGCGGACGCGGAGAGCGGCAAGACCACCCTGCTGCGCCTGCTCGCGCACGGGCTGGTCGCGCAGTACGCGCCGGACGAGTTGCGCGTCGTGGTCGTCGACTACCGCCGGGGGCTGCTCGGCGCCGTCCCCGCCGCGCACCTGCTCGCCTACGCGAGTACGGCCGACGCGGCTGCGGAGGCGGCCCACGACCTCGCGGCGGCCCTGCGGGGACGGCTGCCCGGCCCGACCGTCGGGCGGCGTGAGCTGCGGGAACGCAGCTGGTGGAGCGGCCCGGACGTGGCCGTCCTCGTCGACGACTACGACCTCGTCGCCCCCGGGGGCGCGGTCGCCCACCCGCTGCTGCCCCTCCTGGAGTTCCTGCCGCAGGCCAAGGACGTCGGCCTGCACGTGGTCGTCACGCGGCGCTGCGGCGGGGCGTCCCGGGCGCTGTTCGATCCGTTGCTCGGTCGGCTCCGCGAGCTCGCCACCCCGGGGCTGGTGATGAACGGCAGCCCGGACGAGGGCACGCTGGTCGGCACCGTCAGACCGCGGCCGCTGCCACCGGGGCGGGGGACGCTCGTCGACCGGCGGCGCGGCGTCCGCGGCGTGCAGCTCGCATGGCTCCCGCCCGAGCCGGACACCGAGCTCGGACCGGCAGGCCCGTGAACCGCGTGGCCGTATCGGCGGGGAGCGCGTGGGTGCGGGTGGCGGTCGACGACCCCCGTCCGCGGCTGCTTGCGGAGCTGCCGGTGGCGGAGGGCGACGCCTCCGGAGTGCTCGCGGCCGGATTGGCGGCGCTGCTGGACCGGCCCGCGGAGGAACTGATCGTCGTGCATGGCGACGGCCCACCGCCCGCGGTGCCGCCGGCTGCCGCGGCGGCGGTGCGGCTCGTGCCGGCCGCCGTCGCGGCGCTGGGGTGCCACCCGGCCGGCACCGCGGCCGTGCCCGCGGACGTCGTGGTCGTCGACGCCGGGCGGTCCGGCACCGACGTCGTGCGGGTCTCGGGCGGGCGCGTCGTGACCGCCTGCCGGGTCCCCGTCGGCGGCACGACCCTCGACGACGTCACGGCCGAGCTCCTGGGCGTGCGCGGGACCGTGGATCTCACCAGGGCGCGGGCCGTGCGCGAGGAGCTCTCGCTACTGCCGCTGGTGGGCGGAGGCGAACATCCCGCCGATCCGGGCGCCGACGCGGTGCGCTGCGTGCTGGCCCCGCCGTTGGGGGCCGTCGTCGTGGCCGTACGGACGGTCCTGGACGGCGCCGGTCCTGGGCGGTCGCCCCCGGTGCTCCTGATCGGCGGTGTCGCCCGGACTCCACTGCTCGCGGAGCTGCTCGACGCGGCCGGGGTGCCCGACGTGCGCGTGGCCGAGCGGCCGGACGCCGCGGCGGTGGTGGGCGCGCTGCGGTTGCCCGCGCGACTGCTGGGGCCGCCACTGGCCGTGGGTCCGACGGCCGGACCGGTGACCGGGTCACCCGCGGCGTACTGGCTCCCGCCCGTCGCCCCCGCCCGACGCCGCCCACTGCGGGCACTGGCGACCGGCGCCGCCGCGGCCGCCGCTCTGGCGGGGCTGTACGTGATGGACCCCGCGCTGCTCGCGGCCGGCCCGGTCCCGCTCACCGCCGCCGGTGACCTCGTCCAGTACGGATACGCGGTGCGGATCCCGGTGGGGTGGGCGCACACGGGCGGATTGCCGGAGCGCCGACGCAGCCTCCTGACACCGGCCGGCGCACCCGACGGCAGCGACCTGATCTCCGTCGAGCGCACGCCGCTCGGGTACGACGCCGCGGCCGAGCCGCAGCGCGCCCGCGTCGAGCTGCGGGCGGAGTTCGACCGCGCGGTGGCCGGGGGCGCACCGCTGGCCGGGTTCGACGGGGATGCCCGGTTCGCGGGCCGGACCGTCGTGACCTACCGGGAGACCGGTCGCGGCACGGACCGCGCCGAGGTCGACTGGTACCTGGTCCTCGACGGCGAGGCACAGCTGAGCGTCGGCTGCCGGCACACCGCAGCGGGGGCGACCCGGGTCGCGGCGGCGTGCGCGACCGTGGTCGACTCGCTGCACCGCACGGCCTGAGGGCACGGCTCGACCCCGACCCGTGCCCTCCGAGGCGCGCGTTCGCAGTTGCACACGGTTCGCCCGAACACCCCCGCGGATCGGGGTCCTGCTGCCACCGTGGTCACGACACCACCGGGCAAGAGGGGGACGACATGGCGGACGGACGCGACACGACGGGGTCGGCAGCCGGCGGGTTCGGCACCACGGTCGAGGAGATGGCGCGTGCCGGACAGCACGTGCTCGCGGTCGACAGCGAGGTGCAGGCCGACCTCGCGGCCCTGCGCGGGCAGCTGGCCCCGCTGCAGGGTGCCTGGACGGGCGAGGCGGCGACCGCCTTCGCCGCCCTCATGGCGCGCTGGGACGCCGACGCCCGCGCGCTCGGCCAGGCGCTGCGGGCCATCGGGGAGGCGATCCAGGGGTCGGGGCGTACCTACCAGCAGCAGGAAGACGCCCAACACTCCGGCTTGTCCGCGATCCGCGCGGCGCTCGGCTGAGCGGGGAGGGAGAACACGATGGGGGAGATCAAGGTGACCTTCGGGGCGCTCGAGGCGGCTCGCGCGGACGTCGTGGGTACGGCGGCCCGGATCGCGGCGCGGCTCGACGACCTGCGCCGCGCGGTGGTCCCGCTCGCGGCGACCTGGGACGGGCAGGCTGCGCAGGGATACCGGGATCGGCAGCGGCAGTGGGACGTCGCGGCGGCGGACCTGACCCGAGTGCTCGCCGACGTGGGCCGGGCGCTCGGGGCGGCCGAGGCGGGCTACCGGGCCGCGGAGGCCGCCAATGCGAACCTGTGGCGGTCCAGCTGAGGGCGCAGGCCCCCGCCCAGGGGGTGGTGTCGGTCGCCAGGGGGGTGATTTGAAGTCGCCTGCAGGCGGCGGGTACCCTCGACCATCGACGTGCGGCGAGCACGCAACCAGTCGTTGCGTGCACGCACCGGGCCCGAGAGACCGGGTCCGGCCTGCCCAGCCGCAGCGACAGGCAGCACACGAGCCCAGAACGACGAGGTAGATCCGTGCCCACGTACAGCCCCAAGCCCGGCGAGATCACCCGCGCCTGGCACGTGATCGATGCCACGGACGTGGTGCTCGGCCGGCTCGCCTCCCAGGCCGCCACGCTCCTGCGTGGCAAGCACAAGCCCACGTACGCGCCGCACATGGACACGGGCGACTTCGTGATCATCGTGAACGCGGAGAAGATCTCCGTCGCGCAGAGCAAGCGCGACAACGAGTTCGTCTACCGGCACAGCGGTTACCCGGGCGGTCTCCGCAAGCGCTCCGTCGGCGAGATGATCGAGAAGCACCCGGACCGGCTGGTCGAGAAGGCCGTGAAGGGCATGCTCCCGAAGAACCGGCTCGGCCGTGCGATGGGCAAGAAGCTCAAGGTGTACGCCGGCCCGGCGCACCCGCACACGGCGCAGAAGCCCGTCGACTACCAGATCACCCAGGTCGCTCAGTGAGCGAGCTTGCGAGCGAATCAGTGAAACAACGCCTGCGCACAGTGATGTCTGAGCATGAGCCGGTCGAGCGATGAGTGAGACGGCCGGTACCGAGTACGCGGAAGAGGGACAGCCCGTGACCACCCCCGAGCCCGAGATCGAGGCCGTCGAGGAGGCCGCCGTCGAGGCCGAGGCGCATGACCTCGCCGACGCCGCCGACGAGTACGAGGCCGAGGTCGGGAACGCCGCCGAGATCCCCGTCGTCTACACCGAGCGCCCCGTGCAGACCGTCGGCCGCCGCAAGGAGGCCGTGGTCCGGGTCCGCCTGATGCCCGGCACCGGCAGGTTCACCCTGAACGGCAAGAGCCTGGAGACCTACTTCCCGAACAAGCTGCACCAGCAGCTGATCCGGGAGCCCCTGGTCACGGTCGAGAAGACCGACCGGTTCGACATCTTCGCGAACCTGCAGGGCGGCGGCACCTCAGGTCAGGCCGGGGCGCTGCGGCTGGCCATCGCCCGCGCCCTCATCGAGGTCGACTCCGAGGACCGCCCGCCGCTCAAGCGCGCCGGCTTCCTCACCCGGGACGCCCGGGCGACGGAGCGCAAGAAGTACGGTCTGAAGAAGGCGCGCAAGGCGCCGCAGTACAGCAAGCGCTGATCCCAGGCGTGCGACGGCTCTTCGGCACGGACGGCGTCCGCGGGCTGGCCAACGGTGAGGTGCTCACTCCTGAGCTCTCCCTCTCGTTGGCCGCCTCGGCGGCGCGCGTGCTCGCAGAACGCGACCGGTCCCATCGGCCCCTCGCCGTGGTCGGCCGTGATCCCCGCGCCAGCGGGGAGATGCTCGAGGCGGCCGTGGTCGCCGGGCTCGCCTCCGCCGGGGCGGACGCCGTGCGGGTGGGCGTGCTGCCCACCCCGGCGGTCGCCCATCTCGTGGACGCGCTGGGCGCGGACCTGGGCGTGATGATCTCGGCGTCACACAACGCCATGCCGGACAACGGCATCAAGCTCTTCGCGGCGGGCGGTCACAAGCTGCCGGACGCCGTCGAGCTCGCGGTCGAGGAGGGTCTCGGCGCGTCGTTCACCCGTCCCACCGGCTCCCGGATCGGCCGTGTGCGTGATCTTCCGGACGCCGAGGCCCGGTACGTGGCGCACCTGCTGGCCAGCACCCCGCAGCCGCTGTCCGGGCTGCGAGTGGTCGTCGACTGTGCCTACGGTGCGGCGTCGGCGGCCGCCCCCGACTGCTACGCGCGCGCCGGCGCGGAGGTCGTCGCGCTGCACGCGGACCCGGACGGGCTCAACATCAACGACGGCGTCGGCTCGACCTACCTCGCCCCGCTGCGCGCGGCGGTTCGGGCGCATGGTGCGGACCTGGGCATCGCCCACGACGGTGACGCCGACCGCTGCCTGGCCGTCGACGCGGACGGGCGCGACGTCGACGGCGACCAGATCATGGCGGTGCTGGCCCTCGCGATGCACGAGGCCGGCGAGCTCGTCGACGACACGCTGGTCACCACCGTCATGAGCAACCTCGGCCTGCACCTCGCGATGCGGGAGCGCGGCATCTCGTTGCGGACCACCCAGGTCGGCGACCGGTACGTGCTGGAGGAGCTGCGTGCGGGCGGGTTCGCGCTCGGCGGCGAGCAGTCGGGCCACGTCGTGCTGCCCGCGTACGCCACCACCGGCGACGGGCTGCTGACGGCCCTGCGCCTGATGGCCCGCATGGCCCAGACCGGCAAGAGCCTTGCCGACCTGGCCGGTGTCGTGACCATCCTGCCGCAGGTACTGGAGAACGTCCGGGTGGCGGACAGGGACGCCGTCGCCGCCTCGCCTGCCGTCCAGCAGGCCGTGTCCGTCGCCGAGGCGCGCCTCGACGACACCGGCCGGGTGCTGCTGCGTCCCTCGGGCACGGAGCAGCTGGTGCGGGTGATGGTCGAGGCACCGACGATCGAGGAGGCCCGCGAGGTCGCCACGAAGCTGAGCGCGGTCGTTGCGGCAAGCTGAGTAGGCCCGGGTTTCCCGGAACGGCCTCGGGGGCCGGGTGTGGTGGAGCACCATCGACCGGTGTCCCCTGAGCTGCATGCCGACGTCGCCGCCCTGCGCGCGGCCCGGAGATCGGTCGAGACGCTGCGCGCCGCGCTGCGACCGGCCGCGATGGATCCCGTGGACCTGGCCGTCCTCGTCGCGGAGCCCGGGACCGCGATGCTGGTCGCCGAGCACGACCGCCTGCTCGCCGCCGTCGTGCGGGCGGCCCGCGAGCTCGCGGAGCTGGACCTCGCTCTCGGGACGGCCGTGGCCGGGCTGGAAGCGGCGGAGTCGCACGCGCTGCGGTCGTTGACCGGCGCGGACCGGTGACGTCCCCGGAAGGGCCCGAGCTGGAACGGGTCCGGAACTGGTCGGCCGGTCTCGGGGCTGCGCTGGGCACCGTCGCCGGGGAGGTCGGCGACCTCGGGCGACGGATCGCCGCGGGGTGGCCGGATCACCACGGCCGGGAGTGGAGCGAGCGGCTGCTGACGCTGCGGACCGGTCTTGAGCGTGCCGGCGATGCGGCCGCGCGCCTGGCGCAGGCGGCCGACCGGGGGGTGGACGGGCCGGTCGGACCGGCGACGGGTCCGCGGCTCGGCGGCACCGCCGCCCGGCGCGCGGCCGACGAGCGCGGCGTCCGGATCCCGCGTCTGGACGACCCGGAGGACGGCTGACCGGGCGCCGTCAGGCGCGGGTGACCAGGTCGGTGCCCTTGACCTTGCCGTCCACCAGCACGTCGCCGCGGTCCTCGTCGACGAGGTGGTGAAGCAGGAATGCCGTGACGAGCGCGCGGGTCAGCTGCCGGGTCTTCGCGCTCGGGCCGCCGGTGAGCAGGACGTCGCTCCAGTGGCGCCCGTCGAGGAACCCCGTGTGCTCGGCCTTGCGCAGGGTGCGCAGCCAGACGGGGCCGCCCGCCGCCGCGGCGATCGGCTCTGCGTGGCCGGCAGCCGGCGTGACCATGTCGCGGCCCGCAGCGATGTGCAACGTCGGCGCGGTCACCCTACGGGCGGCGTCGAGCGCGGAGGGCCGCGTCTGCGCGACCGCGATCGTGACGACCGCCGCCACCCGAGGCATGTCCGCGGCGGCGAGCAGAGCGGCACCGCCGCCGATACCGTGCCCGGCCAGCGCGGTCCGCCGACCGTCCACGCTGATCTTCCCGTCGCCCAGCCGGACCCCGACGCACACCTCCAACGCGGTCCGCAGGTCCGCGGCGAACCGCGCGTAGCTGGGCAGCGGGCCCCGCTGACTGTCCGGGCCGGCGACGACGAAACCCCATGAGGCGAGGTGGCGCAGCAACCCGGCGTAGCGGCTGACGGGCTGGAGCCAATCGTGCCCGAACGCGACGGCGGGCAGCCCCAGCCCTTGCGCGGGGGCGAACACGACGCCCGGCACCCCCACCATGCCGAGGTCGCCGCGCAACACCTCGTGCGGACCCGGCTCGGCGAACTGCGACACCGCCTCGCGCGCGTTGCTCACCTCGGGTGGTCGGGCGAACGCGCTGGCGGGGCTCACAGCGTTGCACCGTACCGCCGGGGATCACCTTCGGCCCAGCGTGGTGGGCCGTGACCGATCCCTGGATCGTGCCGCACGTGCTCGACCTGCGGTAACGATGATCGGCACGGCGACGATGCGGAGGAGACGGTGGCCGATCGACCTGGGAGAACCGATGGCGCTCGGGCTGAGGCGATCGTTGTGCCGTGCGGTGGCGACCCTCCTGCTGGTCGGTGCCCTCGGCGGCTGTGCCGGTGCCCGACTCGACGACGCCGACCTCGTCGCCACCCTGCGTGCGGAGCTCGAGCGCCACGGCGTGCGGGCCGACGACCTGCACTGCCCGAGCGACCTGCGGGCGGCGGTCGGGGAGTCGGTGCGGTGCACGTTCACCGTCGACGGCCAGCCGGTCGACGCGGTCGCGCGGATCACGGCGGTGAACGGTGACAGCGTCACCTACGACGTGCACACCGTGGCCCGCCCGGTGGCGAAGGACGTGCTCGAACGGTCGGTGGCGCAGAAGCTCGAGCAGGCAGGAGCGCCCCCGGGTACCGCGAGCTGCGCGGGCGACCTGCCGGCGCAGGTCGGTGCGACGGAGGGGTGCACACTGTCCGGTCCGGACGGTGTGTCGACCTGGACCGTGACGACCACCTCGGTGGACGGCGGTAAGATCGACTACTCCATCGAGCAGGCGGCCCCTCGATGAGCGAGCGCAGCGAGCGAGTCAGTGTCACAGCGCCCGCGCGAAGCGCCGACCGAGCGCAGCGAGGGAGAGCGATGAGCGAGCGTGCGAGCGAATCAATGTCACAGCACCCCCGCACCGGGTCGACCGCCTCTGAGCCGACCGAGCGTGGCGAGGGAGAGCGATGAGCCGGTCGGGTCGGTTGGTGGCGGTGCTCGCGGCGGTCGCCGCCCTCGCGGCGTGCGGCAAGGTCGCCACGGACGACAGCGTCGAGGAGCAGATCAAGAGCCAGCTCGGCACCGACAGCTCGGACTGCCCGACCGACCTGAAGGGCGAGCGGGGCCAGTCGATCGTCTGCAAGGCCACCAAGGGCGGTGCGGCCTTCGACGTCAAGGTCACCGTCACCGCCGTGTCCGGCGACACCATCAACTTCTCGATCGAGCGGGTCGGCGGAGCCACCACCACGACCACCACCACGACGGCGCCGGCAGCCACCGCTGGTGCGCCGACGGTCGCCGGGAAGTTCGTCGCGCAGAGCGTCCTCACCCAGCTCGCGGCCGACGGCAAGCAGGTCGACGAGGTCAGCTGCCCGGACCTGCCCGCGACGGTCGGGGCGTCGGAGCGGTGCACCCTCAAGTCCGGCGCCGACAGCTACGGCGTGACCGTCACGGTGACGGGCGTGCAGGGTACCGACGTCAGGTTCGACATCCAGGTGGACCGGACACCGACGACCGCGCCGTCGCGGTGACGCCGCCGGAGGAGCGCTAACGTCGTCGCGTGCGCGAGGTCTTCACGGTCGAGCAGGTACGCACCGCGGAACGGACGGTGCTGGCGCGGGTGCCACCGGGCGCACTGATGCGCCGCGCGGCGTTCGGGCTCGCCGTCGTCGCGCGCAGGATGCTCACCGACCGCGGAGGCCGGCGCGTCGCGTTGCTCGTGGGGGCGGGCGACAACGGCGGCGACGCCCTGTGGGCGGGCGCCGAGCTGCGCCGCCGCGGCGTCGGAGTCGTCGCCGTGCTGCTCGACCCGCAGCGGGCCCACGCCGAGGGGCTCGCCGCTGTGCGCCGGGCCGGTGGTCGCGGCGTCCCGGCCGGCCCCGAGGCGGCTGCCGCGATCGCGCGCGCGGACCTCGTGCTCGACGGCGTCGTCGGCCTCTCGGGGCGCGGGCCGCTGCGCCCGGCCGCGGCCGGGCTCGTCGCCGTCGCGGACCGCGACGGAATCCCGGTGCTCGCCGTCGACTCGCCCAGCGGCGTGGATCCCGACACGGGGACCGTCGACGGCCCGTCCGTCACGGCCGCCGCGACCGTCACCTTCGGCGCGTTGAAGCCCGTGCACGTGCTGGCCGCCCATCGCTGCGGTCCTGTGCACCTGGTCGACATCGGGCTCGGACCGGAGCTGCCGGAGCCGCACGCGGTCGTCCTCGGCGAGGCGGACGTGGCGGCGCGCTGGCCGGTGCCCGGCCCGACCGACGACAAGTACACCCAGGGCGTGGTGGGCGTCGCGGCCGGATCCGCGACCTACCCGGGAGCCGCCGTGCTGGCGTCGGGGGCCGCCGTGTTGGCGACCAGCGGGATGGTGCGCTACGCCGGGACGGCCGCCGACCTGGTTCGGGCCCGGTGGCCCGAGGTCATCGCCACTGACGACATCGCCGACGCCGGGCGAACCCAGGCGTGGTCGGTCGGGCCCGGGATCGGGACCGACGACGCAGGCCGGGCGCTGCTCGCCGCGGTGCTGGACCGTGACGTCCCGGTGTGCGTCGACGCCGACGGTGTGACGTTGCTCGGCCGGTACGCGGACCTGCGGGGTGCGGTCGCCCGCAGGCCGGTAGTGATCACTCCGCACGACCGGGAGTTCGCCCGGGTCGCCGGTGAGGTGGGTCCGGACCGGATCGGGGCCGCACGTCGAGCCGCGGCTGCGCTACAGGTGACGGTGCTGCTCAAGGGCAACGCCACGGTCGTCGCGGACCCGGACGGCCGGACGCTCGTGCACCCGTCGACGACGTCCTGGGCGGCCACGGCGGGTTCCGGCGACGTGCTGACCGGGATCGTCGGCGCGCTGCTGGCCGCGGGCCTGGAACCGTGGTGGGCGGCGGGGTGCGGTGCGTTCGTGCACGCCCGGGCAGCGGAGCTGGCGGCCGACGGCGCCCCGGTCCCGTCGTCGGCGATCCAGGGGGCGATCCCGGCGGCGATCCGATCGGTCCGCGCCGTGTGATGCGACGAGCCGGTACGCGCGCCGTGTCGTGAAAGCCACGTTCAGGACGTGTGGCGTCCACAACGTGGCTTCCGGACGTCCGGTGCGCGGGAGCGGCCCGGGTCGATCGCGCGACGGAGGGCTCCGCCGGGGCGGATGGGAGGATGGGCGGTATGGCCGATCCCTCGTCCGTTCCCGGCGCCGCGCCCCGGGCCGAGTCGGTGGTCGACCTCGCCGCGGTGCGGCAGAACGTGCGGGTGCTCGCCGCCGCCGCTCCGGGAGCCGCGCTCATGGCCGTGGTCAAGGCGGACGGGTACGGGCACGGGGCCGTCCCGGTCGCCCGGGCCGCCATCGACGCCGGGGCCACCTGGCTCGGCGTCTGCACCCTCGACGAGGCTCTCGCGCTGCGCGGCGCGGGGGTCGCCGCGCCCGTGCTGTCGTGGCTGCACCTGCCGGACGAGGACTTCGCGCCCGCCGTGGCCGCGGGGATCGATCTGTCCGCCGCGTCCCGGGCCCATCTGGCCGCCGTGCTCGACGGTGCGCGGCGAGCCGGCCGCCCCGCGCGGGTGCACCTCAAGGTCGACACCGGCCTGAGCCGCAACGGCGCCGCCCTCGCCGACTGGCCGGGCCTGCTCGACGACGCCGCGGAGGCCGCGGCCGAGGGCGCATGCGAGGTCGTGGCGGTGTGGTCGCACCTCGCGCACGCCGACATCCCGGACCACCCGATGCTCGATGTCCAGGCCGCGGGGCTGGCCGCGGCGTGGCGCGCGGCGGTCGACCGCGGACTGACGCCCATCCGGCACCTCGCCAACTCCGCGGCCACGCTGACCCGGCGCGACCTGCACTTCGACCTGGTCCGGCCGGGCATCGCCGTCTACGGGCTGGACCCTCTCGAGCGTCCGGTCGGGCGGACCCCGCTGCGCCCGGCCATGACGTTGGCCGCGCGCGTCGTCCTGGTCAAGCAGGTGCCGGCGGGGGAAGGCGTGTCCTACGGGCACGACTGGACGGCCGAGACGGACACCACGCTGGCGCTCGTCCCGATCGGGTATGCCGACGGTGTGCCACGGCGGCTCAACTTCGGCGGCCGGTTGCGGGTGCTGCTCGGCGGCCGACTGCGACCGGTCGTGGGGCGGGTCTGCATGGACCAGGTGGTCGTCGACTGCGGCCCGGCGGGCGGGGAGGACGAGGTGGCCGTGGGCGACCGCGCAGTGCTGTTCGGACCGGGGGACGGGGGCGAGCCGACCGCGCAGGACTGGGCGGACGAGCTCGGCACGATCCACTACGAGGTCGTCACGGGCGTGCACGGGAACCGGGTGCGGCGCTCGGTGGTCGACACCGGTGCAGGCGACGAGGGTCGGGCATGACCCACCGACGGGCGTGGCAGGCGGTCGGTGTGGCCGGCGGGCTGGCCGGTGCCGCCGCCACGGGCGCGGCCGTCGGCGTGGCCGCCCGCAAGCGCCATCGTGACGCCCTCGACCGCCACACGCTGGCCACCCGGCTGGCGACCGGCGCCGACGGCACCGGGGCGCTGCCCGCGGGTGTCGCGTCGTCGGTGACCGCGGACGACGGGGTCCGGCTCTCCTGTGAGGAGATCGAGCCACCGCCCGGCGTGGCCGCCGACGTCACCGTCGTGCTCGTGCACGGCTTCGCGCTCGACCGGCGCACCTGGCACTTCCAGCGCCGCTTCCTGGCGGACCTCGGCGAGCCCGTGCTCCGGCAGGTGATCTACGACCAGCGCAGCCATGGGCGCTCCGAGCGGGCGCCGCGGGCGAGCTGCACGATCGACCAGCTCGGCGACGACCTCGCCGCCGTGCTGCGCGCACTCGCGCCGGACGGTCCGCTCGTGCTCGTCGGCCACTCGATGGGCGGCATGACGATCATGGCCCTCGCTGAGCGACACCCGGAGCTGTTCGACGAGCGGGTGCTGGGCGTCGCGTTCCTGGCGACGTCCGCCGCCGAGGTCGCGGGCCGCGGGCTGCCCGGCACGTTCCTGTCGCGGCGCAACCCCGTCACCCGGGGGCTGGGCCTGATCGCCGGCTGGCAGCCGCTGCTCGTCGAGGGCGTCCGGCGCGTCGGGCACGACCTCATCTGGATCTTGACCCGCCGGTTCTCCTACGGCGACCGCCACATCGACCCGGCTCGCGTCGACCTCGTCGACGCGATGATCAGCGCCAACGCCGTGGATGCCCTGACCGACTTCGTCGACACCCTCGGCACTCACAACCGCGTCGCCGCCCTGCCGGCGCTGGCGGGCTGCGAGATCCTCGTCGCGGCGGGTGACGCGGACGCGCTGATCCCCTTCCGGCACAGCGAGACGATCGCCGCCGAGCTGCCGCACGCCACGCTCGTGCGGCTGCCCGGGGTCGGGCACATGCCGATGCTGGAGCAGCCCGAGGCGATCGACGTGGCCCTGGCCGACCTGATCGCCCGAGCGGCGGAGCACCTGCCCACCCGGAGGCGCGCATGAGTACCGTCGACCTCGGCCCGGTGCCGCTGGACACCGCGCTCGAGCTGCCCCGAACCGCCGACACCGAGGCGCTGGGTGAGCGGCTCGCCGCGGGGATCCGCGCGGGCGACCTCGTCGTGCTCGCCGGGCCGCTGGGCGCCGGCAAGACCGCGCTGGTGCGTGGCCTGGCCCGAGGGCTCGGGGTCGCCGGTCCCGTCACGTCTCCCACGTTCGTCATCGCCCGCGAGCACCGCCCGCTGCCCGGCGGCGGCGGGGTACCGCTGGTGCACGTCGACGCCTACCGGCTCGGCACCGCAGGCGACGTCATCGCCGAGCTCGACGACCTCGACCTCGACACGGACCTCGACGGCGCCGTCGTCGCCGTCGAGTGGGGGGAGGGCGTGGCCGAGCGCCTCGCCGCGCGCCACGTGCTCGTCCGGCTGGACCGTCGGCCCGACGACGTGCGGGTCGCGGTCGTGCACCGGATCGAGGTCGGCCAGGTCGAGGCCGGTCAGGTCGAGGTGCCGACCGGGGAGCCCGGGCGGGCTCACTCCCACGGCGGGTCGTCCGCGGGTGGGTCGTCCGGCGGGTAGGGAACCCGCTGATGCCGCCGCTCTCGATGTCGCGCATGTCGTCGCACAGATCGCGCAGATCGCGCAGCATCGCGTCGAGCTCCTCCGGACCGGGATGCCGCGGCCCGTCTCCGACCAGGGCGCGCAGCACGTCCGAGACGCTCTGCCCGCGGTACTCGCACGCCAGATGCGACCCCGGCACCCCACGCTGCTTCTCACACCGCAGATGATCACCCAGTTCGATCAGCGCCGCGGTGGTCGAACCGACCGGCCAGACCTTGGTCACCCGCTTGTCCGGGATCGTGTCGTGCGGCGTACGCAGGTCGGGCGGGCAGCCCCACCCCAGTTTTCACGCCGTCGCGGCGCCCCCAAGGGGTATGAGGACTGAGCTGATTCGGCAGGGCGTCTCGGCGATCTGTTGTTGGCCCAGGGATCACGGCATCCCGGTGGCTGCTCGAGGCCACCCGGCGCCAAGGCGGACCGCACCCGGCTGAACACAGAGCCGGGTGGCGGGATATCCAGGTGGCGGGATATCCAGAAGGTCCTCAATGAGCCATTCGGTGGTTTTCGCTGAGAATGACGCATGCGTACACTCCGCGCGCATGCCGTGGTACGGGGAGGATGCCCGGATGTCGCCGATGAAGATCACGATCTTTATCGGCTCGATCGTGCAGCTTGAGCGAAGTCTCGCGGCATGAGCAAGTCTGCAGACGGCAGAGAACCGTCGGAGGGGGTGCAGAACTGTCCGTGATCGGCAATGGGAACTGTTGTAGGCCGCCGCCCGAGAGCGTTGTTGAGGGAGCCGGTGCGTCCGCCCGATATGTGGCGGGTGGAGATCCTCATGCCCTACCCGTCACGACGGACGCGCTGGTCGGCCGGGATACCGAGCTGACGGCTCTCGTTCGGCTGCTTGCCGAGCCCGACAGCCGCCTGCTCACGCTCACCGGACCACCCGGCGTCGGCAAGACCCGGCTGGCGATCGCGGCGGCGGTGGTCGCGGCCCCGCGCTTCCCCGCCGGCGCGAGGTTTGTGGATCTCAGCGAGATCCGGGATCCGGAGCTGGTTCCCGCGGCGGTGCTCGGCGCGGTCGGCTGCTGCGACATCGGCGCGCCTACGGCGGCCGATCAGATGGTCGGCGCGCGGACCGGCAAGAACGAGCTCCTCGTGATCGACAACTTCGAGCACGTGCTCGACGCTGGTCCCCCGGTGGCCGCGACCCTCACCCGGTTCCCCGGGCTCCGGCTGCTGATGACGAGCCGGGAACGGCTACACCTGCGGGCCGAACGCGAGATTCCGGTGCGTCCGCTCGGGCTTGCTCGTACAGGCGATGACCGCGGGTGGCCCACCGTGGCTCCGGCGGTGCAGATGCTGGTGGAGCGGGTACGGCGGCTCGAGCCGGGCTTCGAGGTGACGCCCGCAAACCATGTGGCGCTCGTGGAGATCTGCGCCCGGCTCGACGGCCTGCCACTGGCCTTGGAACTCGCCGCGGCCCAGCTCAAGCTCTTCGCACCGGGCGAGCTGACCTTCCGGCTGGGTCACCGGACGAGCATTCTGGTCGACCCGGTTCGCGACGCCCCGCAGCGCCATCGGACCCTGCGTGCCGCGTTGGCGTGGAGCCACGACCTGCTGACGCCCGCCGAGCGGGCCGCCTTCCGCAGGCTGTCGGTGTTCGCAGGCGGCGCGACCCTGGAGGGGGCCGAGGAGGTGTGCGATCTGGCCGACCCGGTGGGCACGATCGCGTCGCTGGTCGACAAGAGCCTGCTGCACCGCCGGATCCGACCCGACGGCGTGGCGGAGTTCGTGATGCTGCACACCTTGCGGGAGTACGCGCGAGAACTGCTCGTCGAACACGGCGAGGAGGAGGTGGCCAACGCCCGGCACGCCCGGTACTTCGCCAACCTCGCCGTGGTGGTCGGGACGGCCATCGGCGAGGCCGATGAGGGGACCCGGGTGGAGTCGGTCCGGTTCGAGCAGGCCAACCTCTGCAAGGCGCTGGTCTACGCCACGGCCGCCGCCGATGCCGGTCAGTCGTTGCCGCTCGCCTCGGCCCTGGGCTGGTACGCCGACCGCCAGGATCGGCGTGCGGACGGGGCAGGGCCCCTGGACCGCGCCCAGGCCGCCGTCGACTCCAGGCAGCGGCCCCCGCCCGGCGGCTCGCAGACCCACGCCCTGCTGATCGCCGCGGTGCTGGCTCTCGTGCGCGGCGATCTCGACGACGCGGAGGCCTTGCTCAGGCGCGTGCTCGTGGTCGAGGAGGATCGGCCGCACACGGCGATCGCCACCGCCTTCCAGGGTCACCTCGCGCGGGCCCGCGGCCAACCCGATCAGGCCGTCGGCCACCACGCCCGCGCCGCCGAAATGTTCACTACGCTCGGCAACCTGTCCGGGGCCGCCTGGTCGCGCTTCGACCTCGGATTGCTGGCCCACCATCGTGGCGACGCCGACGTCGCGGCAAGCCACCTGCGCGAGAGTCTGACGCGATTTCGGACGATCGGTGACGCGCGGGCCGTCGCCCGCGTGAGCTGGGCGTTGACGGCCCTCGAAGACCTGTCACCGGCCGGATGTGTCCGCCGAGAGCCGCTGGCTCACGTGCGGCGCCTCGGCCCTCCCGAGACTCCGCGAAAGCCGCCCCCCGTCCCCGCGGACGACGGCGGCCGAGACCACGCGGGGCGGCCTGTCGCGACGCTCACCACACGTGAGCTGCAGGTGGCGCACCTCGTCGCCGACGGGTCGACGAACCGGCAGATCGCGCGGTCACTCGGGATCGCCGAGAAGACCACCGAGGCGCACCTGCGCAACATCATCCGCAAGCTCGGCGCCCGCAACCGGGCCGAGGTCGCGGCCCGCGTCAGCGCCCCCAAGGGGTGGGCTCCTTGTCCGGGCTGCCGAAGTGCGGGCCCCGCGGCTCGCTCCACAGCCGCGTCGTCGTGGTCTCCAGCGTCATCCCCATGCTCGGTGCCACGGGCTTGAGGCGTGTGAGCTCCAGTAGGTCGCGGCACCGACAGTCTGCATCGCCGCAGATCACACCGCTGACCGCCGGCTCGTGCCGG
>JAEUJO010000210.1 GCA_016794615.1 Pseudonocardia sp. | reverse complement strand
TCCAACATCACCGATGGGGTGTTGGAGGAGGTCAAGGCCTGGCAGAGCAGGCCGCTGGAGGAGCTCTACCCGATCATCTACCTCGACGCTTTGGTGATCAAGGTCCGGGACGGGCACCAGGTCCGCAACCGGGCCGCGCACATCGCCGTCGGGGTCGACCTGGACGGGGCCAAGCACGTGCTGGGCATCTGGGTGCAGGCATCGGAGGGTGCGAAGTTCTGGGCCGGGGTGTGCGCTGAGCTACGCAACCGCGGCGTGCGTGATGTGCTCATCGTCTGCTGCGACGGGCTGACCGGGTTCCCCGAGGCGATCGAGGCCACCTGGCCCCAGGCCATGGTGCAGACCTGCACTGTCCATCTCATTCGGGCGGCCATGCGGTTCGTGTCCTACACCGACCGCAAGCGCGTCGCCGCGGCGCTACGCCCGATCTACACCGCCCCCACCGTCGACGCCGCGGAGACCGAGCTGCTGGCCTTCGCCGAGTCCGACCTGGGTAAACGCTACCCGGCCACGGTGGCGACCTGGGAGAACGCCTGGGAGCGGTTCATCCCGTTTCTGGCCTTTCCCCCGGAGCTGAGAAGGATCATCTACACGACCAACAGCATCGAGAGCTTGAACTACCAGCTCCGGAAGATCATCAAGAATCGGGGGCACTTCCCCAACGACGACGCCGCGATCAAGCTGCTGTGGCTGGCCATCCGCGACATCGAGGACAAACGCGCCCGAGCCCGCGCGAAGGAGAAGGGCCTGCCCCCCACCCAGCGCACCGCGCCGGGCCGGCTGGTCGAAGGCGCCACCGTGCAGGGCTGGAAAGCCGCCCTCGGCGCTCTGGCCCTGGCCTACCCCGAGCGGCTCGCCAGCTACCTCACCTGACCGGCTTTCCTCCGTCATGGCCATCCCTTCCCGCCCGCGCCGGAGGAGTCCACGTGCAGCGCCCGCAGCGCAGCGAGGACGAACGACGTGGACACCGACAAGCGGGTGGAAGACGATCAACAACGGAGGGAATTCCTACCACTGACCGATTCACTTACACAGACATCTTGACAAGCTCCCGACATCGCCGCGGTCGAGGCCCGAGTCGAGCAGGTGGTCGCCCCTTTCGCCCGGGCGGTGGACAAACTCGATGAGATCACCGGTATCGGACCGACCGCAGCACACACCGTGATCGCTGAGATCGGCACCGACATGACCCGGTTCCCCACCGCCGCGCACCTGTGTTCCTGGGCCCGGTTCGCCCCCGGGATCAAGCAGTCCGCCGGGAAGAGCAAGGGCCGCGGCTCGACCGGGCACGGCAACCCCTACCTGGCGCGGGTTCTGGGCGACGCCGCGGTCGCCGCCAGCCGGACCGATACCTTCCTGGGGGAACGCTACCGGCGCATCGCCCGGCGGCGGGGCAAGAAGAAGGCCATGGTCGCGGTCGGCCGTTCCCTTCTGGTCATCATCTGGCACCTGCTGTCTGACCCCGAGACCCGCTATCAGGACCTGGGCTCGGACTTCTACGACAACCGTGTCGGACCCGAGGCACAACGCCGCACCCACGTCCGCCGGCTCGAAGCGCTCGGCTACAAGGTCACCCTCGAACCCGCCGCTTGACCACCATTCCCCGTCTCCGACCGGATCCACGCACCGCCCGGCCGGTGGTCCCGTTCGCCCGTCCCCGACTTATTTTCGGATTAGTGCCCCGTCCAGTGACGTTGGTCGGGTTGTCGGTGGATCCAGGCGTTCGTCCGGCAAGGCGGAGGAAGGCCCTCGTACCGGGCGTACTCGGGCCTTCCGACAACGCAGCCGGCGGGCGGTTGGGCCGCCGAGAAACCG
>JAEUJO010000185.1 GCA_016794615.1 Pseudonocardia sp. | reverse complement strand
CGCCGGGCCACGGTAGTCCGGGATGCCGGAGTCGGTGGACAGGCCCGCGCCGGTGAGGGCCACGAGCGGGCGGCCGGCGAGGACGTCGAGAGCGGTGTCGAGCGCGCGTGTCTCGGGCCGCACGGGAGAGGGCACCACGCTTCCAGGATACGGGTGCGGCTCATGCCGACCCGTTGATCAACGCTGTAGTGCTGCAGGACGGGACCGGTGGAGTGCCGGCCCGGTTCCGTCGACGGACGGTGGTACACGGCGTCCGGTGCGGGAGCGCGTCCCGCCGCTGCGGTGGGGAGCGCGGTCGTCGGCACCGCCCCCGGTCACGGGGCCGCGCCCCGGGCGGGCGCCGGAGCACCGACCGAGCTGATCCGCGCCGCCGCCCTCGATGATCACGGGGGCCGGTCACCCGGAATCGCCGGGCCCCGCACGGCGTTGACCGCGAGAGAGATGCCGAGGGGGATCATGACGACGGACCGCGCCGTGATCGCGATCGTCGGTGCCGGGCCGCGCGGGACGGGGTTGCTCGAGCGGATCGGGGCGAGCGTGCCGGAGCTCCTGCCGCGGGCCGCTGTGCTGGACGTCCACCTGATCGACCCCTACCCGGCAGGTGCCGGCCGGATCTGGCGGCACGAGCAGTCGCCGCTGCTCGCCATGAACTCGATGGCCGCGGACGTCACGATGTTCACCGACGACTCGGTGCGCTGCGACGGGCCGATCGTCTCCGGGCCGTCGATGTGGGGCTGGGCCCAGGACCTGCGCGAAGGCCGCCTCGCCGGGGAGGACGTCGCCGACCTCGGGCCCGATCTCGCCGCCGAGCTGCACACGTTGACGGCCGCGACGTTCCCCAGCCGCCGGTTGCAGAGCGCCTACCTGTGCTGGGTGCTGCGCCACGTCATCGCGGACCTGCCTGCCGCGGTCCGGGTGCATGTCCATGAGTGCCGCGCGACCGGGCTGACCGACGACGGCGCGGCCCAGCTCGTCCACCTCGACGGTGGCGCGATCCTGCGCGTCGACGCCGTCATCCTCGCCTCCGGGCACCTCGATGCCACCCCGACCGACGCGGAGCTCGACCTCGCCACCCGGGCCTCCGCCGCAGGCCTGCGCTACCTGCCGCCGGAGCAGACCACCGACAGCGACCTGTCGAGCATCGAACCGGGCGAGCCGGTGATCGTACGGGGCACCGGGCTGGCGTTCGTCGACCTGGTGGTGCTGCTGTTCGAGGGCCGGGGTGGGCGCTACGAGCAGGGGCCGGACGGTGAGCTGCGCTACGTGCCCTCCGGACGGGAGCCGGTGCTGCACGTCGGGTCGCCGCGTGGCTCGCTCTACCACGCGAAGACCGAGTACGCGCTGCGCGGCGGCCGCCCGACGCTGCCCCGGTTCCTCGGCCCGGAGGAGGTCGACCCGCTGGTCGCGCGCGGTGACGTGGACCTGCGTACCGAGGCGTGGCCGCTGATGGCCAAGGAGATCGCCTGGGGCTGGTACCACGAGCTGCTGCACGGCCATCCCGACCGCGTCCGGCTCGACGCGGACACGTTCACCGACCGGTACTCGACCGCGGCCTGGGGCTCTCCGGAGATGGTCGCGCTGCTCGACGAGGCTGTGCCCGACTCTCGGGACCGCATCGACTTCGCCGCGTTGGACCGTCCGCTGGACGGCGTCCGAGCCGGCTCGCTGGACGCGCTGCAGCCGCTGGTGCGCGCGCACATCGAGAACGACCTGCACCAGCACGTCGACCCCGCGCACACCCCGCACCTCGGCGCGTTCGTGGCGATGCTGTCGGTCTACGCGCAGATCACCCCCCTGGTCACCACCGGCGCGCTGACCGCCCGCTCGAAGGATCGCGACATCCGCTGGTGGCAGGGTCTGTTCAACGCGATCGCGAGCGGTCCGCCCGGGTTCCGGGTCCGGCAGATGCTGGCGTTGTCCCGCGCCGGGTTCGTGCGGTTCCTCGGGCCCGGGATGTGGACGGAGGTCGACGGTTCGGTGTTCCGTGCGGGCGGTTCGGCCGTCTCCGGCGAGTCGGTCGTGGCGACCGTGATGGTCGACGGACGGCTGCAGGAGCCCAGCGCCTCGCGCACCACGGACCCGCTGTTGGCGGATCTGCTGCGTCGCGGCGAGGTCGCCGAGGAGATCCTGGTCGACGACGACGGCACGGTGCTGCGCAACACCGGCGAGATCCGCGTCCGCCCGGCCGACGGCGCGCTGGTGGACGCCACGGGCCGCGCGCACCCGCGGCGCTTCGCGATCGGGCCGCACACCAACGTGCGGGTGGCCGGCGCGTTCACCCGCCCGGGGACGAACGCCCAGAGCCTGCGCTACAACGACGCCGTGGCCCGCGCGGTCCTGCGCAGCCTGCCCGCGACGGCCCGCGCGTCATCCGCCGCCTGATCCTCGGCTCGTCAGGCGACCACGTTCGTGGTTCGCGCGGGGGGCAGACGCCGACGGTCGATGATCGCCCTCGCCGGGTGTGCATGGCAGGTGCCGGCTACGCGCGCCGGGACCGCAGGAAAGCTACCTGCATGCAGTGACCGTGCAGGGAAGTGGCCTTCCTGACCCCTCCGGAGCGACGGAGCGGGCCCGGACCGCGGCCGGGGTGGCCGGGCGGTCCGGGCCCGAGGGGAGGGGCCTGCGTCGTCGAAGGGCCTCGGGTCCTACCCGGCGTGCCGCAGGGACGGGTGCCGGTGCAACGCGCTGCGCGCCATCGCCAGCTGGTGCGCCACCTCAGCGGCGATCAGCTCGGCGTGCAGCTCGATGTGCGCGTCGTGCAGCGCCAGTGCGCGATGCCGCGTGACGAGCTGGTCGAGCGCCTCGAGCAGCTGGTCGGCGATCGACTGGCGGACGGTGTCTCGGGTCGGGGCGGGGGCCGGACGGATCATGGTGTGCTCCTTCTCGGGTGGGGTCGGGACGGCCGGATCGCGACCGCGCGACATCGGTGACCGGTGCGGTGCCGGAGGGCGGGGCGGGGGTCGGCAGGCATGCCGCCGAGCTCAGGCACGAGGGCTCCTCACGAGGCGGGGAAGCCGCGGAACAGCAGCGTCGCCAGCAGGAGGCCGACGAGCAGGTTGACCACCGTGGCGCCGGCGAACACGCCGACCGGTCGCCAGCCCGCCTCGCGCAGCGGCGCCACGCGGAACTCCAGCCCGATCGAGACGAACGCGAGGATGAGGAACAGCGTCCGCAGGTCGTTCACGGTCGCGATCGCCGGCTTCGCCGTGGCCGACCCGACCGCCGCCACGTAGAGCGTCCCGATCACCGAGGCGGCCAGGAAGCCGAGCACGAACTTCGGGAAGCGCTCCCACAGCTGGGCGGCCGAGGGCCGCGCCGATGTCGTCGTGCGCTCGATGCGCACCGCGAAGTACGCGGTCAGCGCGACGGCGACGACACCGAGCAGGGCGTTCTGCGTCGTCTTCACGATCGTCGCGAGCTGCAGTGCCTGCTCGCCCGCCAGCGCACCGGCCGCGCTCACCGCCGCCGTGGTGTCGATGTTGCCCCCGATCCACGCCCCGGCGACCGGCTGGGAGAGGCCCAGCCCGTTCGCCGCCGCGGGTAGAAGGAAGATCGACGGCAGGGCGAAGACGACCACGAGGCTCGCCGTGTACGCCAGCTGTTCGCGCTTGGCCTGTACCGCACCGGCAGCGGCGATGGCGGCGCTGATGCCGCAGATCGACACGGCCGACGACAGCAGCGCGCGCAGCCGGTCGTCGAGCCCGAGCCGGCCGCCGAGCCACCAGGTGAACCCGAACACGACGCTGATCAGGATGAGCGCCTGCAGGATCGCGGGGCCGGCCGCAGTGAGGATCACCGCGAAGTTGATCGACGCGCCGAGCAGCACGAGGCCGGTCTTGATGAAGAACTCCGTGCGGAAGCCGGCGGCGAGCCGGTCGCGCAGCCGGAGACGGGTGAGCACGACATT
>JAEUJO010000103.1 GCA_016794615.1 Pseudonocardia sp. | reverse complement strand
CATTCGTAATGTGATGGGCGGCCCCGATGCACCGTCGCTCACCCGGAACGACGGGCGCGGGGTCACCGTCTGGACCGAGCGCGTCGAGCGCCGTCCCACCCGGCTCCTGAGCCGCGGTCGGGCCAGCGGTGCTCCTCGAAGGACGACGCTGTGCCCACCACCCCCGTGTCCCTGCGGCCCGCGCTCGCACGGCGTGCCGCCGTCGTCGCCGGGTCCGCCGCGGCTGCCGCCCTGTTCGCCACGGTCCCGGCGGCACCCACCGCCATCCCGGCCACTCCGCCCGCGAGCCCGACCGTCACGGTCAGCTCGCCCGTCGTTCCGCTCGCCGCACGGTCGGCCACCGTCAGGTTCGACCCGCAGGCGGTCGCGGCCACCGCACCCGCCGCAGTGCGCACGTCGGCGATGCACAAGGCCCTCGGCAAGGTCGGCGCGTCATACCGCTACGGCGCCTCGGGCCCCAACGCCTTCGACTGCTCCGGCCTGGTCAGCTGGGCCTTCAAGAGCTCGGGCAAGTCCCTACCGCGCACCAGCAGGGCCATGTCGCACGTCGGCACCCCGGTCTCGAAGTCCGCTCTGCAGCCCGGTGACCTCGTGTTCTTCTACGGCGGCCCGAGCCACGTCGGCATCTACATCGGCAACGGCAAGATCGTGCACGCGAGTAACCCGCAGCACCCGGTGAAGACCGCCAACCTGAGCACGATGCCGTTCCACTCCGCCCGACGCGTCTGACCCGGCCGATGCCGCGCCGCGGCCGCCCGTCAGCTCCACGCGGCGGCCGCTGCGCGAGCACCGGTCACGGGCTCACACGACGACGTTCACCAATCGGCCGGGCACGACGATCACCTTGCGCGGCGGGCGGCCATCCAGCACCGCGGCGATCTTCTCCTCCGCCAGTGCAGCCACCCGGACCGCGTCGCCGTCGGCGTTCGCCGGCACGGTCACGCGCGAGCGGACCTTGCCGTTGACCTGGATCGGGTATTCGACGGTCTCCGCGACCAGCCACCGCTCGTCCGCGATCGGGAACTGCGCGTACGCCAAGGTGGCGTCGTGCCCCAGCCGCGACCACAGCTCCTCCGCGATGTGCGGGGCCAGCGGGGCCAGCATCAGCACCAGCGGCTCGGCGACCGACCGCGGCACCGCGGCACCGCGCTTGGTCAGGTGATTGTTCAGCTCGATCAGCTTCGCGGCGGCGGTGTTGTAGTGCAGCGCCAGGAAGTCGGTGTGCACCCCGGCGATCGTGCGGTGCAGCAGCCGCAGGGTCTGCGGCTCGACCCTGTCGTCATCGGAGACCCTCGATGCCCCGGTGGTCTCGTCGATCAGATTGCGCCAGACCCGCTGCAGGAACCGCTGTGACCCCACGACGTCGCGGGTCGACCACGGGCGGGAGACCTCCATCGGCCCGGTGGACATCTCGTACAGGCGGAAGGTGTCGGCGCCGTAGCGCTCGCACATCTCGTCCGGGGTCACGACGTTGCGCAGGGACTTGCCCATCTTCCCGTACTCCCGGCTGACCGGTGCGTCGTTCCACGTGAAACCACCGTCCGGCGACTCGACCACCTCCTCCGCCGGCACGTAGCTGCCGCGGGCGTCGGTGTAGGCGTACGCCTGGATGTAGCCCTGGTTGAACAACCGCCGGAACGGCTCCTCGGAGGAGACCTCGCCCAGGTCGTAGAGCACCTTGTGCCAGAACCGGGCGTACAGCAGGTGCAGGACGGCGTGCTCGACACCGCCGACGTACAGGTCGACACCACCGGGGTCGCCCGGCCGCGAGGGATCCCGCGCCATCCAGTACTGCTCGATCTCGGGCGCGCAGAAGTACTTGTCGTCGTGCGGGTCCAGGTAGCGCAGGTAGTACCAGCACGAACCGGCCCACTGCGGCATCGTGTTCGTCTCACGCCGGTAGGACCGCACACCGTCGCCCAGGTCCAGCTTGACGTTCACCCAGTCCGCAGCGCGGCTCAGCGGCGGCTCGGGCTCGGTGTCCGCGGCGTCCGGGGCATAGGTCTTCGGTGCGTAGTCCGCGATGTCGGGCAGCTCGACGGGCAGCTGGCCGTCGGGCAGCGGGATGGGGCCGTGCTCGTCCCACACGATCGGGAACGGCTCACCCCAGTAGCGCTGCCGCGAGAACAGCCAGTCCCGCAGCTTGTACTGCACGACCGACTCGCCGGCCCCCTTCTCGGCCAACCAGGCCGTGATCCCGCGCTTGGCCTCGATGACGCCCAGCCCGTCCAGGCTGATCTCGTCGTTGTGCGAGTTGATCGCCGGGCCGTCGCCGGTGAACGCCTCGCCCTCCCAGCCCTCGGGCGGGGCGACCGTGCGAATGATCGGCAGGCCGAAGGCCGTGGCGAAGTCCCAGTCGCGCTGGTCCTGCCCGGGTACCGCCATGATCGCGCCGGTTCCGTAGCCCATCAGCACGTAGTCCGCGACGAACACGGGGATCGCCTGCCCGTTGACGGGGTTGACGGCCAGTGCGCCGGTGAAGACTCCGGTCTTGTCCTTGTTCTCCTGGCGGTCCAGCTCGGACTTGCGCGCCGCGGTGGCGCGGTAGGCGGCGACGGCCTCGGCGGGCGTCTGATCCGGCGCGGGGCGGCCGGATCGGTCACTGCCGGTCCAGCGCGGGTCGGTGTCCAGCGGCCAGGCGCCGGGGACGATCTGGTCGACCAGCGGATGCTCGGGCGCCAGCACCATGTAGGTGGCCCCGAACAGGGTGTCCGGACGGGTGGTGAAGACCTCGATCCCGACCGGTGCGCCGACGACGTCGAACCGCACCCGCGCACCCTCGGACCGGCCGATCCAGTTTCGCTGCATCGCCTTGACCGAGTCCGGCCAGTCCAGCCGGTCCAGGTCCGCGGCCAGGCGATCCGCGTACACCGTGATCCGCATCATCCACTGCTTCAGGTTCCGGCGGAACACCGGGAAGTTCCCGCGCTCGCTGCGCCCGTCCGCCGTGACCTCCTCGTTCGCCAGGACGGTGCCCAGGCCGGGGCACCAGTTGACCGGCGCCTCCGTGACGTAGGCCAGGCGGAACGAGTCGATCAGGGCACGGCGCTCGACCTCGGACAGTTCGCCCCACGGTCGCCCGTCGGGGCTGGACCGGGTGCCGGCCGCGTACTCGGCCTCCAGCTCCTCGATCGGCCGCGCACGGCGCTGCTGTGCGTCGTAGAACGAGCCGTAGATCTTCAAGAAGATCCACTGGGTCCAGCGGTAGAAGTCGACATCCGTGGTCGCGACCGACCGGCGCTCGTCGTGGGCCAGGCCCAGGCGGCGCAGCTGGGCCTTGTAGCGAGCGACGTTGGCCTCGGTGGTGGTGCGCGGGTGCGTGCCGGTCTGCACCGCGTACTGCTCCGCGGGCAGGCCGAATGCGTCGAAGCCCATCGCGTGCAACACGTTGTGACCGGTCATCCGCAGGTAGCGGCCCAGGACGTCCGTCCCGATGAAGCCCAACGGGTGCCCGACATGCAACCCCGAACCCGAGGGATAGGGGAACATGTCCAGCAGGTAGACCTTCGCGCGCTCACTGCCCGGTTCACCCGGGTTGGGCGCCTGGAACGTGCCCTCCCGCTCCCACCGGTCCTGCCAGCGCCGCTCGATCTCCTCGGCCAACTCCGCGCCGTAGCGGAACGGGGTGTCGCCGATCCGCGCCTGTTCTCGCGTCTCGGTACCGGTGTCCGTGCTCATTGCCACTCACCTCTGGTGTTCCGGGGCCCGGAAAACAACCGACCCCTCGCGCCGTTCGGCAGGAGGGGTCGCCGCGCCGGGACGCTGGTCGTCGACCGGCGCGGCTATGCGAGAAGCAGCTCGCGGGCCACGCACCCAGCGTAGCCCCGCAGGCGGAGGCCCTGCAGCGGGGTTCACCCGCGCCCCGGGCGACCCGTCGCCCCTCCCCTCCCGCGATCGGGCCGACGACGTCCCCGGAGACCCCATTACGCTGGACCGATGCCCACCCCCGTCCGCCTGGTCCTCGCCGGTGCGCTCCTCCTGGCCGCCGTCGTGCTGCTGATCATCGCGGTGCTGGGGGCGCTCGGCAGGCTGCGCCGCAACCCGTGGGCCGGAGTGCGCACGCGCGGGACGCTGGCGTCGGACGAGGCGTTCACGGTCGCGAACCGGGTGGCCGCCGCCCCGCTGGGGGCCGCCGGGATCGTGGCGCTGCTCGGCGGGGTCACGCTGGTCATCGGCGGGCCAGGTCCGGTGGTCTGGACGGTGCTCGTGGTCGCGACGGCAGGCATGCTGGGGCTCACCGGGATCGGGGGCGCGCTCGGCGACCGGGCCGCGGCGCGGGTGGACGCCCCGGCGTCCGGCTGCGCGGGGACGTGTGCAGGTTGCGACCTCGTGGCGGGATGCAGCCCGTCCACGGCGCCGCCCGACGGCACCGCCGCCGAAACCGGCCGGACCACTGGCGCGACCTGAGCGTCGAGCCCGTCACCGATGCAGCGAAAGCGGCTTTCGGTGCACTCAACGCACTGAACGCCGCTTTCGGTACATCACCGCCGCACCCCGCACCCCGCACCCCGGACCGCCGCACCCCCCGGCCGGCAGCACGGCCTCGGGAAGCGCTCAGTTGTGCCGGGCGTCGAGCGGGAACGTCGCCAGCAGTGCCAGCGGAACCCCCTGGCGGCGCAACACCCGTGACCAGAGGTTCGGGCCCTGCCCGGCCAGCACGTCGTCCGGCAGGGCCGGAACGACGAACCAGTCGCCCCGCCCGACCTCCCCGGCCAGTTGCCCGGCATCCCATCCCGCATACCCGGCGAACACGCGCAGGCCGCGCACCCGCGGGGCGAGCGCCTCCGGGTCGCCGTCCAGGTCCACCAGGGCCACCGGGCCGTTCACCGCGACGAGCCCGGGAGTCCCGTCCACCCGGTGCCCGGTGCGCAGAGCGGCCAGGCACAGCGCCGTCTTCCCGTCGACCGGTCCGCCGACGAACACCGACGGCGGCCGCGACGACAGCGGCGCCCAGCCCGGAAGCACATCGTGCAGCGCGACGTCGCTCGGACGGTTGAGCACCACACCGAGGCTGCCCCGCTCCCGGTGCTCGATGAGATAGACGACGGTGCGGCGGAAGTTCGGATCGAGCAGTCCCGGTGCCGCCACGAGCAGCGCGCCCGGGCCAACCCGGGTCGCAGAGCGGTCGTCCACCACGGGGCCCATCGTCGCATCCTCAACCGTCTGCCGAACCGACCGGCGTGCGCCCTGTGACGTGATCGCGTTGTCGTAGCCTCATGGTCGTGTCGACCCCGTCGCCCGGCAAGCTCCGGGAGCCGCCGGGCACCCCGCCGAGTATGCCGATCGCCGAGCGGCTGGGCTGGTTCGGGCTGCTGCGGAACTCCGGCTTCCGGCGCCTGCTGGCCGTCCGCTTCGCGGCGCAGTGGGGCGACGGCATGTTCCAGGCCGCGCTCGGTGGTGCGGTGCTGTTCAACCCCGAGCGTGAAGCGGACCCGCTGGCCGTGGCGGCCGGGCTGGCCGTGATCCTCCTGCCCTACTCGGTGGTCGGGCCGTTCGCGGGTGCGCTGCTGGACCGGTGGGACCGCCGCCGCGTCCTGCTCGTCGCGAACCTGCTCCGTGCCGTGCTGACGCTGGTGGTGGCCGCCATCGTCGTCACCGGTGTCGCAGGCCCACCGCTCTACCTCGCGGCGCTGGCCGTGGCGGGGGTCAGCCGGTTCGTCCTGGCCGGGCTCTCGGCGTCGCTCCCGCATGTCGTCGCGCGGCGGCACCTCGTGGAGGCCAACGTCGTCGCCGCCACCGCCGGTGCCGGGGTCGCGGCGCTCGGCGGTGCGACCGCGATCGGGGCGCGCGCGCTCCTGGGGACGGGTGACTCCGGTTCCGCGCTGACGACGGCGGTCGCCGCCGTGGGCTCGATCCTCGCCGCCGTGCTCGCCGCCGGGTTCGCGGCCCGGCTGCTGGGCCCGGACCGCACGGACGAGCCGGACCGCACCCTCGTCGCCGTCGCCCGCGGCCTGGCCGACGGCGCCCGGGCCACCGCTCGCACGCCGACGGTCTCGGCGTCGTTCGTCGCGCTCGCGGCGCACCGCCTGGCGTTCGGCGTGTCCACGCTGCTCACCCTGATGCTGTTCCGGCACACGTTCACCGGCACGGGCATCCTGCGTGGCGGGATGGCCGGCGTGGGGGAGGCCGTCGTGCTGGCCGCCGCCGGGCTCGGCGGCGCCGCGCTGCTGACCCCGTGGCTGGTGCACCGGCTGGGTCGGCCGCGCACCGTACGGATCGCGCTGCTGGTCGCCGCGGGCACCCAGGTCGCGCTGGCGACGTGGCTCACCCTGCCCGCCGTGCTCGGAGCGGCCTTCCTGCTCGGCGGTGCCGGCCAGGTCGTGAAGCTGTGCGCCGACGCCGGGGTGCAGAGCGAGGTCGGCGACGAGGTCCGCGGCCGGGTGTTCGCGCTCTACGACGCGGTGTTCAACATCTGCTACGTGCTGGCTATTGCGGTCGCCGCGGTGCTCGCCCCGCCGACGGGCGTCGCCCCGTGGCTGGTCGCGGCGACGGCAGGGGTGTACCTGCTCGGCCTGCTGGCCCACGACCGGGCCCTGCGCCGCGTCTCCCGGACGTAGCGAAAGCGGCGTTGGGTGCACTCAACGCACCGAACGCCGCTTTCGCTGCATCGAACCCGGGCGACTCGAGGGGTCAACCGATCCCGTTCTCCGCCGCCCACCGCCGCAGCTCCGCCTCCGCCTCCGCCTGCCCCAGCGGCCCGCGCTCCATCCGCAGGGCGAGCAGGTGCCGGTACGCCTTGCCGACCTCCGGGCCCGGCGCGATACCGAGCAGCTGCATGATCGCGTTGCCGTCGAGGTCGGGCCGGATCGCGTCGAGCTCCTCCTGGGCGCGCAGGGCCGCGATCCGCCGCTCGAGCGAGTCGTAGCTGCGCTGCAGCGCCGCGGCCCGCCGCCGGTTGCGGGTGGTGCAGTCCGAGCGGACCAGCGCGTGCAGCCGGCCCAGCAACGGCCCCGCGTCCGTGACGTACCGGCGCACCGCCGAGTCGGTCCACTCGCCGGTGCCGTAGCCGTGGAAGCGCAGGTGCAGGAACACCAGCTGCGCCACGTCGTCGACCACGGCCTTGGGATAGCGCAGCTCGCGCAGCCGCCTGCGGGCCAGCTTCGCCCCGATGACCTCGTGGTGGTGGAAGCTCACCTTGCCGTCGTCCGTGCGCCGGGTCGCGGGCTTGCCGATGTCGTGCAGCAGCGCGGCGAGCCGCAGCACGAGGTCCGGTCCGGCCGGCTCACGGTCGATCGCCTGCTCGAGCACCACCAGCGAGTGCGTGTAGACGTCCTTGTGCTGCATGTGCTCGTCGATGGCCAGCCGCATCGCCGGAACCTCGGGCAGCACGTACGCGCACAGGCCGGTGTCGACGAGCAGCTCGATCCCGCGGCGCGGGTGCGTGCCGAGAAGGAGCTTGCTGAGCTCGACCTGCACCCGCTCCTTCGTGATCCGCTCCAGCTGCCCGGCCATCGCCGACATCGCCGCGACCACACGCGGTGCCGGCGTGAGACCGAGCTGGGCGACGAACCGGGCCGCCCGCAGCATGCGCAGAGGGTCGTCGGCGAACGACTCCTCGGGCGTGGCCGGGGTATCGAGGGTGCCGGCCGCCAGGGCGGCCAGCCCGCCGTGGGGGTCGACGAACCTGCGCTGACCGGTGAGCTCGACCGCCATCGCGTTGACGGTGAAGTCGCGGCGGACCAGGTCGTCGTCGATCGTCTCGCCGAAGGCGACCACGGGATTGCGGCTCACGCGGTCGTAAGCGTCGGCCCGGAACGTCGTGATCTCGACGGTCGTGTCGTGCCGGCGGGCGCCGACGGTCCCGAACGCGATCCCCGTCTCCCACACCGCCTCGGCCCAGCCGTCCAGTACTGCGAGCACCGCGGGGGGATGCGCGTCGGTGGTGAAGTCGAGATCGGTCCGCTCGCTGTGCCCAGAGGGAGTTCGGCCCAACAAGGCGTCGCGCACGCTGCCGCCGACCAGGTAGAGCCGGTGGCCTGCGGCGGCGAACCGGGCTGCGAGCTCGTCGGCCACGGGGTGGATCGGGACGAGGTCCACCGCGGCATTCTCCTGCGCGCGCGCGAGCTCGGGGGTAACGGCGGGGAAAGGCACGGCGCACCAGTCTAGACACCTCATCCGTTGATCTCCGCCACGCTCCGCCGTGCGGTGATCGACAGGACACGCGGGGTCACCTGACCTGTCGACAACCGTCTACCCGGCACCGCCGGTGGCGTGCCCCATGACCGGTGGCGGGCCATGCGGTGGCCGCCTCGTTACCATCGCCGCATGTCCACCTCCCGCGGTCGCTCCGGCGGGCGCCGCGCGGGCCGTTCGGTCGAACGTCGACGCCGGTTACGCACCGTCGACGAGACGTCCGCGGGCGGCCTCGTGGTGGACCAGCTACGCCGCAAGGCCGCCCTGATCGGGCGCCTCGACCGGCGCGGGCGCCTGCTGTGGTCGCTGCCCAAGGGCCACATCGAGGCGGGGGAGACCGCCGAGCAGGCCGCGGTGCGCGAGGTGAGGGAGGAGACCGGCATCATCGGTCGGGTGGTCGCGCCGCTGGGCACCATCGACTTCTGGTTCGTCGCCGAGGACCGCCGGGTGCACAAGACCGTGCACCATTTCCTGCTCCGCGCGCTGGGCGGCGAGCTGTGCGACGACGACGTCGAGGTCGCCGAGGTCGCGTGGGTGCCCCTGGGTGAGCTCGAGTCGTGGCTGGCCTACGCCGACGAGCGGCGGCTCGTCCGGCGGGCCACCGAGCTGCTGGCGGACAGCGCGTGACCCCGACCGCGGCCGTCGTCACGCGGCCGCCCGGCACCGGGGTGGCCAGACCACCCGCGGTGCCGGCCACCCGGCTGCTCGCCGCCGTGCTCGCAGTTGCATTCCTGCTGGCGTCGGCAGCGTTCCTGGCGCCCCCGGCCGTGGCGGACCCGGTGGGCACCGTGCCGGCGCCCACCGCCGCCGGCCCGTTGACCCTCGAGCTGAACGGGTTGGCTCCGCGGGTGGTCACGGCCGACGGTCCGGCGAGCGTCACCGTCACGGGCACGCTGCGCAACAGCGGCGACCGGCCGGTCGGCGACCTCGAGGTGCGGCTGCAGCGCGGCGAGGCGCTACGTACCGACGGCGACGTGCGCGACGCCTTGGCCGGTGAGGGCAGTGCCGACACCACCACCCCCGCGTTCACCCCGCTGCCCGGCGCCCTCACGCCGGGCGGCTCGATGCCCGTCACGCTGACCGTCCCGTTGCGCGGCGACCCGACCGAGGGCCTCGCACTGGACCGGCCCGGGGTGTACGAACTCCTCGTCAACGTCAACGGCGTTCCGCGCGACGGACTGCGCGCCCGGCTGGCGGCCGCGCGCCTGCTGCTGCCGGTGCTGTCGCTGCCGGCAGGCCCGAACCCGGGCGACGCCCCGATCGAGCCCGCGGTGCCGAGTGGTCCCCCCGGTCTGACCGTGCTCTACCCGCTGGTCGACACGCCGCACCGGCTGCCGACGGTGCCCGGCGAGCAGACGCTGCTCACTGACGACGACCTGGCCCGCTCACTGGCTCCGGACGGTCGCCTCGGAGGGCTGGTCGCCGCGTTCGCCGAGGGGGCGCCCGCGGGTTCGGCGGTCCGGGCGGCCACCTGCCTGGCCGTCGATCCCGACCTCGTCGCGACCGCTGCGGCGATGCGGCAGGGCTATGCGGTGCGCGGCCCGAACGGGCCGGTGCCCGGCACAGGCGCCGAGGTCGCGGGCACCTGGTTGGACGCGCTGGCGGCGGCCGCGCGCGGCGGTTGCGTCGTCGCGCTGCCGTTCGCCGACGCCGATCTCGTCACGCTGGCCCGCGGGCAGCTCGGCGACCTCGGCCGGCTGGCCGTCGCCGATGCGGGAGCGGTCGTCACCGAAGCCCTCGGCACGCCGGTGCTCGACGCCACCACCTGGCCCAGCGGGGGGGTGCTCGACGAGCCGGCGCTCACCGGCGTCGCCGCCGCCGGTGCCCGGGCGGTGGTGCTGGACGCCTCGACCGTGGACGATGACGTGCAGACAGCCGGCACGGTACCGGTCGCCGTCGGGTCGTCGTCGTTGCTCGCCGTGCTCACCGACCCTTTGCTCGCCCGTGCGGCAGACGCCACGCAGGCGTCGGCGCCCGCGATCCCCGGGGCCGCGACCACGGTGTCCGCCACCACGAGCCCGCCGCTGGCCACCCAGGACGCGGCGGCCGCGCTCGTGTTCCGCATCCAGGCCGCGCCGCAACCGGCCGGCGGGGCACCGATCGTGCTGGCCCCACCCCATGTGTGGCGCACGGACAAGACAGGCGCCGGAGCGCTGCTCGCCACCGTGAAGCTGCTGCTCGACACCGGCCGGGTGCAGGCGCGCCGCCTCGAGGACGTCGTCGCCGCCGGGCCGACGACCCCCGGTGCAGCCCGGCGCCCCGCGGACCCGCTGCAGGCCGGCCGCCGCGACATCCCGCCCGCGGTGCTCGAGTCCGTCCGCGAGATGCGTGCGGACGTGCTCGACCTCCGGTCCGCCGCCGTGCCGGAGACGGGGGTCGGCGCCACCGTCGACGCGACGTTCGAGCCCCTGTTGCAGGCGGTCCTGCGGCCGGCGTCGGCGACCTGGCACGGGCGGCCGGACCTCGCGGCCTCGGCGGCCGCAGCCGCAGGAACCCGGATCGGGGAGCTGCGCGACTCCGTCCGCGTCCTGACCCCGCCCAGCCCCTACTCGCTGGGGACCAGCGACGCACCGCTGCTGCTGGCGATCGCGAACGGGCTCCCGGTGACGATGGAGGTGCGCCTGAGCATCTCCAGCACCACGGGCCTGCGGGTGGCGCCGATCCCACCGCAGCGGATCCCACCGCTGGGGCGTCGGCAGGTGCAGGTCAGCGCGGAGGTGGTGCGGTCGGGGCAGTTCTCCGTGGAGGCGACCCTGCACAGCCCGGCCGGCCGGGCGCTCGGCCCACCGAGCCGCCTGCAGGTGCGCTCCACCGCCTACGGCACGATCACCGTGTGGTTGACGGGATCCGCGGCCGTGCTGCTCGTCGTGCTGGCGGCACACCGGGTGGTGCGCCGGGTGCGGGGCGAGCCGGGCCCGCGCGACCGGACCGGCCTCCCGCCACCCGAGACGCAGCCACCCGAGACGCAGGCACCCGAGACGCAGGCACCCGCGACGCAGCACCCAGGACCGGACGCGGCGGCAGCGGTGCTCCTGAGGGACCTGCCGACGGCACCGATCGACGTGTCGGACCCGGAACCCCCCACGATGCCGGTGCCCACGCCGCCCGACCCGGAGCCTCCGACCCGTCCGGTACCGGCCCGCCGCCCGTGACGCACGCCGACCGGCCCCGGCGCCGGGGATCGTCGCTGGGGCGGGCCAGCAGCCTGATGGCGGTCGCCAGCCTGGCCAGCCGCGTCACCGGGTTCCTGCGCCAGCTCGCCCTGGTGAGCGTGCTGGGCCTGGGCGTGGTGAACGACTCCTACACGGTCGCGAACACGCTGCCCAACATCGTCTACGAACTGCTCCTCGGTGGCGTGCTGACGAGCGTGATGGTGCCGCTGTTGATCCGCGCGCAGACCGACGACGCCGACGGCGGGGAGACATACACGCGTCGTCTGCTCACCGTGGCGGGCACGGCGCTCGCCCTCGCGACCCTCGTGGCGATGGCGGCCGCGGCGCTGCTCACCCGCCTCTATCTCGGCGACGGCGGCGGGTCGTCGAACCCGCAGCTCGCGACCGCCTTCGCGTGGCTCCTGCTGCCGCAGATCTTCTTCTACGGCCTGGGCGCGCTGCTCGGGGCGCTGCTCAACACGCGCGGCGTGTTCGGGCCGTTCGCCTGGGCGCCGGTGCTGAACAACGTCGTTGTCCTCGCCGTGCTCGGGGTCTTCGTCGCCGTACCCGGCCGCATCAGCCTCGATCCGGTGCGGATGGGCGACCCCAAGCTCCTGGTACTCGGCCTCGGCACGACTCTCGGCATCGTCGCGCAGGCGCTGGTGCTGATCCCGGCCGTGCGCCGGACCGGCTTCCGCTACCGGCCGGTGTGGGGCTGGGACCGGCGGCTCGCCGAGACCGGCTCGCTGGCCGTGTGGGTGGTCGGGTACGTCCTGATCGGGCAGGCCGGCTACATCGTCACCACCCGCGTCGCCGCCGAGGCGGCTCCGGGCAGCGTCGCGATCTACTCGAACGCCTGGCTGCTGCTTCAGGTGCCCTACGGCGTCCTCGGCGTCTCCCTGCTCACGGCCCTGATGCCGCGGATGAGCCGGGCAGCGGCCGAGGGCCGCACCGCCGATGTCGTCGCCGATCTCGCGCTCGGCACACGGCTGTCCGCCGTCGTGTTGTTGCCGGTCAGCGCGCTGCTGACGCTGTTCGGCACCCAGCTCGGCGTGGCCTTGTTCTCCTTCGGCGCGGGATCGGCCGGTGAGGGCTCGACCCGGTTGGGCGCGACCCTGGCGGCGTCCGCGTTCGGCCTGTTGCCGTTCGCGGTGATGATGCTGCAGGCCCGGGTGTTCTACGCCCTCACCGACAGCCGCACGCCCACCCTGTTGCAGCTGGTGATCGTTGTCGTGAAGATCCCGCTGCTGCTCGCCGCACCGCTCGTTCTCCCCCCGGAGTGGGTCGTGCTCGGCCTGGCGGCGGCGAACGGGCTGTCGTTCGTCGTGGGTTGGGTCCTGGGCCAGATCCTGCTGCAGCGGCGCCTCGGTCCGCTCGGCACCGGTGTGGTGCTGGGCGTTCTGGTACGGGTGGCGGTCGCCTCCGTCTTCGGCGCCGCAGTCGCCTTCGGTGCGGTGCTCCTGATCGGCCCGGTGCTGCCCGCAATGGGCCCGGTGGCGGGATCGTGGGTCGAGCTGATGATCGCCACTGTGATCGGCGGACCCGCCGTCGGGGTGGCGATGCTCGCGCTGCGGGTACCGGAGGTGGCCGCACTGCGGCGCCGGGTGATCGGTAAGATGGCGCGCCCCACCGAGCGCGGTGATTCCGGGCGTTGAGCCTGCTACTGCCGTAGGCTCGGCGTCCTGAAGGGGTCGTCGAGGCCTGGGGGGAGGTCGCGGGACGTGACTGGCCAGACCGAGTCCCAGCTGGTCGACCCGGCGCCGCTCGTGCCCACGCAATCCGGTCCCGCCGCCGACGCCGACGGTCACGGTCAGGCGGAGACGACAACGGCCGCGGGTTCGCTGCTGGCGGGTCGCTACCGCCTGGGTGTCCGGGTCGGTTCGGATGCCGCCGCGGGAGCGGAGTTCTGGCGCGCCGAAGACACCGTGCTGCGCAGGGACGTCGCCGCCACCGTGCTGCGCCGCTTCGGCCCGGGCACGGATCCGGACGACGACGGGGGAGCCGCCCGCGCCCAGGAGATCATCGCGCGGGCACTGCGGTCCGGCAGCTTCGAGCACCCCGGTTGCGCGCGGCTGCTGGACGTGCTCGCACCCGGCGCTCCGGGCCTGCCCGACGGGGTGCTGGGGGCTGCCGTCGCCGAGTGGGTGCCCGGTCTGAGCCTGGCCGAAGCCGTCGCGGACGGGATGCTCAAACCGCTCGCCACGGCCCGGGCCCTGCAGCCACTGGCGGCTGCCGCCGAGGCGGCGCACCGCCACGGCCACGTGCTGGGCTGCGACCATCCGCAGCGGCTCCGGCTCAACCACGACGGTCGCCTGCAGCTCGGCTTCGCCCTGCCACGGCCGGAGCTGACGCCTGCCGACGACGTGCGTGGCCTCGGTGCCGCGCTCTACGCGCTGCTCACGGCGCACTGGCCGCTCTCCCCATCGGACGCCGCCCGAGCGGGCCTCCGGCCTGCTGGGCGCGGTTCCGACGGGACGCCGCTGGCGCCGTCCGCGGTCCGTCCCGGGGTGCCGGTGGAACTGGAGACACTGGTCGTCGGCACCCTCGGCATGGACTCCGACGCCGGACGGGTGCGCACCGCCGCGGCGGTGCGCAACGTCGTCGACGAGGTCGTGGCGGAGGCGGACCGCGTGATCCTGTTCCCGCCCGAACACGACGGGGCACCGCCGGAGCCCGGTGACGTCTGGCAGCCCCGCAGCGCGGTGGCCAAGCCGGCCGACCCGCGGCGGAGACGAAAGCTGGCCATCGGGTTGGCCGGGCTCGGGCTCTGCGTGCTCGCCGCCGCCGGCTACATGAGCGTGCAGCTCGGCGAGCTGTTCGGAGATCCGACTCCGCGCATCGTCGTCGGCAGCAGCGCCGCAGGCGCGAGCGGGGGAGGCGGTGCGGCGGCCCCCGCGCAGGCCGACGGAGCCGACGGCGCACCGGTGGGTGACGTGGCGGTCAAGGCCGTCGGAGCAGACGTCTACGACGACGCGGGGGACCGGGACAACGCGGGCAAGGTCTCCCGCGTGATCGACGGCAACCCGAGCACGGGCTGGAAGACCTTCAGCTACCGGCAGCAGTTCCCCGCGCTCAAACCGGGTGTCGGGATCATGACGTCGTTCGCGTCGCCGGTTCAGCTGTCGAGCCTGATCATCGAATCGCCGAGCCCGGGTACTGAGATCGAGATCCGGTCCGCGCCGTCGTCGGACGCGACGCTGGCCGACACCGTGCTGCTCACCCGCACCACGCTCGACGACGGCGACACGACGGTGCCGCTGACCAACAGCCAGCCGGTGCAGTACGTGCTCCTGTGGATCACCCACCTCGGTGGCGGCGGCAGCGACAACAGCACGGAGATCCGCGAGGTCTCCTTCCGCCGGGTCGCCGACTGAGGGGCCGGTTCTTCCGAACGCCCACGGGCGACGGGGTCGTGGACCTACTGTCCGGGCGTGTCCGCCGGTCCGCTCTCCGAGGGGGAGGAGAAGCGCCCCGGGCACCCACGGGCGCGGGCCGGAGGTCTCGACACCCCCGCCGACGCCGCGTTGCTGGCCGCCCACTGTGCGGGCGACCCGGACGCGTTCGATCAGCTGGTGAGGCGGCACTCGCGCGACCTCTGGGCGATCGCCCTGCGCACCCTGGGCGACCCGGACGACGCCGCGGACGCCGTGCAGGAGGCGCTCGTGTCGGCCTACCGGCGGGCCACGACGTTCCGCGGCGACGCGGCGGTGCGGACGTGGCTGCGCCGGATCCTGGTCAACGCCTGTATCGACCGGATCCGGTACGAGCGGGTGCGCCCCACCGTGCCGTGGCCGGAGCGGGACCTGCCGTCGCGCCGTCCCGAGCCGGCGGTGGAGGTCGCCACCCGGATGGCGGTCGGCAAGGCGCTGGCCAGGGTGCCCGTGGAACAGCGGCTCGCCGTGGTGCTCGTCGACGTTCAGGGCTATTCCGTGGCCGAGGCTGCCGCGATCCTGGAGGTGCCGGTGGGCACGGTGAAGAGCCGGTGCGCACGGGGGCGGGCCCGGCTCGCGGTGCTGCTCGGGTATTTGAGGGAGGAGAGCTGATGACCCAGCGGGCATCCGACCCCGACGACCCCGTCGACCTCGCCGCGGTGGACGCGGACCTGCCCGACGCCGCCCGGGCGGCCGTCCTCCGCCGTGCCGCACGGTCCGACGCGCGGTCGGCGGAGGTGCTCGACGCCCTGGCGGCGACCCGTTCGGAGTTGGGCGCCCTCCCCGAGCCGGACGTGCCACCCGAGGCCGCGGCGCGGTGGGAGGCGGCGTTGGCGGCCGAGCGCGACCGCTCCCGACCGGCCGGAGATGCGGAGCAGGGGTCGCGGCGGCGCCGGTTGCGGCCACGCGTCGTGCTCACCGTGTCCGCCGCGGCTGCTGCTGCCGCCGCGGTGGTCGTGCTGGGCGCCCGTCCCGCACCGCCCGTGCTCACCGTCAGCCGGGTCGACCTCGTCGCCGTCGCGACCTCGGCGGTCGGCGTCGTCGACGTCGGCGATCTCGGCGATCCCGCCCGCCGGGAGGCCTGCCTGCGCGCCGTCCTGCCCGACGCCGCAGGCGAAAGGCTGCTCGGCGGCCGCCGTGTGGTCCTCGACGGCCGGCCGGGAGTGCTCCTCGTGCTCGCCACGGGTACGCGCGGCCAGTTGCGCGTCGTCACCGTCGACCCGGGCTGCGGACCGGCAGGAGGAACCGTGCTCGCCCAGGTCACGGTGGCCTGACCGGGCCGGAGCGAGGTCGCCCGCGGCGGGAATGTCCGCTGATGGGATCGTGTTCCAGGGGCCAGAGAGGCGCGCCTTGCCAGATCCGACGCGGGGCGGCCGCCTCGCACGGAGCGCGGGGTGGACGCGTCGTGGCCGGATCGGGCGACAGAGGAGGACGGACGACGGTGACCACCGACGAGGTGCGTGAGCTGATCATCATCGGGTCGGGACCGGCCGGGTACACGGCTGCGGTCTACGCCGCCCGGGCGCAGCTGCGGCCGCTGGTGTTCGAGGGCACGCAGTTCGGCGGTGCCCTGATGACCACCACCGAGGTGGAGAACTACCCCGGTTTCACGGACGGCATCCTGGGCCCGGAGCTCATGGAGCAGATGCGCAACCAGGCGATCCGGTTCGGTGCGGAGCTCCGCTCGGAGGACGTGGAGGAGGTGTCGCTGGCCGGGCCGGTGAAGACGGTCACGGCGCACGGCGTCACCTACCGGGCCCGCGCCGTGATCCTCGCGATGGGTGCTGCGGCCCGCTACCTGAACGTCCCCGGGGAGCAGAAGCTGCTCGGCCACGGGGTCAGCGCGTGTGCCACCTGTGATGGGTTCTTCTTCCGGGACCAGGACATCGCCGTCGTCGGCGGCGGTGACTCGGCGATGGAGGAGGCCACCTTCCTCACCCGCTTCGCCCGTTCCGTGACGGTCGTGCACCGGCGCGACGACTTCCGCGCTTCCAAGATCATGATCGAGCGTGCGAAGAACGACCCCAAGCTGCACTGGAAGACGAACGCCGTGGTCACCGGGGTGGTCGGCGACGGTTCGGTCTCAGGTTTGCGGCTTTGCGACACGAAGACGGGCGAGGAGTCGACGCTCGACGTCACGGGCATGTTCGTCGCGATCGGGCACGACCCGCGCAGCGAGCTGGTCCGTGGCCAGGTCGGCACGGACGAGGCCGGCTACGTCCTGACGGACGCACCCGGTACCCGAACGAACATCCCCGGCGTCTTCGCGTGCGGTGACCTGGTCGACCACACCTACCGCCAGGCCATCACGGCCGCCGGCTCCGGCTGCGCCGCGGCGATCGACGCCGAGCGTTGGCTCGCCGAGGGTCCGGTCGAGCCCGAGCTCGCCGGCGGCGGCTACGGCGTTGCCGCCGACCAGGTCGCGGCTGCAGTCCACTGATCCAGTCCCCATCGCCCGAACAGGAGATCTCGCATGTCCAAGAACACCGTTGACGTGAGCGACGCGACTTTCAGCACGGACGTGCTGCAGAGCGACAAGACCGTGTTGGTCGACTTCTGGGCGGAGTGGTGCGGCCCGTGCAAGATGGTCGCGCCCGTCCTCGACGAGATCGCCGGTGAGAACAAGGACACACTCACGGTCGCCAAACTCGACATCGACCGCAACCCGGACGCGATGCGCAAGTACAAGATCATGGCCGTGCCGACGCTGATGGTTTTCCAGAAGGGCGAGGTGGTCAAGGAGATCCGCGGCGCCAAGCCGAAGGCCGCACTGCTTCGCGATCTGGCGGACTACCTGGGCTGATCCGGCGTCGTCCGCCGCGCTGGGGACGAGGCCGGGGCACCCTGGACCAGGGTCGCGTCCTCTGGTTCCGCCGGGCCTCGCAGCGTGCGTCCCGCACCGGACAACGTGGCGATCACGCGGTGAGACACGCCCGTGGGCGCCCACTGCCGCCCGGTCGGGTGGTCGCAGGGCACAATGAGCGTCTGTCCTGCGCCGCCCCGCGGCCTGGTCGATCGTCAGAGAAGCAGATCCGAGCGAGGAGTGCATGCAGCCGCTGCGCCGAGGGGACACCGGTCCGGCGGTCGTCGAGATCTGCAGGATGCTGAGCCAGTTCAGGCTGCTGGGCGACGCGACGGGCGAGTCGACGGACCACTTCGACCCGGTCGTCGAGCACGCCGTGCGCGCCTTCCAGCAGCAGCGCGGGCTGATCACTGACGGCATCGTGGGCCAGGCCACCTATCGCGCGCTGCGTGAGGCCGGTTGGACGCTCGGTGACCGCATGCTCGCCCTGCTGATCTCGACGCCGATGTGCGGGGACGACGTCGTGGCACTGCAGGAGCAGCTGCTGGAGCTCGGCTACGACACCGGGCGGCCCAGCGGCGTGTTCGACGAGCAGACCGAGCGCGGGCTGCGCGCGTTCCAACGTGACTACTGCGACATCTCGGACGGTGTCTGCGGCCCGGCGACGCTGCGCGCCCTGCGCCAGCTCGGCGCCCGTCGGGTCAAGGGCGGCCGACCGCACCTGCTCCGCGAGCAGGAGCTGCTGCGCCAGGCCGGCCCCCGGTTGCGCGGGAAACGGATCGTGATCGATCCCGGTCATGGGGGCCCGGACCGCGGCGTGACGGTGGCAGGCGTCGCGGAGGCGGACCTGATGTGGGACCTCGCCCGCAGGCTCGAGGGGCGCATGGCCGCGACGGGCATGGAGGCCCTGCTGACCCGCCGCGAGGACGCCTGCCCGGCCGAGGCCGAGCGGGCCACGTTCGCGAACGCCGCGGGCGCGGACATCGTGCTGTCGCTGCACGTCGACGCGAACCACAGCATGCACGCCGAGGGGCTCGCTACCTTCCACTTCGGCAGCGGCTCGAGCATCACCTCGACGGTGGGCGAGGCGCTCGCCGGCTACATCCACCGCGAACTGACCAGCCGGACGTCGATGCTCGACCTCGGCACTCAGGCCCGCACCTGGGAGCTGCTGCGGCTGACCCGCATGCCCACGGTCCGCGTGGAGATCGGCTACCTGACGAACATGGGCGACCGGCGCCGGCTGCTCGATCCGGTGTTCCGCGACGTGGTGGCCGAGGGTGTGCTGGTCGGGGTCAAACGGCTGTACCTGCAAGGGCAGGACGACCAGCCGACCGGCACGTTCACGTTCTCGGACGTGCTCGCCCGCGAACTGGCCCGTGAGGAGACCGCCTCGGCGGTTTCCCGCCGCAGCTAGACGATCACTCCGACCCACTCCCGATCACCCGGCAGCGGCCGTCTGGGCGCGCCCTGAAATCGCCGCTGCGGCCCGTCGGAGCAGGGGTCCGTACCGGACGGTGGGCCACGTCGCCGACTCCCGTGGACTGCAGCGGGACGGTGATCGAACCCAGAAGCTGCTCGAGTGCCGCCTCGACATCTTCCTTCCACGTCATGGCCGCCCGCAGCTCCATCCGCAGCCGCGGCCACCGCGGGTGCGGACGCACGGTCTTGAACCCGACGCTGCGCAGGAAGTCGGCCGGGACCATGCAACTGGGCTCGGTGCCGGGCCGGGCGTCGCCGAACACCTCGACGGCCTTGACGCCGCGGCGAGTCAGGTCCTTGGCGACGGCCTGAGCCAGCATCCGGCCGATGCCCTCGCCGGAGAACTCCGGCATCACCTGCATCGTGGTGAGCAGCACGGCGTCCGCGCTGACCGGCCCCGTGGGCATCTCCGCAGCCCGTGGCACCGCCGACGGCGGCGCGTACATCACATAGCCGGCGGGCGCCCCGCGCATGTACACTACGCGGCCGCACGAGCCCCACTCCAGCAGCACCTCGGAGACCCACGCCTCCTTCTCCAGCTCCGGCGAACCGAACCGCACGGCCTGCTCGCCCGCCTGCTGCGACAGCTCCCAGAACACGCAGGAACGACACCGCTTCGGCAGGTCCCCGAGGTTGTCCAGCGTGATCGCCGCCATGTGCCAGGACAAGAGCAACCTCCGGCGGAACGGCTCGTGCGCGGTCGTCGGCGGTTCTCCCGCCGACGCACGACGATAGATCGATCCAGCTCGCGGCGACACCCTTTGTGCTGCGACCGGGCCCTCAGCCTCGACGAAGGGCCTGAAGATCAGCCGATTTGGCTACACTCGGGCAGTCGTCGCGGCGCCGGTCCGCCAGGCGCTCGCCCGTCGAGGGGGTCCCGCATGCCCTCCCCACCCGTCCACGGAGGTTCCTTCATGCCCGTACCGGAGCCGCTCCGGCCGTCCGACACGTCGATCGAGCCCGGGCGGCCGGTCGAGCGGTTCGCGGCACGGACGGCGGGCATGACGGCATCGGAGATCCGGGCGCTGTTCGCCGTGGCGAGCCGACCCGAGGTCGTCTCGCTCGCCGGCGGTATGCCCAACCTCGCTGCACTGCCGCTGGACACGCTCGCCGGTGACGTGGCCGAGCTCGTCGCCCGCGACGGCCAGGTGGCGCTGCAGTACGGCTCCGCGCAGGGCGTCCCGGCGCTGCGCGAGCAGATCTGCGAGGTGATGGCGCTGGAGGGGATCCGGGCCGACCCGAACGACGTCGTCGTCACCGTCGGCTCGCAGATGGCGTTGGACCTCATCACCCGCATCCTCTGCGATCCCGGCGACGTGATTCTCGCCGAGGGGCCGTCCTATGTGGGCGCGCTGGGCAGCTTCGCTGCATACCAGGCCCGGGTCGTGCACGTCGCCATGGACGCCCACGGTCTCGTCCCCGAACTGCTGCGCGACGCGTTGCGGACGCTGCGGGCCGAGGGGGTCGTCCCGAAGTTCCTCTACACGATCCCGAACTTCCACAATCCGGCCGGCGTGACGTTGGTCGTCGAGCGGCGGCGCGAGGTGCTCGACATCTGTGCGGAGCACGGCGTGGCCGTGCTGGAGGACAACCCGTACGGCCTGCTCGGGTTCACCGGTCGGGTGTACCCGGCGCTGCGGTCGATGGATGCGGGCGTGATGTACCTCGGCTCGTTCTCGAAGACGTTCGCGTCGGGCCTTCGGGTCGGCTGGGCGTTGGTACCGCCGGCCGTGCGGGACCGACTGGTGCTCGCCGCCGAGTCCGCAACACTGTGTCCGCCGACGTTCAACCAGCTGCTCGTGTCCCGGTACCTCGCCACGCACGACTGGCGAGGCCAGGTCAAGACCTTCACCGAGGTCTACCGTGAGCGTCGCGACGCGATGCTCGCTGCGCTGGAGGCCCACCTGCCCGAGGGTTCCACGTGGAACGTGCCGGACGGCGGCTTCTACGTGTGGCTGACCGTGCCCGAGGGGGTCGACACGAAAGCGATGCTGCCCCGGGCTGTGACGGCGCGGGTGGCGTACGCGTCGGGCACCGGCTTCTACGCGGACGGGTTCGGCAGCCGGCAGCTGCGGCTGTCGTTCTGCTACCCGACCCCTGAGCGGATCACCGAGGGGGTGCGGCGGCTGGCGGGGGTGCTGGAGGCCGAACTGGACGTCGTACGGACATTCGGCAGCGCGGCCCGACCGCGACCCTCGATCCAGGGACCGCAGGCCCCGTCGCCGGACACCACCTGAGCCCGGCGAGAATGCGCAGGTGACCGACCCGATCTCCGCGCCCCCGAGTTCGACGACCGAGCCGCGCCCGACGACCGAGCCACGCTCCGAGTGCTCCGAGCGGACCGTGGCTGTGCTGGCCGGCGGGCTCTCCCACGAACGCGAGGTGTCGCTACGTTCCGGGCACCGCCTGGCTTCGGCACTGCGCGCCGTCGGCGCGTCCGTGCGCGAGTGGGACGCGGATGCCGGCCTGCTCGAACGCCTGCGGACGGACCCCCCCGACGCCGTCGTCATCGCCCTGCACGGAGGCGAGGGGGAGAACGGCTCCGTCCAGGCCGTGTTGGAACTCCTCGGCGTTCCGTTCGTGGGCACGCCCGCGACAGCCTGCCGACGAGCCTGGGACAAGCCCACCGCGAAGGCCGAGCTCGCCCGCGCCGGCCTCGATACACCGGACTGGGTGGCGCTCCCGCACGCGACGTTCCGCGAGTTGGGCGCCCGCGCCGTGCTCGACGCGATGGTTGCGCGCCTGGGACTGCCACTCATGCTCAAGCCGGATCAGGGCGGCTCCGCACTCGGCGCGCAGGTCGTCACCGACGCCGCGGATCTTCCGGCCGCGATGGTGAGCTGCCTGGCCTACGCCGACACCGTCCTGGCCGAGCGGTTCATCGACGGTACCGAGGTCGCGGTGTCCGTCGTGGAAGACGGGGCCGAGCCGCGGGCGCTCCCGCCCGTCGAGGTCGAGGCGAAGGGGGGTGTCTACGACTACACCGCGCGCTACACGCCGGGAGCGACCACCTTCCACTGCCCGGCCCGGCTCGACGACGCGGCGCTGGCGACGCTGCAGGAGACCGCTCTCGCCGCGCACCGGCTCTTGGGCCTACGTGACGTCTCACGAATGGACGCGGTGGTGGACTCCGCCGGCCGGGTGCAGATCCTGGAGGTCAACGTCTCCCCAGGGCTGACCGACACGTCACTGCTGCCGACGGCGGCAGCAGCCGAGGGCACGGACCTCGGCACCCTGTTCGCGCGGCTTCTGGACCGGGCGGTGGCCCGAGGCTGACCGTTTCACGTGGAACCTCGCGCAGGTTCCACGTGAAACATCCCTGGGCCTGTCACGTGTACCCCTGGGAATGCCCGCCGGTGAGGCACCGTCGCGGCTCCAGGTCACGTGACGGCCCACGGGCGTCCGATCGGTGACGCCAACTGTGGAACGCCGGCCTAGTTTCACGTGAAACCAGGCGCTCTGTCCGTACTGCGGGGCCGACAGCGGAACACCGCAGCGGTTCCACGTAGGACTCGACAGCCCTGTCCGAATCGGGCAGCCGGATCGGCCGGCGACAGCGACTGAAGACCGGCCCGGTTC
>JAEUJO010000070.1 GCA_016794615.1 Pseudonocardia sp. | reverse complement strand
CATGAACAAGTCCCAGCTCGTGGACGCGCTGGCCGACCGCCTCGGCGACCGGAAGACCGCGACCACCGCCGTTGATGCCTTGCTACAGATCGTGGTCGACACCGTCCGGTCCGGCGACTCGGTGTCTCTCGCCGGGTTCGGCGTGTTCGAGAGCCGGGCCCGGGCCGCTCGCACGGGTCGCAATCCGCGAACGGGGGAGAGCGTCGTGGTCCCGGCGACGACGGTGCCCGCCTTCCGCCCCGGCACGGGGTTCCGCAACGCGATCGCGGGGGCCGCCACCCCGCCTGCCGACGAGCCTGCCGCTGCCGAGGAGCCCGCGGCGCCCGCCGAGGCCCCGGCCGCACCGCGCCGGCGCCGTGCTTCGCGTGAGTCGGCGACCAACGGCGCGGGCGACGGCGCCGCGCTCAACGGTGCGGTCGACCTCTCGTCGATGCCGACGACGACGCTGCTGGCCGAGCCACCCGAGGCCGTCGAGGAGAAGCCGGCCAAGGCGAGGAAGGCCGCGGTGAAAGCGGACGCCGTGAAGCCTGCCTCGAAGAAGGCGGTCGAGAAGAAGTCCGCAGGCAAGCAGCCCGCCGCTGCGAAGGCGGCCAAGAAGGACAAGGCCAGCGGGAAGAAGAGAAAGAAGAGCAAGTAGCGGGACGGGCACCGCGCCCGCCTCGCGGTCGGCTGCGCGTCACGCCGCCGCGGGCACCTCGGCGACGATGCGTTCGGGGGGCGCACCAGCGCCACGCGCTCTCGGGCTCCGTCGGTGACCCCGCCCGCCGGTCGGTCAGCCGCAGCACCTCGGCCACCTCGCCATGGCGGGCGCCGACGTGGGCGACGCCGCAGCAGGGCGGCGGCGGGATCGATCCGGCGGTGGTGGGCCGACGCGTCGACGGCCGCCACGCGTTCGGTGACTGTGGGCGCCCAGCGCGCCAGGTCGAACGCCGTCCGCTCGGGTGTCGTCATCGCAACTCCACCGACGCGGGTGATCTCATCTGGTCCGATGCGGTCCCGGCGGACGCGGACTCCCGTGCACGTGTACGACCGGCCGCGCGGTGTGATCAACAGCACCTCGGCAGGCGCGTCGGCCGGCCCGCAGGGCTCCGGATACGTCCAGTGATCCGCCGTAGCGGGCCGCCAGGGCTGCGGTCACCGCCCCCCGCACCCGCGCGTCGCGATCACTCTGACCCCCGCCGCGAGCAGCTGTGATCGTGGGCGTGATCACCGAGACCACCGCGCGCGCTCAGCGACGTGGGCGATCGAGGTAGTCCGCCGACACCAGCGCCCCGTCGCGCAACCCCAGCACCCAGACGCTGCCCTTTTTCGACGGCACGTCGTCGACGTCCACGTTCACCGGCTGCCTCGCCTCGCGGGCCAGCGTGGCGATCATCGTCGGGATCACGCCGCCCTGGCTGCACACCACGGCGACGCCGCCGGCCTGGCTCGCCAGTTCGTGCAGCCGCTTCAGCGTGGCGTCCGGATCGTCCCGGTAGCTGACCTCGCTGAGCAGCGGCTCGTCCGCGATCGGCAGGCCCAGCACGTCGGCCAGCGGCGCGACCGTGTCGCGGCATCGCACGAGGGGCGCGCTGCTGATGCAGTCCGGGCCGTACGAGGGGAGCAGCCGGGCGATCGCCTGCGCCTGCTTGCGACCGGTTTTCGACAGCGGGCGGAGGCGGTCCGGGCCGTCCCACCTGTCCCGGCTCCCCGCCCTGGCGTGCCGCACCATGAGCAGGACGGACGTCGGCGGGCCCAGCTCGACGAACCGCGCGAGGACGTCCCTGTCGTGGTCGTGGCTCAGCAGGTCCGCCGCGGTGGCCGGCGAGACCCAGCGCAGCTCGTCCACCTCGTGGTTCGGTGTGAAATCGGCAGATGTGAGCGCCTCCGCCGACCAGAACCGCACGAACTTGCGCCCGTTCGCCACCGCGTAGCTGACGTCGCGCAGCCACGGCCCGAGCCGCGCCCGCACCCCGGTCTCCTCCTGCAGTTCGCGCACCGCGGCGGCGGCCAGCGACTCGCCCGGTTCGAGCTTGCCCTTGGGCAGGGACCAGTCGTCGTACCTGGGGCGATGGACCGTTGCAACTTCGACACCGTGCTCGAGAGAACGGAACAAGACTCCGCCGGCGGCGAGGATCTCGCTGGAATCCGCGCTCATTCCGCCGCTGCCCGGGACGCGCCGCGGGAGTGCAGGTGAATCATCTCGGCCTGGTGGTCGCGCACCTGCGACACACCCGAGTCCGGTGTCGGCGACGGCCGCCACGAGCCCTCTGCCGAGAGCGTCCAGCATCGGGTCGCGGGGTCGAGACACGAGTCGAGCACCGTCCGCAGGTAGCGGGCGAGTTTCGGTTCGGCGACCCGCAACAGCACCTCGACGCGCCGGTCCAGGTTGCGGTGCATCATGTCGGCGCTGCCGATCCAGTACTCGTCGGCGGCACCGAAGTGGAACACCCGCGAGTGCTCGAGGTAGCGCCCGAGGATCGACCGGACGTGGATGTTCTCGCTGAGCCCCTCCCGCCCGGGCCGGATCGCGCAGATCCCGCGCACCACGACGTCCACCGGGACCCCGGCCTGCGACGCCCGGTACAGTGCGTCGATCACTTGCTCGTCGACGAGCGAGTTCACCTTGATCCGGATCCGGGCGTCCTTGCCCTCGCGAAGCGCCTCGATCTCGTCCTCGATGCGCCGGATGATCCCACGCCGCACGCCGTAGGGCGCCACCAGCAGGCTCTGGTACGACGTCTGCCGCGAGTAGCCGGTGAGGGCGTTGAACAGGTCCGTGAGATCTTCGCCGATCGCCGGGTCCGCCGTCAGCACGCCGAGGTCTTCGTACAGCCGCGCGGTCTTCGGGTTGTAGTTGCCCGTGCCGATGTGGCAGTAGCGGCGGATGGTGTTGCCCTCCTGGCGCACCACCAGGCAGGTCTTGCAGTGCGTCTTGAGGCCGACGAGCCCGTAGACGACGTGCACGCCCGAGCGCTCCAGCTCGCGCGCCCACCGGATGTTGGCCTGCTCGTCGAACCGCGCCTTGATCTCCACCAGTGCGACGACCTGCTTGCCCGCCGCCGCGGCGTCCTTGAGGGCGTCGACGATCGGGGAGTCGCCCGACGTCCGGTAGAGCGTCTGCTTGATCGCGAGCACGTTCTCGTCCGCCGCGGCCTGCTCGACGAAGCGCTGGACGCTCGTGGCGAACGAGTCGTACGGGTGGTGGACGAGGACGTCGCCCTCGCGCAGCGTGGCGAACACGCTCTTCGCGGTCTCGCCCTCGGCGAACGCCGGGGCGGTAGCGGGGCGGAAGGGCTCGTCCTTCAGGTCCGGCCGGTCCACACCGACGAGACGCCACAGCGCCGTGAGGTCGAGAAGGCCGGGAACGGTGACGACGTCGTGCGGGTCGACGTCCAGCTCGCGCAGCAGCAGATGGAGCACGTGCGGGCTCATCGTGTCGACGACCTCGAGCCGCACCGGTGGCCCGAACCGCCTGCGGGCGAGCTCGCGCTCGAGGGCCTGCAGCAGGTCTTCGTCGCGGTCCTCCTCGACCTCCAGGTCCGCGTTGCGCGTCACCCGGAAGGCGTGGCACTCGGCCATCTCCATGCCCGTGAAGAGCTCCGACAGGTGCGCGGCGATCAGGTCCTCGATCGGCAGGAAGGTGATCGACTCGTCGTCCGGGTCCTCCGGGGCGACCCGGACCAGGCGCGGCACGTTGTTGGGCACCTTCACACGCGCGAACCGTTCGGTACGGCCCTGGGGGTCGCGGACGGTCACGGCCAGGTTCAGCGAGAGGCCGGAGATGTAGGGGAACGGGTGCGCGGGGTCGACGGCCAGCGGCGTCAGCACGGGGAACACGGTCTCGCTGAAGTAGGTCGACAACGTCGCGCGCTGGTCGTCCGTCAGCGACGACCACCGGTTGATCCGGATGCCTTCCTTGTCCAGCTCCGGGCACACCTCGTCGAGGAAGACCTTCGCGTGTGCGATGGCCAGCGCCTGGGTCCGCGCGGAGATGCGGGCCAGCTGCTCGCGCGGGGTGAGCCCGTCCGCGCTGCGCACCTGCAGGCCGGCCTCGTCGCGACGCTTCAGCCCGGCGACCCGGACCATGTAGAACTCGTCCAGGTTGCTCGCGAAGATCGCCAGGAACTTGGCCCGCTCCAGCAGCGGCTGGCTGGGATCCTCGGCCAGCGCGAGCACGCGGGCGTTGAAGTCCAGCCACGACAGCTCGCGGTTGAGGTAGCGGTCGTCGGGCAGGCTGGAGGTGTGGGTGACGGTACGGGCCGGCGGGACCACGGGCACGGCCGCGTCCGGTGCCGTCGCAGTGTCGGCCCCCGTGGGCGCGGTCGCCGGCTCAGGAACCACGGGTTGCCACTCCTTGACGGTCGCCGACGCACGGGCCGATACGCGCGTCGCGGGTCGGGCACGGACATCTCTGCTGTTCGCCTCGTCACCCACACCATGATTCTTCCTCACAGATCCGCAGTTGGGGCCGTTGCAGCGAAGACATCCGAGTGAACTCCCCTCGCCGGGACGGCCCGACCAGGCGGCCGGGTCCGCCCGCGCCCCCGGGAGGTTGCCGGTGGGGGGCACGCCCAGGAACATGGGCAGTGGTGTGTCGACTCGTCGAAGGGAGCGCAGTGCCCAGCCTGCGTCGAGCTGTGCTGATCGTCGTGACGTGGGCGGCGGCGACGTTGTTCGGGCTCGCCTTCGCCGAGCTCACCAAGGTCGGGCCGGTCCTGGTGGTGCTGACCGCCGGCCACGGCATCCACGTCGGCGACCTGGTCGCGTTCGGGGCGGCGTACTCGGCGGCGGCGCTGCTGACACGCCAGGTGCTCGGGCCGGCCTGATCGGCCCGGTTCAGCAGGGCCCGGCGGGGGTGAGCACCGCCCGGGTGTGCGGGCCCAGCCCCAGCTCGGCGGCAGCGCACAGGTCGTCGCCGGTGTCGACGTCGCGGCGCAGCCCCGGCCCCGCCGCGGCGAGCGGGATCGCGCCGGACGCACGGTGGTGCGCCGCCGAACCCGCCCCGAAGCGCGGGTCGAGCGGGGCGCCCGCCGCGGCGAGCAGGAGCGTGGTGCCCGTGCCCCGGGCGTCCGGGCAGAACGCCCGCCGCGCACCGGTGGCGAAGAGCGCGGCGGCGTCGTGCAGGGCTTCGTCCAGCTCGGACGGACGCAGGGCGGGCAGGTCGGCCTGCAGCGCCCCGACCGGTGTGCCCGGATCGGCCGCGCGCAGGATCGCGGCGCCGTGCCCGAGGGCGGCGTTGAGCCCGCCGGGCACGTCCGGCACCACCTCGACGCCGGCGGCCGCCAGCTCCGCGGCCACCACCGGGTCCGAGCTGATCAGCAGGAGGCGCCGGACGGCCCGTGCCGCGAGCACGGCCGCGACGGTGTCGTGCGCGAGGGCGAGCGCGAGCGCGGCGTGCGCGTCGGGATCGCCGACGCCGCGGTCCGCCGCGCCCCGAAGCCGGGACTTCGCCGCGTGCAGCGGCTTCACCGGCATCACGAGGTCCACGCATCCATCGTCCCCAACGCGGGCGCGGGGCGCCGCGGCGAGGCGGCCTTGCTGACATGTGGTGAGAGCGAGCGTTGCCGGGCGACGGTCCCGCTCCGGCGTCATCGGCACCGTCGGTGCCGGATCAGGAGCGTGTCGACCTCATCCGCGTCGTCTGGGTCGGCTGACGGCCTTCAGGGAACTGGACGGCTCGCCCGCGCCGGGGCTGCGGTGGACCGCGCGCCGATCACCCGCGAGACTCTGCGCACTGAACGACCTGGGCATAACCGACGAGCACGGGAGGCGACGCGGTGGCGCGCGAGCGGGGCGGGTTCTGGATCGGGCTCTGCGCCGTCTTCTTCTATCCCGTCGGCTGGCTCAGCGCCCGCCCCCGGTTCGTCGGCCTCGAGCACATCCCACGCACCGGCGGCGTCGTGATCGCGGCCAACCACATCTCGCACATCGACCCGATCTACAGCGCGCTCGCCGTCCATCGCGCCGGCCGGGTACCCCGGTTCCTCGCCAAGGACAGCCTCTGGCGCGTCCCCGTCCTCGGCACCGTGCTGCGCGCCACCGGCCAGATCCCCGTGTTCCGCGGGACGGCCGACGCGAAGGCCAGCCTCCGGGAGGGCACGGCCGCGCTGGAGGCCGGCAAGGTGCTGATCGTCTACCCCGAGGGCACGATCAGCCGCGACCCCGCGCACTGGCCCATGCACCCGCGCACCGGCGTCGCCCGGCTTGCGCTCGCCTCGGACGTTCCGGTGGTCCCGATGGTGCACTGGGGCACGCACACCGTTCTCGACGGCTACCGCAAGCGCTTCCGCCCGCTGCCGCGCACCACGGTCACCGTCCGCTGCGGCGAGCCGGTCGACCTGTCGGCGTATCGCGGACGGACCGCCGACGCCGCGCTGCTGCGCGAGGTCACCGACCTGATCATGGGCCGGGTCCGCGACCTGCTCGCCGACGTGCGCGGCGAGGCCGCCCCACAGGAGTTCTACCGGCGGGAGAAGGCGTGACGATCACGATCCAGCGGGTCGCCGTCCTCGGCGCGGGGTCATGGGGGACGACCTTCGCGAAGGTCCTCGCCGACGCCGGCCGCGACGTCGTGCTCTGGGCCCGTCGCCCCGATGTGGCTGCGGCGATCATGGAGAGCCGGTGCAATCCCGAGTACCTGCCCGGTGTCGAGCTCCCGCCGCTGGAGGTGACGACCATCGCGGCGGCTGCGCTCGAGGGCGCCGACGCGGTCGTGCTCGCCGTCCCGTCGCAGACCCTGCGGCGCAACCTCACCGCCTGGCGGGCGCTGCTACCCGCCGGGCGGACGCTGGTCAGCCTCGCCAAGGGGGTCGAGCTGGGCACGCTGGAGCGGATGAGCGAGGTGATCGCCGAGGTCGCCGACGTGCCGTCCGATCACGTCGCGGTGGTGTCGGGCCCGAACCTCGCCCGCGAGATCGCCGCGGGTGAGCCGACCGCCACGGTGATCGCCTGCCGCGACCACGACCGCGCCGTCGCCCTGCAGCACGCCTGCCTGACCGGCTACTTCCGCTCGTACACCAACACGGACGTGATCGGCTGCGAGCTCGGCGGTGCCGGGAAGAACGTGATCGCCCTCGCGGTCGGGATGGCCGCGGGCATGGGGCTGGGCGACAACAGCCGCGCCTCCCTGATCACCCGCGGGCTCGCCGAGATCAGCAGGCTGGGCGTCGCGCTCGGGGCGGACCCGCTGACCTTCGCCGGTCTCGCCGGGCTGGGCGACCTGGTCGCCACCTGCTCGTCACCGCTGTCGCGCAACCGCACGTTCGGCGAGCGGCTCGGCCGCGGCGAGACGCTGGCCGAGGCCGAAGCGGCCAACCACGGCCAGGTCGCCGAGGGCGTCAAGTCCTGCCTGTCGATCTGCCAGCTCGGTGAGCGCCACGGCGTCGAGCTGCCGATCTCCGACGCGGTGCGGCGGGTGTGCCACGAAGACCTCCCGGTCGCCTCGCTGGCCAAGGAGCTGATCAGCCGGACGCCCCGGCCGGAGTAGACCGGCGGCACGAGGCCGACCGGGCGGCCGCGCATGTTGGTGCACATGTTGTCCGCCCGTGCGTATCCCGGTGCGTCGGTGCAGGGTGTCGGCCGTGTGCACGTGCTGCTTGCGGTGTGCACGGGTGCGGCGCTGTTCGGCCGGCACATCGCAGCGACCGGCGGGTCCGAGCGACCGGCGGGTCCGAGCGACCGGCGGGTCCGAGCGACCTACGGGTCGATTCGACCGCCAGCGGCCTACGCTGCCTCGGTGGAGATCGGCGACGGGACGCGCTGCGTGCACGGCGGGCACACCGCCGACGGGGCCCCGGGATCGCCGCTGCACCCCGGCCCGGTGCTCTCGACGACGTTCCACCTCGACGACGCGCTCCCCGACTACTTCTACGGCCGTCCCGGCAATCCCACCTGGACCGCGCTCGAGGAGGCGATCGGCACGCTCGACGGCGGCGAGTGCGTGTCGTTCGCCTCCGGGATGGCCGCGATCGGCGCCGTCCTGCGGCTCACCGCCCGGTCCGGCGGCGCGATCGTCCTGCCGTCGGACGGCTACTACGTCACGCGCGCGCTCGCCCACGCCGAGCTCGACCCGCTCGGCGTCGAGGTCCGCGAGGTGCCCACCCCCGGACCGTGGCCGGACCGCGTACTGGACGGGGCGACGCTGCTGCTCGTCGAGACCCCCTCGAACCCGGGCCTCGACGTGTGCGACATCCGGACCGCCGCGGCGGCCGCCCACGCCGCAGGCGCGCTGCTGGCCGTCGACAACACCACGGCCACCCCGCTGGGCCAGCGTCCCCTCGCACTCGGCGCGGACCTCACCGTCGCCAGCGACACCAAGGCGCTGGCCGGCCACGGCGACGTGCTGCTCGGCCACGTCAGCACCGCCGACCCCGCGCTCGCTCAGCGCCTGCGCGAGGCCCGCACCCGTGGCGGGGCCGTGCCCGGCCCGATGGAGGCCTGGCTCGCTCACCGCGGTCTCGGCACGCTGGACCTGCGCCTGTCCCGCCAGGCGGTGAACGCCGAGGCGCTGGCCCGCGCCCTACGGGGTCACCCCGCCGCCGGCGACGTCCGGTGGCTGGGCCTGCCCGACGACCCGTCGCACCCGGTCGCTGCCGCGCAGATGCGCCGGTGGAACGGCGTGCTGCGGTTCACGTTGCCCTCGTCGGAGGCCGTGGGCCGGTTCCTCGCAGCGTCCCGCTACACCGCCTCGGCCACGAGCTTCGGCGGCCTGCGCAGCACCGCGGACCGGCGGGAGCGCTGGGGCGACGCCGTCTCCCCGGGCCTCGTCCGGTTCTCTGCAGGCTGCGAGGACACCGGCGACCTCGTCGACGACGTCCTGCGTGCCCTCGACAGGGTCTGAGACGGCGGTTCGGTGCAATATCACACTCGCCTAACCGGTCCTCGCTATGGTTCCCTCCGAGTGACGGAGGTGGTGAATGCCCGAGCGACAACCCGACCCGGCTGACCCCGAGCAAGCCGACGCCCCGCCGGGTGGCGCGCCTCCGACGGGGTCCCGGGTCCTCCTGCTCAACGCGACGTTCGAGCCGCTCGCGGTCGTCACCGCGAAGCGCGCTGTCGTGCTCATGCTCACCGGCAAGGCCGAGTGCGTGCAGGCCGCGCTCGTCGGCGCCTTCCACTCCGAGAGCCTGACGATCGCCGCGCCGTCGGTGATGCGGCTGTCCCGCTACGTCCGGGTGCCCTACCGGCGCCCCGTGCCGATGACCCGCGCCGGCGTCCTGCGCCGTGACGGGCGCCGCTGCGCGTACTGCACCCGCCGCGCCGACACCATCGA
>JAEUJO010000066.1 GCA_016794615.1 Pseudonocardia sp. | reverse complement strand
CGGTGCGCATCCGCCGTGACCCCGAGGTCGGCGACATCGCGGTCGTGCGCCGCCGCCCGGTGCCGCGCCGCCGTCGCGCCCGCTGCGACCTGCTCCATCCGGGTCTCCGACCGGGAGGTGCGAGCCTCGTGGTCCGACGGGTTCGTCATGCCCCGGAGCCTACCGAGCGCGCTCCCGATGGCGGGCCCGAATGGGACAACCGCTCAGCCCGGCCGCAGAGCACACCGCAGCTGGCCGGCCAGATCGGGCGCCCCCAGCCGGTTGTCGACCTCGAGGTGGGGGGCCACCGGCACGGAACCGATCCGCATCGCGGCGACGTAGGCGTCGAACGCCGAGAGCTTGCCGGTGTCCCGGGGGGATCCGCGCCGCTGCAGCCGCTCGCGCAGCGTCGGGGCGTCGGTGCGCACCCACACCAGCCGCACCGGCTCACCGCCGAGCGCCGCCACGAACTCCGTCCAGGCCGCAGGCTCGTGGATCTGGGTCGTGAACGGTCCCGACAGCAGCACCGGGCAGCCGCGGTCCCGGATCTCGCGGGCCGTCGCGGCCATCCCCGCGTACTCGTGCACCTTGACGTGCCGGTCGTACCAGGGGCCCTCGCGCTGCCCGGGCGGGCGCCCGGCCGCGGCAAGCGTCGCGGCGACGAACCCGCCGTACATCGTGTCCTTGTCCAGCAACGCCGGCACCGGGGTCAGCAGGCCGAGCAGGACGTTCGCGACCGTCGACTTCCCGGCACCGGGCGGCCCGGCGACCACCCAGCCCGTCGCCTGCGCGCGCACGCCCCGACTGTAGAACCCGTCACGCCTATTGTCCGTGCGGTCGGGGAAGGGAACCGTGTGGCCCGCAACGTCTACGTCACCGCGCTCGAGCCGGGGACCGGCAAGTCCGCGGTGGTCCTCGGCCTGACCGAGATCCTCTCCCGCCGGGCGGGTCGGCTGGGCTTCTTCCGCCCGCTGATCGGGACGGCGGACGAGCAGGACGCCGACCTCGCGCTGATCCTCGAGCACTTCCGGCTGCCGCAGGAGTACGCGCGCTCCTACGCGCTGACCCTCGACGACCTGCACGATGTCACCGACCGGAGCGGGTACACCCGGCTGCTCGAGCGCGTGCTGACCGCCTACGGCACGGTGGCCGACGGCGCCGCCTGCTCGCGCGCACCGATGATCGACGACTGTGTCACCGCCAGCGCGGTGGCCGATGCCGCGGCCACGGTGGCCGCCGAGGTCCTCGTCCCGGACGTCGTGGTCGTCGAGGGCAGCGACTTCGGCGCCGGGTCGATGGCCGTCGAGATCGACATCAACGTGGACGCCGCGAACCACCTCGGTGCCCCGGTGCTGCTGGTGGCGCGCGGGCGCAAGCGGACGGCCGAGCAGGTGCTCGACGGCGTCGCGCAGGGGCTCGCGACGCTGCGCGACCGCGGGTGCACCCTGATCGGGGCGGTGGCCAACCGCGTGGAGCCCGCGGTGCTCCCCGAGGTGCGCGCCGCGCTGCCCGAGGTGGTGGGCGACCTGGTCGGCGCGGCGCTGCCGGAGACGCCGCTGCTGGCCGCGCCCTCCGTCGCCGAGGTCGTGCGGGCGCTGGGCGCGCGCTACCTGCGGCCCGCGCTGGGCGAGGAGGCGGTGAACGGCGGCATCCACCGCGAGGTGAACCGCGTGGTGGTGGGTGCGATGGGCCTGGAGCAGTTCCTGGAACGGCTCGGCGACGGGGACCTGGTGATCACCCCGAGCGACCGCGTCGACATCGTCGCCGGCAGCATCGCGGCGCACCGCTCGGGCGCCTACCCGACCGTGGCCGGGCTCCTGCTCAACGGAAGTGCCGTGCCGCAGACGGTGCACGACCTCATCGCGGGCGACGAGCGCACGCCGATTCCCGTGGTCGTCGCCGACGGCGACACCTACACCGTGACATCCGCGGTGACGGCCGTGCGCGGCGCGATCTCTCCCCGAAGCCCGCGGAAGATCGCGACGGCCGTCGGCGTGTTCACGGGTTGCGTCGACACCACCGCGCTGCTGGAGCGGATCACGAAGGCGCGCCCGACGCGGATGACGCCGCTGATGTTCGAGCACGTCCTGATCGAGCGGGCGCGGGTGGACCGGCGGCACATCGTGCTGCCGGAGGGCAACGACGACCGGATCCTGCTCGCCGCAGGCCAGCTTCTCACGCGGGAGGTGGTGGACCTGACCGTGCTCGGCACCGAGGCCGCGATCCGGGCCCGGGCGGCGGTACTGGGGCTGGCGCTGCCCGGCCTGCGGATCGTGGACCCGCTGACCTCGCCGGACCGCACGGACTTCGCGGAGACCTACCACGCGCTGCGCCGGCACAAGGGCGTGACCGCGGATCAGGCGTTCGACCTGATGGGCGACGGGTCGTACTTCGGCACGATGATGGTCCACCAGGGTCTGGCCGACGGCATGGTCTCCGGTGCGGCGCACACCACCGCGCACACGATCCGGCCCGCGTTCGAGTTCATCAGGACCGCGCCGGGCCACCGCGTGGTCTCCAGCGTGTTCCTCATGTGCCTGGCCGACCGGGTGCTCGTCTACGGCGACTGCGCTGTCGTGCCCAACCCCGACGCCGCGCAGCTGGCCGACATCGCGGTGTCGGCGGCGGACTCCGCGGCGATGTTCGGGATCGAGCCGCGCGTGGCGATGCTGTCGTACTCGACGGGGGAGTCGGGCTCGGGCGAGGACGTCGACCGGGTGCGCGAGGCGACGGCGCTGGCCCGCGCGCTGCGCCCGGACCTGCCGATCGAGGGGCCGATCCAGTACGACGCCGCGGTGGACCCGGACGTCGCCCGCACGAAGCTGCCGGGCAGCGCGGTGGCGGGGCGGGCGACGGTGTTCGTCTTCCCCGACCTCAACACGGGCAACAACACCTACAAGGCGGTGCAACGCTCGGCGGGCGCGGTCGCGATCGGGCCGGTGCTGCAGGGGCTCGACAAGCCGGTGAACGACCTGTCGCGCGGGGCGCTCGTGCCGGACATCGTCAACACGGTGGCGATCACGGCGATCCAGGCCCAGAACCAGCCGGCCCGGAACGGGGCGCAGCGGTGATTCCCGTCCTCGTGCTCAACGCCGGGTCGTCGTCGCTGAAGTACCAGCTCCTCGACATGGACGACAGGAGCGTGTGCGCGTCCGGGCTCGTCGAGAAGATCGGTGAGGACGAGGGCTCGCTCACCCACCGCACGCCGGGCGCCGCGCCGCTGACGGAGCCGGGGGCGATCCCCGACCACGGCACCGCACTGGACCGGGTGCTCGCGGCGTTCGAGCGCACCGGCGGGCTGACCGAGGCGCCCTTCGCGGTGGGGCACCGGGTGGTGCACGGCGGCGACCGCTTCTCGGGGCCGACCGTCGTCGACGACGACGTGCTCGAGCAGATCCGCGAGCTGGTGCCGCTCGCACCGCTGCACAATCCGGCGAACATCGCCGGCATCGAGGTGGCGCGCGCCCGCTACCCGGGCACCCCGCAGGTGGCGGTGTTCGACACCGCCTTCCACACCGCGATGCCCCCGCACGCGTGGCGCTACGCGCTTCCCCGCAACCTGGCCGACCGGCTGCGGATCCGCCGGTACGGCTTCCACGGCACGTCGCACGGCTACGTCGCGCGCACCGCCGCCGCGCACCTGCGCCGGCCCCTCGACCAGCTCGCGCTCGTCACCCTGCACCTGGGTAACGGATGCAGCGCGGCGGCCGTCGCGGGTGGGCGGAGCATCGACACGTCGATGGGCCTGACCCCGCTCGGCGGTCTGGTGATGGGCACGCGCAGCGGCGACCTGGACCCGGGGATCGTGGCCCACCTGCACCGCGAGGGCGGCCTCGACCTCGACACGATCGACACGCTGCTCAACAAGGAGAGCGGGATGAGGGGCCTGGCCGGATCGAACGACCTGCGCGAGGTACACGCGAAGGCCGACGCCGGGGACCCGGACGCGGCCGAGGCACTGGCGGTGTTCTGCTACCGGATCCGGTGCACGGTCGGCGCCTACGCGGCGGCGCTGGGCCGGCTGGACGCGGTGGTGTTCACGGCGGGGATCGGGGAGAACGACGCCGACGTCCGCGCGCGGGTGTGCGCGGGGTTGGGCGTGCTCGGCGTGGAGGTGGACGACGTGCGCAACACGGCGCGGTCCCGGGAGCCCCGGACGATCTCCGCGGACGGCAGCCGCGTGGTGGTGCTGGTGGTGCCGACGGACGAGGAGCTGGAGATCGCCGAGCAGACCCTGGCGGTCGTCGGCGGGGCCGCGCGGTGATGTAGCGAAAGCGGCGTTGAGTGCGTTGAACGCACCGAAAGCCGCTTTCGCTACATCCGGGCACCGACGTCGGTCAGCCTGGCACCGGCGTCGGTCAGCCGGACCAGAAGCCGCGGATGTGTCGCTCGACGGCGTCTGCCGCCTCCGCGGGGTCGCCCGCCAGCACCGCGTCGTAGATCGCCCGGTGCTCGGCGCGCAGCCGGGCCGCCGTCCCCGGCCAGTCGTCGCGGGCGCGGAACGCCGCCAGCAGCGCATCGCGCACGGCGCCGCGGATCGCACGGGTGATGTCGGCGACGAGCCGGTTGTCGCCCGCGTCCGCCAGGCACACGTGGAACTCGGTGTCGAGCTCGTTGAACTCCTCCATGGGCAGCGCGGCGACGTCCATGCGGTCCAGCGCTGTCCGCATCAGGTCGAGTTCCTCCGGAGTGGCGTGCAGCGCGGCGAGCTCCGCGCTCCGGCGCTCGAGCATCACGCGGGCCTCGATGACGTCCGACGTGCGGAAGCTCGACAGCGCCAGGTGCAGCCGCAGCAAGCGGGTCAGCGCCTCGCTGGGCAGCGCGGTGATCACCGTCGCCGACCCCGGTCCGGCGCCGACCGTGCGCAGCACGCCCTGGGCCTCCAGCATGCGCATGCCCTCGCGGACCGCCGGGCGGCTGGCCCCCAGCAGCCCGGCCAGCTCACGCTCCGGCGGCAGGTGGTCGCCCACCGTCAGCGCGCCGGTCAGGATCTGCTCCTCCACCGCCTCGACCACGAGCTGGTAGGTGCGCGAACGGGTGACCGGCCGCCAGCCGGCGGATTCCTCGACTCGACCGGGTGCATCGTCGGGCATACCGTGTGATCTCACTCTCATGGGGACCGCAAGACCCTTCTAAGATACGGCAGGGCGTGCGTACGGTCGGCCTTGCTGTTGGTAAGACCATAAGTGTCAACGGAGTGTTCATTCACCGACCACCACCCGGAGCCACCTCATGTTCCAGCAGGATCTCGCCCCACTGGGGAGCTTGACCCTCTCCGCGCTCGTCGCGCTACTGCCCCTGGCCACGATCTTCGTCCTGCTCGGCTGGCTGCGCGTGAAGGCGCACTGGGCCGGGCTCGCGTCCGTCGCCGTCGCGATCGTCGTCGCGGTCGCCGCCTTCGGCATGCCGCCGGGGCTCGCCGTGCTGTCGGCCACCGAGGGCGCCGTGTACGGCCTGTTCCCGATCATGTGGATCGTCTTCTGCGCGATCTGGCTCTACCAGATCACCGTGGTCAGTGGCCGCTTCGAGGACCTGCGCGCAGCTTTCGACATGCTCTCGGACGACCCGCGGGTGCAGGCGATCATCATCGCCTTCTGCTTCGGTGGCCTGCTCGAGGCGCTCGCCGGCTTCGGGGCTCCGGTGGCGATCACCGGCGTCATGCTGATGGCGGTGGGCTTCTCGCCTGTCCGCGCCGCCGTCGTCGTGCTGCTGGCCAACACCGCACCCGTCGCGTTCGGCGCGATCGGCACGCCGATCATCACCGCCGGCGCCCTGACCGGCATCTCGTACCACGAGATCGGCGCCTACGTCGGTCGCCAGACCCCGCTGCTCGCGATGTTCGTCCCGCTGCTGCTGGTGATCCTGGTCGACGGCAAGCGCGGCGCCCGGCAGACCTGGCCCATCGCGCTCGTGGTCGGTGTGACCTTCGCCGTCGCCCAGTTCCTCTCCTCGAACTTCCTGTCCGTCGAGCTGACCGACATCGTCGCGTCGCTGGTCGGGCTCCTGGCCGCCGTCATCATGCTGCGCGTCTGGACCCCGGAGGGTGGTCACGAGGCCGCCGAGCGGCTGCACGCCGATCGCGACCACGTCACCGACGGCCCGGACCTCACGACCGGTGGCACCGGCTCGGGCTCCGCGCCCACCCGTACCGTCGAGCAGGCGCCCGCGCAGCCGGAGACCCGCCTGACCTCCGGCCGCCTCGCGATGGCGTTCTTCCCGTACCTGCTGGTCATCGCCGTCTTCACGCTTGCCAAGCTGTGGGGGCCGGTCAAGGACGGCCTCGCCGCGACCGATGCGAAGATCAGGTGGCCCGGGCTCGACGGCCACATCCTCACCCCCGCAGGCAAGCCCCTCACCTCGACCCTCTACACGTTCCAGTGGTTCTCGTCGCCCGGCACCCTGCTGCTGATCTGCGGCGTGATCACCGCGCTGGTCTACCGGGTGCCAATCACCCGGGCGTTCCGCGAGTTCGTCGCCACCGCCGTCAAGCTGCGCTACTCCTTCCTGACCGTCGCGAGCGTGCTCGCCCTGGCCTACGTCATGAACCTCTCGGGCCAGACCCTGACGCTCGGCAACTGGATCGCGGCCACCGGCGCGTTCTTCGCCTTCCTCTCGCCGATCCTCGGCTGGCTGGGCACCGCGGTCACCGGCTCGGACACCTCGGCCAACGCCCTGTTCGCCACCCTGCAGCAGACCGCGGCGCAGAAGGCCGGCATCGACCCGACCCTGCTCGTCGCGGCCAACACCTCCGGCGGCGTCGTCGGCAAGATGATCAGCCCGCAGAACCTGACGATCGCCGCGACCTCGGTCGGGATCCTCGGCCGCGAGTCGGACCTGTTCCGCAAGACCGTCCTCTGGAGCGTCGGGCTGCTGCTGACCCTGTGCGTCCTGGTGTACCTGCAGTCGTCCGTGCTGGCCTGGATGCTGCCCTGACATGTCCCGTTCCGAGACGCCCTTCACCACCACGAACGCGACTGATAGGACCGCGAGATGAGTGTGGATCGAAGCGTGATCCGCGAGCTCGAGACGATCGTCGGGGCGGAGCACGTGCGCACCGACCCCGGCGACGTCGAGCCCTACTCCCGCGACGCCACCCCGGCGTTCCGGGCCGTCCCGGACGCCGTCGCCTGGCCGGGCACCGCCGAGGAGGTGGCGGCGATCCTGAAGCTCGCCACCTCCCGGCGGGTGCCGGTGATACCGCGTGGCGCCGGCTCCAACCTGTGCGCCGCCACCGTCGCCGAGCGCGGCGGGATCGTCGTGGTGCTGACCCGGATGGACAAGATCCTGGAGGTCAGCGCGGACGAGCTGCTCGCCCGCGTCGAGACCGGCGTCAGCACCGCGGCGCTGGCCGACACGGCGGCCGCGCAGGGCCTGCTCTACGCGCCGGACCCGGGCAGCCGCACCGTCTCGACCGTGGGCGGCAACGTCGCCATGTGCGCGGGCGGGCTGCGCGGGCTCAAGTACGGCGTCACCCGCAACTACGTGCTGGGCACGACGGTCGTCCTGCCCACCGGCGAGATCATGAAGACCGGTGGCCGGCTGTGGAAGGACGTGGCGGGCTACGACCTCACCCGCCTGCTCACGGGGTCGGAGGGCACCCTCGGGGTGCTCACGGAGCTGACCGTCGCGCTGCTGCCGATGCCCGCCACCAGCAACACCGGTGTCGCCTACTTCCCGACGCTGGCCGACGCGGGCCGGGCCGTCGACGCGATCATCGGCCACGGGATCGTCCCCGCAACGCTGGAGTTCCTCGACGCCAAGTGCATCGGCGCCGTCGAGCAGTACGCCCGCCTGGGGCTGCGCGACGACGCGGGGGCGCTGCTGCTGTTCGGCGACGACGGTGCCCAGGACGTCGTCGACCGCAATCTGGAACGCATCGGGGAGCAGTGCACGGCGACCGGCGCGATGGAGGTGACCCTCGCCGAGAACATCGCCCGCGCCCAGGCGCTGCTGGAAGCCCGGCGGTGCTCGCTGCCGGCGCTGTCCCGGCTGGGGACGATGACGATCCTGGAGGACGCGACAGTGCCCCGGCCGCGACTGGCCGAGATGGTCGACCGGATCGACGCGATCGCGCACGCGCACGACGTGCCGGTGGCCACGTTCGGGCACGCGGGCGACGGCAACCTGCACCCGACGATCGTCGTCGACCAGCACGACGACGCCGCGATCAAGCGGGCGCACGAGGCCTTCGGCGAGGTGTTCAAGGCGGCGATCTCGATGGACGGCACGATCACCGGCGAGCACGGCGTGGGCGCGGCGAAGCTGCCGTACCTGATCGACCGGCTCGGGGCGGACCAGATGGCGCTGCTGCGCCGGATCAAGGCCGCGTTCGACCCGGCCGGGATCCTCAACCCGGGGAAGTTGGGCTCGTGACGGCCATCGGCCGGGACGAGCCCGGCGCCGGGACCGCCGCGCACGGCACCGGGGGCCACGGGCACGGCGGCAACATCTTCGATCCGGAGTTGCTCGACCGCTGCATCTCCTGCGGCTTCTGCCTGCCCGCCTGCCCGACCTACGCGCTCACCAAGGACGAGGGCTCCTCGCCCCGGGGGCGGATCACGCTGATGCGGGCGCTGGAGACCGGGCGGCTGGACCCGGACGACGACCGCCTGCGGAAGGAGGCGTCGTTCTGCCTGGGCTGCCGGGCCTGCGAGCCGGTGTGCCCGGCGGGCGTGCAGTACGGGCACCTGCTGGAGAGCTGGCGCGACCACCAGTGGCGCGGCCGGCACCGCCCGCCGCTGGCGCAGGTCCTGATGATGGTCGTGGAGCGGACGCCGCTGGTCCGCCTGATCGGCGCCGTCCGCAGGCCGGCCAGGACCCGCCGGCCGGCGGACGGTGACGTGCGAACCGCCGGCGCCGGGCGCGCCGCCACCAACGGGCGGGCACCGAGGCCGGAGCAGCTCACGCTGATGCTCGGCTGCTTCGAGCGTGGCCTGTTCCCCGGGGTGAGCAAGGCCGTGCAGAAGCTGCTGCCGGAGATCTCGGTGCCGGAGAACCAGGGGTGTTGCGGGGCGCTGCACGCGCACAACGGGGACTCCGCGGGTGGTGTCGCGCTGGCCGAGAAGCTGGGAGAGGAGCTGCCCGGCGTCATCGTGACGACGGCGGGCGGCTGCGCTGCGCACCTCGCCGCCGTGCTCGGCCGCGACCGGGTGCACGAGCTCTCCGAGCACCTGGTCAAGGCCGGGTACGAACCGGTCGGCGAGGTGACCGTCGACGACGGCCACGGCGGCCGGCGCCGGGCCCGCGTCGCGATCCAGGACTCCTGCCACCTGCGCAACGGGCTCGGGGTCTCGGCGGAGCCGCGGGCGCTGCTCGGGGCGGTCGCCGACTTCGTGCCCGTCGCGGGTGACGGCTCCTGCTGCGGGTCGGCAGGCACCTACTCGCTGCTGCGGCCGCGCGACGCCCGCCGGGTCCTCGATCCCAAGCTCGATGCGGTCCAGACGGCGGGCGTCGACTACGTCGTGGCGGTCAACCCGGGTTGCCTGCGGCAGTGGCAGACGGGGCTGGCCCGGCGCAAGAGCCGGATCCGCGCCGTGCACCTGGCCGACCTGCTGGCCGCGGCGGCGGCGGGGCGGCGGCTCCCGACGGGGCTGCCGATCGCGGCCCGGCTCCCGACGGTCCGCCTGCCGTCGGGGATGCGGGTGGGGCGGGGGTTTCGGCTGCGCAAGGACGCCGAGGCGCAGAACACGGACGGCTGGAGCGCCTGAACCGGGCACCGCACCGGCCGTTCCGCGCCGAGGTGAACGTCAGCGCCCAGCGCACCGCCGACAAGGGCGCTGATGTTCACCTCACGCCGCGAATCCGGCCCGGCGGGCCGCGCCGTGTCCGCCGCGGGTCAGGCCGATATCGGGGAGGCCGACAGCACGGCCCGCACGAGCTCGGCCCGCGACCGGATCCCGAGCTTGCGGTAGGCGTTCGACAGGTGGTACTCGATCGTCTTCGGCGACAGGAACAGCTGCGCGGCGGCCTCGGCGTTGGTCGCCCCGCCGGCGACGACGAGCGCCACCTGCAGCTCCTGCGGGGTGAGCTGCAGCGGTGCGGGACCGCGGCGCGCCGCCGGTCCGGCCGCGGGCCCGACCGCCGCCGGACCGGCAGGACCCGTGGTCGACGCGGCCTCCGCCCTCCGCCGGCCGGCCGGACGCGTGCCCGCGACCCGCAGCTCGGCGTCGGTCCGCTCCACCCAGCCCGTCGCGCCGAGCCGGACGAAGCCCCGCCGCGCCGCGGTCAGGGCCTCGCGGGCCGCGCCGAGGTGCCGGCGCCGCCGCAGGTGCTCGCCCAGGCACAGCCGGGTGCGTGCCTCCTCGAACGGCCGCGCCGCCGCCTCGCCGTGCCGGTGCAGCGCCTGCGCGAAGGCCGGCCCGGCGGCCTCGTCGTCGCCCAGCAGCAGCGCGGAGCACCGTAGGCCGGCGGCGTCGGCGAGCGGGCGGCCCGGGGCCGCCGCCTCCCGTTCCAGCACGGCCAGTGCCCGCCGCGCCCGCTCCGGGGCGCCCGCGCGGACGTGTGCCTCGACGAGGTCACCCGCCCAGTCCAGGAGCACCGGACTACCCAAGCCGTGCGTGAGCGCGAACTCGCCGGTCACGGAGAGGTGCCCCACGGCGACGTCGGGACGCCCGGCGCCCAGCTCCAGGAGCCCGAGCGCGTGCTCGGCGCGGGCCTCGACGATGCGCATCCCGGTGTCGGCGCCGAGCCGCAGGGCCCGGCCCGCGTGCTCTCGGCAGGCGGTCTCCATGCCGAGCCCGGCCTCGGCCAACGCCAGGATCGCCAGTGCCTGCGGCTCCTCGGTGGTCCAGCCGGTCTCCTGCGCGAGCTCGACGGCGGCGTGGGCGTGGGTCAGCGCGGTGGCCCAGTCGCCGTCGCGCCAGCAGGCCGCGGCCAACCAGGTCAACAGGAACGGCAGGAGCCCGACCGCACCCGCGCTGCGGGTGCTGCGCACCCCGGCCTCCAGCCACCGCCGGGCCGCCTCCGGTTCCTCGATCGACGCGTAGGTGTTCGCCGCGACGACGGGCAGCTGGCCGATCGTCAGCGGGTCCGCCGCCGCCAGCACCGGCTCGCCTGCCGTGAGCAGTGCCCGGGCCCCGGCGGTGTCGTTGGCGAGGGCGAGGGCCAGTGCGTGGACGAGGGTCACCGGCATCCGCTCCGCCGCCGGCAGCCCCTGCACGTCCGCGGCTGCCTGGGCCGCCGCGGAAAGGCCCAGATGCTGGTCGCCGATCGTCAGGCTCAGCAGCGCCGCCTGGCTGCGCATCGCCGCGGACCGGGGCGGGTCGGCCGCCCGGGTCCGGTCCGCCAGGTGCAGCAGCTCGTCGCGGGCCTCGGTCGGCTGGCCGCTCCACATCTGGACGCCACACTGCAGGTGGCAGGCCGCCGTGATCAGCGCGGGGTCGTCGGTCTCGACCAGGGCCAGGTCGAGCAGCGGGGTCGCCGCCGCGACGTTGCCTGCGGTCTGGGCGGTCCGCGCCGCCTCCAGCAGCCTGCGGATGCGCGCCGGGCCGGACGGGCTCAGCCGTGCCGCACGCTCGAGGAGCGCGAGCGCGGTGACATGGTTGTTGCGGCCGGCCGCGCTGCGGGCGGCGGCGGTGAGCTGGGCGGCCACGTCCTCGTCCGTGCCGGGGGTCGCCGCAGCGAGGTGGAAGGCCCGGCGCTCGGCGGCTCCGAGGCCCGTGCGCCGGCCGTGCACGGCCGCGAGCGCCCGGTGTGCCGCGCGTTTCCGGCCCGGCGCGGCGGCGTGGTAGACCGCGCTGCGGATCAGCGGGTGGCGGAAGCGCGGACCGGTGCCACCCCTCCGGTCGTCGCGCTCGTCGCGGCCGAGGAGGTCCGCCGCCTCGGCGGGCTCGAGGTCGCCGAAGTCGAGACCCTGCTCGGCCAGCGCCTCGGTGACGGCGTCGTCCGCGCTGCCGGCGACGGCGACCAGCAGAAGGGCACGGCGGGTGGCGTCGGGCAGCCCGGAGAGGCGCCGCTCGTAGGCGCGCACGAGCCGGGTGCTGAGCCGGACCGGTTCGACCGGCAGCGGCGACGCCCCGGCCACCGGAAGCTCGAGCAGAGCCAGCGGGTTGCCCGCGGTCGCCTCCCAGGTGGCGCGGGTCAGCGGGGCCGACGGCCCGAGCAGCTGCCGGGCCGCGCCCAGGTCGAGCCCGGTGACGAGCAGCTCCGGCAGGCCGCCGAGCCAGCGCTCCACCGCGGGCGACGTGTCGGCCCGCGTCCGCGCCGTGAGCAGCACGGCGATCGGCTCGCCACGCATCCGGCGCACCGAGAACACCAGTGCCTCCAGCGTGGGCAGGTCCAGGCTGTGCGTGTCGTCGACGGCGATCAGCAGGGGCCGCTCCTCGGCGGCGTGAGCGAGCAGGCCCAGCGTCGCCACCGCGACACCGAGCCGGTCGCCCGCCCCCGGGCCGAGGTTCAGCGCCCCCTCCAGGGCAGTGGCCTGGGGCCGCGGGAGTGCGGTGACGCCGTCGAGCAGCGGCCCCAGCAGCAGCGACAGCGCCGCGTAGGGGATCTCGCTCTCGGCCTCGTGGCCGTCGACACGGATGATCCGGAACACTCCGCTGACCTCCGGGTCGGCGACCGCCGCGTCGAGCAGGCGGGTCTTGCCGACGCCGGGGTCGCCGCGGATCGCCAGCGCGCGCGGTGCGCCGGCGGCCGCATCGGCGAGGGCGGCCCGGAGGCGATCACGCTCTGTATCGCGTCCGATGAGGACGGTCACCGCGGGCATGTCAGAACTCTAGCCGTGCCGAGAGATCTTGCAGAGCCCTTTCGGCCGTACCGCCGGGTGCCCGTCGGGCCCGGGCGCGATCACCCGGCCAGCAGTGGGCGCAGCTTCGCGATGCAGCGGGCCCGGGTGGGGCCGATGCTGCCGATCGGGACGTCGAGAGCGCGGGCGATGTCGGTGTAGGAGGGCTCCTGCTCGTCGCTGAGCAGCGTCATCAACCTCTGCTCCCGCTCGGAGAGGCGCCCGCGCACGGCCGCGCGGAGCGCGGCGAGGTCGGCGCGGCGGATCGCCTCGTCCTCGGGCCGCCGCGGGGCGGCGCCGCGCAGCGCGACATGGTCGACCGACACGGGGCCGCCGAGGTGCTGCTCGACGACGGGGATCTCGCGGCTCGCCCGGTTCGCGGCCTTGAGGCACTCCCGGTGCAGGATGCTGCGCAGCCAGCCGGACAGCGCCGCCGGTTCGCGGAGCGCGGCCAGGTGCGTGACGGCCGAGAGCCACGTCGCCTGGACCGCGTCGTCGACCGTGGCGGCGTCGATGCCGTAGCCGCGGGCGATCGCGTGCAGCCCGTCGTCGAACCGCTCGACGACGGCGCGCCAGGCTCCGGGACAACCGGCCCGGGCCGCGTCGACCAGCCGGGCCAGGGGCACCTCCGCGGGGCTGCGGCAGACGTGGCGGTGCGCTGGGTGGTCGGTGCTGGGCTCGGGGGCGGTGGAGGCGACCTGGGTGCACGACACGACGAACCTTCCGACGGTGTTTCGGCTGGTGAGAGCCAGTGGAAGCCACCGTAGGAAGGCTCACGTGGAGTCGGATCCAGGAATCCCCCGGTCCACCGGGACCGGGGGATCCCCGGGGTGCGGGGGCACCCCGGGGATCCGTCCTATCCGGGCCACACCCAGTCGGCCACGTCCGGGGCGTCCTCCCCGTACTGGCGCGTGTGCTGCCGGCAGCGCAGGCGCTCGTCCACCATGTGCTGGCGCAGGCCGGCGTGGGGCACGGCGAGCCCCGGCACCCGGTCGATCACGTCGATGACCAGGTGGAAGCGGTCGAGATCGTTGAGCATCACCATGTCGAACGGCGTGGTGGTGGTGCCCTCCTCCTTGTAGCCGCGCACGTGGATGTTGGGGTGGTTCGTGCGCCGGTAGGTCAGCCGGTGGATGAGCCACGGGTAGCCGTGGTAGGCGAAGATCACCGGCTTGTCCCTGGTGAAGATCCCGTCGAACTCGCGGTTCGACAGGCCGTGCGGGTGCTCCCGCTCGTCCTGCAACCGCATGATGTCGACGACGTTGACGAGCCGGACCTTCACCTGCGGCAGGTGCCTGCGCAGCAGGCTCACCGCCGCGAGGGCCTCGATCGTGGGCACGTCGCCCGCGCAGCCGAGCACCACGTCGGGTTCCTCGGCGCCGGAGTTGCTCGCCCAGTCCCAGATCCCCAGGCCGCGGGTGCAGTGCGCGATCGCCTCGTCCATCGTCAGCCACTGCGGCCCGGGCTGCTTGCCTGCCACGATGACGTTGACGTAGTTCCGGGTGCGCAGGCAGTGGGCCATCGTCGAGAGCAGGGTGTTCGCGTCCGGCGGCAGGTAGGCGCGCACGATCTGCGGCTTCTTGTTCAGCACGTGGTCCAGGAAACCGGGGTCCTGGTGGGAGAACCCGTTGTGGTCCTGGCGCCAGACGTGGCTGGTGAGCAGGTAGGTCAGCGACGCGATCGGCCGCCGCCACGGGATGTGCCGGCACGCGTCGAGCCACTTGGCGTGCTGGTTGAACATCGAGTCGACGAGGTGGATGAACGCCTCGTAGCAGTTGAAGAACCCGTGCCTGCCGGTGAGCAGGTAGCCCTCGAGCCAGCCCTGGCACAGGTGCTCGGAGAGCACCTCGGTGACCCGGCCGACCTGGGAGACGCCCTCGTCGGTCGACACCGGGTCGCCGAGGAACTGCCGGTCCGTCGCCTCGAACACGGCTTGGAGGCGGTTGGACGCGGTCTCGTCCGGGGCCATCATCCGGAAGTTGTCCGGGTTCATCCTGATCACGTCGCGCAGCCACGTCCCCAGCACGGCGACGGTGCCGACGGGGCCGGTGCCGGGCTCGGGGACGTCCACCGCGTAGTCGGTGAACTCGGGCAGCCGCAGGTCATGCAGCAGCTCGCCACCGTTGGCATGGGGGGTGGCGCTCATCCGCTTCCTGCCGTGCGGGCTGAGCGCGCGCAGCTCGGGGACCAAGCGACCCTCGCCGTCGAACAGCTCCTCCGGCCGGTACGAGCGGAGCCACTGCTCGAGCTGGGCGCGGTGTGCGGCGTTGTCCCGGGTCTCGGACAGCGGCACCTGGTGCGAGCGCCACGTGCCCTCGACGGGCTTGCCGTCCACCTCGCGCGGCCCCGTCCACCCCTTCGGGGTGCGCAGGACGAGCGCGGGCCAGCGTGGCCGGTCGACCCGCCCCTCGGCGTCGAACTGCTCCGTGGCGTGGGCCCGGATCCGGGCGATCTCGGCGACGATCTCGTCCAGCGTCGCGGCCATCCGCTGATGGACGGCCATGGGGTCTTCCCCGTCGAAGCCGCCCTCGACGACGTAGGGCCGGTGGCCGTGCCCCTCCAGCTGGTGGAGCAGCTCCTCCCCGGAGATCCGGGCCATCACCGTCGAGTTGGCGATCTTGTAACCGTTGAGGTGCAGGATCGGCAGCACGGTGCCGTCGTTGACCGGGTGGAGGAACTTGTTCGCCTGCCACGACCCGGACAGCGGTCCGGTCTCGGCCTCGCCGTCGCCGATCACGCATGCGACCAGCAGATCCGGGTTGTCGAAGGCCGCGCCGTAGGCGTGCGAGAGCGCGTACCCGAGCTCGCCGCCCTCATGGATCGAGCCCGGGGTCTCCGGCGCGGCGTGGCTGGGGATGCCGCCGGGGAAGGAGAACTGCCGGAACAGCGCCTTCATGCCCTCGGCGTCGTCGGTGACGTGCGCGTAACGCTCCGAGTACGTGCCTTCCAGGTACGCCGTCGCCACCACGCCCGGGCCGCCGTGCCCGGGGCCGGTGACGTAGAGCGCGTCGAGGTCGTCGCGGACGATGACCCGGTTGAGGTGCGCCCACAGGAGCGTCAGGCCCGGGGTGGTGCCCCAGTGCCCGAGCAGCCGGGGCTTGATGTGCTCGGACGTGAGCGGCTCGCGCAGGAGCGGGTTGTCCATGAGGTAGATCTGGCCGACGGCCAGGTAGTTCGCGGCGCGCCACCAGGCGTCGAGCGCGCGGAGGTCGTCGGGGGCGGGAGCGCCCGAGCTCGGCGCTGCGGG
>JAEUJO010000056.1 GCA_016794615.1 Pseudonocardia sp. | reverse complement strand
GGTGCGCGCCGATCGCGTCCGCGTCGAGGTCGACCTGCACCACCCGCGCTCCCGGGCCGATCAGCGTGCCGTGCCGCGTCGTCCACATGTTCAGGGCGCAGCCCCAGCCGACGACCAGGTCCGCGTCGCGGATCAGCTCGGCGGCCAGGGGTGAGGCGAACCCGCCGGAGATCCCGAGCGACCACGGGTCGCCTGCGAACATGCCGTGCGCGACGGCCGAGGTCGCGAGCAGCGCTCCGGACGCGGTGCCGAGCGCCCGCAGCTCCCGTCCGGCCGCGCGCGCACCGCGGCCCGCGACGAACACGGGGCGCTCCGCGGTCGCGAGCAGTCCGGCGAACTCGTCGACCGCGGCGGGCCGGACCGGGCCCGTCCGGGGCACCGCGGGCAGCGGCACGTCCGGGGCGGGCGCGGCCTGCACGTCCAGCGGGAGGTTGAGCACGACCGTGCGCCGCTGCTCGACGACCGTCCGGTAGGCGCGGACCACGTCGGCGGCCGCCGAGGCGGGCGTGTGCACCCGTTCGGGCACCGCGCCGACGGCGGTCACCAGCGCGTCCTGGTCGATGCGGAAGTTGGAGCGGACGGCGGCCGCCCCCGTGTCCGCCGCGAGCACGAGCAGCGGCGTGCGGCTCTTCGCGGCCTCGGTGATGCCGGTCGTGGCGTTGGTGAGCCCGCAGCCCTGGTGGACGGTGAGGACGGCGGGGCGCCCGGTCGTGCGCGCCCAGGCGTCGGCCATCGTCGCGGCACCGTTCTCGTGCCGGGCCGCGACGAACGGGACCCCGGCGGCGCGCAGCGCGTTCGTGACGTGGAAGTTGCCGCTGCCGACGACCCCGAAGGCGTGCCCGACGCCGAGCTCGGCCAGCGCGGAGCCGACGAACTCGGCAACGATCACCGCTCCGGCTCCACCAGCGCCAGCACCCGCGCCGGGCTCCCGGACCCCGACACGATCGGCAGCGGCCCGGCGAGCACGACGGCGCCGGTCGCGGGCAGCCGGGCGAGGTTCTGCAGCTGGGTGAGCCCGTACTTGCCGGCACCGAGCACGTACGAGTGGCACGGGAACGCGGGGTCGAAGGAGTGCGCCGCGCCGGCGTCCGTGCCCACGGTCTCGACCCCGATCCCGATCACCGGCGCCTCCTCGGCCAGCCACCTCGCGCATTCGACGGAGATGCCCGGCGTGTGCGGGCCGGTCTCGTTCGCGTTCAGGAATGCCGAGGAGTCCTCGCTGCGGGCATCCCAACCCGGGCGGTAGAGCAGCCAGCCGCCGTCCGGCAGCGGCCCGTGCTCGGCTTCCCAGGCGCGGACGTGCTCGACCTCCAGCAGGAAGTCGGGGTCCTTCGCCCCCTCCGCCGAGAAGTCGAGGACCGCCGCGGGCGCGACGAGCTTGGTGGCCGGGGACCTGCGACACGTCCTCGCCGTCCCGACCGGTGATCCAGTGGTTGGGCGCGTCGAAGTGGGTGCCGGTGTGCTCGCTGGTGGAGATGTCGTTCCAGTACCAGGCGGGGCCGCGCTCGTCGAAACGGCTTCGCTCGGTCAGGGAGAAGGGCGCGGCGTTCGCGAAGGGCGGCGGCAGCTTGATCACCGGTGTGCCGCTGTGCAAGGGAGCGGTGAGATCGACGACCTCGACGCGCCCGGTGCGCAGGGCGTCCAGCAGGTCGGCCAGCACGGGCATGGGAGCTCCTCACATGATCGGGAGCCCCAGCATCGCGCGCGCTCGCGTCAGGAAAGCCACCTTCCTGCAATCAGGCCGCGTGAAGGTGGCTTCCCTGCAGCGCGGCCGAGCCGGCGATCAGCCGTCGGCCGGGGTGCGCCAGCGGCCCGTGAGCACTCCCAACGCTCCCAGCGCGACGGCTCCCGCCGTCGAGGCGCGCAGCACCTCGGGCCCCAGCCGCA
>JAEUJO010000041.1 GCA_016794615.1 Pseudonocardia sp. | reverse complement strand
GGCCGGGTTCGACGAGACCGGCCTGCGCGTGGCCGGAAGCTGGCCTGGGTGCACTGCGCCCGCACCGGCAGGTACACCCTGATCACCTGCCGTCCCAAGCGTGGCCGCGACGGCATCAACCATGTCGGGGTCCTGGGCCGCTTTGGTGGGGTCGCGGGGCACGGTGCGGACCATGTCGTCGAGGTCCTCGCGGCGGGCGTAGGTGTCGAACACGGTCAGCGGGGCGGCGTCGGGGTCACCGGAACACCGCCGCACCGAGCCCCGGCTCAGCGGCCGGGACAGGTCGACCCAGAACTCGTCGATGACCTTGTCCGCCAGCTCCGGCTCGGGGCCTGACTGGTGATCCCACTGGATGTGCGTGCCCTGGTAGACGAACGGCAGCGCAACCGGCATGGCGATGATCGGCAGTTGTCGGTGCCCCCACCTCTCAGGAAGCAGGCGTCGGCTGTCCGGCTTTCTCGAGTCGAGCGAAGAGGTCGTCAGGAAGGCGTGGGCGCTCGACCGAGGAGTAGTACCGGCCGAAGTCGATGCCGTACCGGTCCCGCAGCCGCTCGAAATGGCTGTCCACGCGGTCGAGGTAGTCGGCGGAAAACGCATCCGGATCGAGTGCCACGAGGAACATGCCGACCCGAGGCGGCGTGTCGCCCGAGGCGAAGTCCGGTGCGTCGATCGAGAACGACGCGCCGGACAGCACGGCGAGCAATTCGATGATTGATGCGAGATTGCTGCCCTTGATGCCGCCGAAGGGCAGAACGGCGCCGAGCAGGGCCGCCTTGGCGTCCGTCGTCGGGTTTCCGTCCGCGTCGAACGCCCAGTCCGGCGGGATGGACTCGCCTGCCGCCGCCGCGTTCCGGAGCCTCACCCAGGCCACGGCGCTGGAGGCCTGGTCGACGAGGCGTGGGGGATCGCCCGGGAGGGCGAACGACAGCGGGTTGGTCCCGGCGATGGCGTCGGGCGCGCCGTAGACGGACATGAGCGGGGTGGAGTTGGCTGCGGCGAGGGCGACGAGTCCCTCCGCCGCGAGGTCGAAGGCGTAATACCCGAGCTCGCCGACGGTGTACGACTCGCTGATGCTGAGCACGGCGACACCGCACTCCCGGACGGCGTGGAGCAGCGCCGGGCGTGCGGCGTGGTAGGCGACCTGGGCGATCCCGTCGTCGGCTGCCGCCGTGATGACCGAACGCCGGTCGTTGCGCACGACGGGTCGGGGCGTGCCGTTGATCCGGCCGCACCGGAGCGAGTCGAGGTAGTCCATCAGGTGGGCCACGCCCACAGGGCTGTTGCCACGCCGTTCGGCGGCCACGACCGCGTCGGTGAGCGCCGCCGCGGTGGCCTCGTCGCCGCCGGCCTTCGTGATGGCTGTCGCGCACAGCGACGCGAGCCGGTCCCAGTCGAGCTCGATCACCAGAGTGCCCCTTTCCAGGAGTGGGCGGGTCGGGAAACGGCGCCGGGGCGGCCACGGCGACTCCCGTCGCCGCGGCCACCCCGGCCTGGTGCACGTGCGGTCAGTGCGAGTAGAGGGCGGCCGCCTCGGTGAGGGTCAGGCCCCTCGTCTCCGGGGCGAGCCAGTGCGACAGCAGCGCACCGAGGGCGGCGATGACGGCGGCGATCAGCATGGTCGGGCCGATGCCGATGGCCTCGATCAGGACGGGCAGAAGGAACGTGCCCAGCCCCGCTCCGACCCGGCTGACCGCGGCCGCGAAGCCGGTGCCGACCCCGCGAATCTCGGTCGGCAGGACCTACAACTTGGCGTGGCCGGAACTGCAAGTCGAGCCGGCCGGTGCCGGGACGAGAGGTGGACCCGATGAGGCCCCGACCGTCTCGCTCGCCGCCTACCTGTTCGGCCCGATCATGGGTCTCCTCGTCGCCGACTACTTCCGGGTGCGCAAGCGCAAGATCGACCTCCGCAGCGCCTACGGGCTGGCCGGCTCGGACAGCTACCGGAGCCACTGCCACCAGGCCCAGCCGTGCTGTGGCCGGTCCACGGCCGTCACCGCGCCGAGCTGCCACCCGGCCAGCCACGGCCGAAGGGCCGGTCCCGGTCGGGAGCGCGGTTGCGCTTGACGGAGCGGGGACTGGCGAACCGGATGAGGTTCCAGACCGTGCCCGCCTTGTCGTTCGTGCCCGAGGCCCGGGCGCCGCCGAACGGCTGCTGCCCGACCACTGCGCCCGTCGGCTTGTCGTTCACGTAGTAGTTGCCCGCGGTGTAGCGCAGGACGTCGTCGGCCCGGGCGAGGGCGCTCTCGTCGCCGGCGAACACGGCCCCGGTGAGGCCGTACTCGGAGGTCCGGTCGACCAGGCGCAGGGTGCCGTCCCGGTCCGCGTCGTCGTACACATACGCCGTGAGCACCGGCGCGAACAGCTCCTCGGTCATGAACCGGGAGAACGGGTCGGCCACCTCGAGAAGGGTGGGGTCGACGAACCAACCGACGGAGTCGTCGGTGGTGCCGCCGACGACCACGAGGTCCTCGTCGCGGGCCTGCGCGAGCGCCGCGGCGTGCTTGGCGTGCTGGCGGGCACTGATCACGGCGCCCAGGTCGACACCGGGGCGGGTGGGGTCGCCCACGACGACGTCCCGGGTCAGGTCGACCAGGCGCTCGCGCAGCGCGGGCCACACGCTGCGCGGCGCGTACAGGCGGGAGGCGGCCGCGCACTTCTGGCCCTGGTAGCCGTAGGCGCCGCGGACACACGCCACGGCCAACGCGTCGAGGTCCGCCGACGGGTGGGCGACGACGAAGTCCTTACCGCCGGTCTCGCCGACCACGCGGGGGTAGTTGCGGTAGCGGTCGACGTTCTTCCCGACGGTCCGCCAGATGTGGCGGAGCGTGGGCGTCGAGCCCGTGAAGTGCACGGCCGCCAGGTCGCGGTGGGCGAGCGCGGCCGCGCCGATGTCCGCACCGTCGCCGGGTACGAGGTTGACCACGCCGTCGGGCAGCCCGGCCTCGCGCAGCAGCTGCTGCGACAGGTAGGAGACCAGCGACGCGCTCTCGGCCGGCTTCCACACGACGGTGTTGCCCAGCAGTGCGGGACCGAACGCGAGGTTGTTCATCGAGGTGAAGTTGAACGGCGTCACCGCGAGGACAAAGCCCTCCAACGGCCGGTAGTCAACGTGGTTGATCACCCCCGGAGGGGAGAACGGCTGCACCGCGGCCATCTCGGCGGCGTTGGCCACGTTGGCTCGGAAGAAGTCGACGGTCTCCGCGGCGGCGTCGCCCTCGGCCTCGGCCACCGTCTTCGAGAGCTCCATCATCGTCGCGGCGACGAGCCGCTCGCGCCACGGGCCGGACTCCAGCAACGTCGCCGCGCGCAGGAACGGCGCGGCGCGCTCCTCGGGTGAGCGGCGCGACCAGTCCCGGGCCGCCGTAGCGGCGGCCTCGATGGCGTCGTCGGTGTCCGCGGCGCTCGCGTAGTGCACCGTTCCCAGCGACGTCGCGTGGTCGTGCGGGACGACGACGGGCACCCGGCGGCCCGTGCCGCGCTCCTCCGATCCGATCACCGGCCGCACGTCGTACGCGGCGTTCCGGACCTCCGCCAGTGCGTTGTCGAGAGCGCCGCGGATCGTGGCGGGATCCCCGTGGTGGGCGCTGTCGGGCAGGATCGTCATCGTTTGCCTCCGGGTCGGATCACGGATCGAGCCGACGCTATGCGGACCCGACGACGGCGACACCTCGCCACCGCCGGCCGCCGCAGCACGACGCTGCTCCGATGACACGAACACCAGGATCTCCGATCACGCCCTCTGTTGTGAACCACGGACTTCACGCTGTTTCACGTGATCTTGACAGAGAGGGCGCAGGCCATCATGTTCTCAGTATACTTCTCAGTGTTTATTGTGTTAATTACGTGGAGTCGGTCTGTACCGCGGGGAGGAGACGTGTGACCTACGTGATCGCGCCGCCCTGCGTGGACGTCAAGGACCGTGCCTGCGTCGAGGAATGCCCGGTCGACTGCAGCTATGAGGGCGGCCGCTCGCTCGACATCCACCCCGACGGGGGCGTCGACTGCGGCGCGTGCGAGTCGGTCCGCCCGGTCGAGGCGATCTACAAGGAGGGCCGGGCTGCCGCCGCACCCGATGGAAGGCCGGGACCATGAGTGAACGTCGCCGACAGGTGCTCGACACGATTCACCGAGCGGCGGGACCCGTGGGCGTGTCCGAGATCGCCGAGCGCCTCGGCGTCCATCCCAATACGGCCCGCTTCCACCTCGAAGCGCTGGTCGGCGACGGCATCGTCGAGCGGGTGCCGGACCCGCCCTCCGGCCCGGGACGCCCCAGGGTCGGCTACCGGGCGCGGCCCGGCCTGGCGCGCGGCGGCGCACGCCGCTACCGGGAACTGGCCGAGCTCCTGCTCGGCCACCTGTCCGCAACGAGCGACGACCCCGCCACCACCGCGACCGCCGTCGGCCGGGCGTGGGGCGCGCACCTGGTACCCCGACCCGCGCCGTTCCACCGCGTCACCCGCGACGAAGCGGTCGAGCGGCTGACCGCGATGCTCGACGACCTGGACTTCGCGCCCGAACCGGTTGCCGACGAACCCGGCCCACCCGATCGGGTCCGCCTGCGGCACTGCCCGTTCCTCGAACTCGCCGAACCGCACCGCGACTTCGTCTGCCCCCTGCACCTGGGCCTGATGCAGGGCGCACTGGCCGAACTCCGCGCGCCGGTCACGGTCAGCGCACTGGCCCCCTTCGCCGAGCCCACCGCATGCCTGGCCCACCTCGCGCCAAGCCCCGACCGCTGATGAGGCCGTCATGAACGTCGTCGACGATCAAGAGCACCGTCGCACGTCGCGCTGGTCGTCGTGGCCGCCACGCCCGACTTCACATGATCCACATCGATCGAATGGCCGGGGCCGAGGCTTCGACCGGGAAGGCTGCCGATGACCGGCCAGGTGCACGTTCGGGTACGCCGGGTCTACGACACCCCCGAACCCGACGATGGCGCCCGGGTGCTGGTCGACCGGCTCTGGCCGCGGGGGCTGACCCGAACCCGCGCCGAGCTGCACGAGTGGTGCAAGAACGTCGCACCCTCCACGGAGCTGCGCAAGTGGTACGGCCACGACCCGGACCGGTTCGCCGAATTCGCCCGCCGCTACCAGGCCGAGCTGGCTGAACCGGAGCGTTCGGGCGCGCTGGCGCATCTGCGGGAACTGGCGGCCGAGCAGAGGCTGACCTTGCTCACCGCGACGAAACGGCCCGAGATCAGTGAGGCGCACGTGCTGGCCGAGCTGATCCGCAGCTGATCCGCAGCGTCGGCCCGATGCCGGACCAGCACAGGAGTGCCGGCTTCTCGTGGCGGGTCATCGGTCAGCGATCGGGCTGATCGGGACGACCCCGTTCGACGGCGTGAGCCGTCCCTCGGCGGCCGTGTCGGCGGCAGCTGTCGCTGTGCCGGCGTCGGGGGGTGTGGCGCGTTCGAGGAAGCGGAGCAGCTCGACGGGGAAGGGCAGGACGAGGGTGGAGTTCTTCTCGGCGGCGACTTCGACGACGGTCTGCAGCAGGCGTAGTTGCAGTGCGGCGGGGTGTTCGGTCATGACCTCGGCGGCCTGGGCGAGTCTGCGGGAGGCCTGCAGTTCGCCTTCGGCGGTGATGACCCGGGAGCGGCGTTCGCGTTCGGCCTCGGCCTGCCGCGACATGGACCGCTTCATCGTCTCGGGCAGGGCGACGTCTTTGATCTCGACGCGGTCGATCTGCACGCCCCAGTCCAGGGCGGGGGTGTCGAGCATGAGTTCGAGGCCCTGGTTGAGCCGTTCGCGGTTGGACAGCAGGTCGTCGAGGTCGCTCTTGCCGATGATGGAGCGCAGGGAGGCTTGGGCGACCTGGCCGATGGCGTGTTGGTAGTTCTGTACGTCGACGACGACCTTGGTCGGGTCGAGGACGCGGTAGTAGACGACGGCGTCGACGCGGACGGTGACGTTGTCGCGGGTGATGCCTTCCTGGGCGGGAACCGGCATCGTGACGATCTGCATGTTGACCTTGTGCAGGCGGTCCGCGATCGGGGTGATGAGGGTGAGGCCGGGGCCGCGGGTCGCCTCACGGAGTTGGCCGAAGCGCAGCACGACGCCGCGCTCGTACTGGGTGATGACCCGGATGCTGGACCCGGCCAGCAGCAGGACCATCGCCGCGATCGCGATCAGCACCCAGATAATGATCATTTTGTCCTCCGTCTGACCTGGGGCCTGTTCGGTCGTGACTGGTGGGTCGACTCGATGAAGTCGGCGGGCAGCGGCGTGCGACCGGACGACGTGCCGCACTCGGGCGGGCGTAGCTCGCTCGGCCCCAGGCGCGGCCTCGGACGTCACCGAGCACGGCGCACCTCCTCGAGATGGCCTCGCGACTCGACGGCGTGTGCCCGACCGCTCACATGCATCGTAACGCTATCTATCGTAATACGATATAGTTGCGCGATGATCCGGCGGCTGGGCGCGGCAGCGTGGTCTGATGTGCCGGTGGTGGCCGGCGACGACGGGCGAGCAGGGTCAGAACCGCTGACGAAGCGGGACTTCGAGGCGTTGGCCCGGTTCCGCTTCGGTATCCGCCGCTACCTGCGCTTCAGCGAGGAGACCGTCCGTGGCCACGGCCTGGCTCCGCAGCAGTACGTGCTCCTGCTGGCGCTCAAGGGCTTTCCGGAGCGGGAATGGGCCACGGTGCGGGAGCTGGCCGACCGGCTCCAGCTACGCCACCACAGCGTGGTCGAACTGGTCGACCGCGCCCAGCGGCAGGGGTTCGTGGAGCGTGCCGCGCATCCCGACGACGCCCGCGCGGTACGGGTGCTGCTCACCCAGGACGGCGAGGCGATCCTGACCCGGCTCAGCGCGCTGCACCGCGACGAACTCCGCCGCATGGAGCTGGCTCTGAGCCTTCCGATCTGGCACGACGAACGTGACCGGCCGTAGGACGGGAAGCGGGTCGCCGGTACTGGCCTCCCGGGTCTCACCCAGGATCGCCGAGGTCAGCGTGATCCCGGTGTCCTGCAGCACCGTCTCCGGGCGCCGGCTCGCCCGTGTGCGTTCCTCGGCGAGCCGGGCGCCCAGGTCTCACCCTCTTCTCCCGTGCCCGGGGTGCGGCGCTCCTGCCGGTGCGCCGGATGGTTCGCCTGCCCCGTGGCCCATGGCGTGCAGGGCCAGCGTCGAGTGGGCGTAGGCGCCTCCGGCCCGCATCTCGGCGGCGACCCAGATCGCCTCCATGATCTCTTCCGGGCGTGCCCCCTTGCGGCGGGCGAGCTTGGTGTGCCCGGTGATGCAGTAGGGGCACTGCGTCACGTGGGCGACCGCCACGGCGATCAGCTGCTTTGTCTTCTCCGGCAGGGCGCCCTCGGCGAAGACGGCGCGGCTGAAGTTCTCGAACGCCTCGTTGATCTCTGGAGCCAGTTCGGCGCGGTGCGCAGCGAGCTCACGCGTCGCC
>JAEUJO010000322.1 GCA_016794615.1 Pseudonocardia sp. | reverse complement strand
ATCACGGTCCGGTTACGTTCCTTCTCGCCGGTCGACGGCTGAGTCGGCCGGTGCGCTCGCGCCGGCACCCCGCTCCCCGCCCGCCGGCAGCTCCCCCCGGGCGCCCCGACAGCTGCAGGGCGGAAGCATGCCCATCGCGGTCCCGCGGTGCGCGCATGCCGGGGTCGAAGGACCCGTTCATGCACCGTGCGAAGCATCGGGCCGCCGGCCGCGCCAGCGCCGAGGTCCTCGCCGCCACCCTGATCGAGCGGTTCGCGGACGACGCCCGGTCGAGCTCGACCCGCCACGCGACCGCCGCGCTGCCGCCGCGCGGCGCCGTGGCCGTCCTCGACGAGCAGCCGGCCGAGGGCGGACCGCGCGATCCCGGCCTGTACGGGGTGGACCTGTTCGGCGCCGCACCCCTGACCGGGTCGTTCCCCGCGGTGATCGACGACGCGGAGCAGGCCACTGCCCGTGCCGCTGCTCCGCTGTTCAGCACGGACGAGCGGCCCGCCGACGGCTCGCCGTTCGGCGCGGCCCGGCACGCTGCGTGCCGGCGTCCGGCCACGTCCATGCCGGACGTCACGCTCCCCGTCAAGCACAGCAAGCCGCGCTCGCAGCCGATCGGCGCCGCGCTGGCCGTGACCGTGCTCGGCGCCACGGCGGCCGTCACCGCGGTCGTGTCCCCGCCGGTGTCCGTCGAGTCGACCGGCGAGCTGCTGCCGGTGCATGAGGCCGCATCTGCACCCGCGCCCGAGGCCCTGGCCGCCGCCCCCGAGGTCGCCGCTCCCGCGCCGGAGCAGCCGACGATGCAGGTCTCCGAGCTGGTCAACGGCGTCACCACGCAGATGGCGAAGATCACTACTGCGACGGATGTGCCGTACACCACCGTCGCCGCCGCCACCCCGATGACCTCGGCCGCGGCCATGCGCAAGGCGGCCATGACGAACGCGCTGGCCAAGCTCGGCAAGCCCTACCGCTGGGGCGCAGTGGGCCCGAACGCCTTCGACTGCTCCGGGCTGGTGAAGTGGTCGTTCGGGCAGGCGGGGCGGTCGCTGCCGCGCACCTCCCGTGCGCAGGCCGGGGCAGGCACGCCCGTCTCGCGGGGCAACCTGCAGCCGGGTGACCTGGTGTTCTTCTACAAGCCGATCAGCCATGTCGGGATCTACATCGGCAACAACAAGATCGTGCACGCCTCGCGCAGCGGCCAGCCCGTGAAGATCTCCGACATGAGCAGGATGAAGTTCAACCGGGCGGTCCGGATCTGACCGGACGGAGTCCTTGCTCTCCGGGCCGGTTCGCGGCCACCGTGCCGAAGCCACGGAGGTCCGGCTCCAGCGTCGTGTCGGGCGGCGGTCAGCCGCGGTAGAGCAGGTCGAGTGCGGCGGAGACGACCCGGCGGCGCGCGAACCCCAGCCGACCGTGGTCGCGCAGCGCGGCGCGGGCGGCGAGGGCTCCGCAGATGCCGTGCACCCCGCCGCCGGGATGGGCGGACGAGCCGCCGAGGTACAGGTTCTCGATCACTGTCTCGGCCCGGCCGAGGCCCGGGACCGGCCGGAACACCAGTTGCTGGAAGAGCTGGGCGGTACCGCCGTTCACCGCCCCTCCGACGAGGTTGGGATCGCTGCCGCGCAGGTCGCAGGGCCGCTGCACGTGCCGGTGCACCACCCGGCAAGCGAAGCCCGGGGCGAATTCCTCGACGGTCGAGTCGACGCGGCGCGCGAGCTCGTCGGCCGACGCGTCGTCGTCGATCCCACGAGGCAGGTGGGTGTAGGCCCAGGCGCTCTCGGTGCCCGCAGGCGAACGGGTCGCATCCGCCGTCGTCATCTGTCCGAACAGCATGAAGGGTGACTCCGGCAGCGTCCGCGACTCCAGATCGGCCGACCACCGGACGAGCCCGAGCTCGTCCGCGCCCAGGTGCACGGTCCCGGCGGACCCGACGCCGGGCGCACGCCACGGGATCGGGCCGTCGAGCGCCCAGTTGACCTTGACGACCGGGGTGTCCCAGGTGAAGTGGTCGAGGTCGGACCGCAGGCGGGCGGGCACGGCGTCGGCGGGCAGCAGGTCGCGGTAGAGCGCCGGGGCGTTGACGTCGGCGATCACGGCGCGGCGCGCCCGCACGGTCAGGCCCGCGGCGGTGTGGACGGCGACGGCCCGGCCGCGGCGGACGTCGATCCGGTCCACCGGCTGATCGCAGTGCAGCGCCGCTCCCGCCACCTGCGCGCGCCGGCCGAGCGCCGCGGCGAGCTCACCGGACCCGCCCACCGGCACCGGGAACCCGTGCTGCTGGCCGAGCATGGCCAGCAGCCAGCCGTAGGCGCCGCTCACCGGAGCGTCGACCGGTGCGTCGGCGTGGGCGGCGTTGCCCGCGAGCAGCAGCCGCGCGCCCTCCCCGTCGAACAGCTCCGCGCCCATCCGCGCCACCGGCAGGAGGAGGAACCGGGCGAGTCGCAGTGCCTCGGCGGTGCCGACGGCCCGCAACAGCGCGATCGGACCACGGACCGGGGGAAACGTCGCGAAGAACATGCGCAGCACGGCGTCACCGACGGTGTCCCACTGGCGACAGAGCTTGAGCCAGGCGTCACCGTCGCGCGAGTGCTCCTCGGCGAGGTGCGCGGCCGTCGCCTCCCGGTCGCGGAACAGCAGGGCCGCCGGCTCCCCGTCCGGTCCTGGTGGATGGGCGAGCACCACCGGGGCGTGCGACAGGCGCAGCCCGTGCGCCTCCAGGTCCAGTGCCTGCAGGACCGGCGACACGGCGTACAGCGGGTAGAACGCCGAGAACAGGTCCGCGGTGAACCCGGGGTGCAGTTCCCCCGACCGCACCGCGCCGCCGACCCGGTCCGACGCCTCCAGCAGGCAGACGTCCCAGCCCGCGTCGGCGAGCAGCGCGGCAGCGACCAGCCCGTGGTGCCCGCCGCCGACGACGACGGCATCGGCGGTGAGCACGGTCATGGCGGGGTTTGTCCGCTGTATCTGATGACGAAACCTCGGAACGACCGGGACCACCCGTGCTCAGTCCGGCAGGAGCGGCACCTCCATCCCCTGACCGTGGCTCAGCAGCACGCCGCGCGTCACGGCCGCCGAGCCGAACCGGTCACGGACACCGTCCAGCGCGGTGTCGAGTGCCGTCTCCCGGGCCGCCTCGCGCTGCGGTTCCCGCTCGTGCGTGGGGTCCCGTCGCTCGGCGAACGGCAGCGCGAGCTGGACGCCCTCGTCGTCGTCGAGCCCGCTGACCGCGATCCCGACCAGCGTCAGACCGCGTTCGACGATCATGGGCCGGGCCGTCGCGAGCAGTGCTCGTCCGGCCTCCAGCACGGCGTCGGTCCGGGCGGTCGCCCGCACCAGCGTGTGTGAGCGGGTGACCCGCGAGAAGTCGGCGAACCGCAGCCGGAGCACCACTGTTCGGCCCACCCGGTGCGCCGCGCGCATCCGGCGCATCACCCGGTCCACGAGCCCGGCCAGCAGCGCCTCGACCTCGCCCGGCGCGCGGGGTCGGTTGCCCAACGCCCGCTGCGCACCCACCGACCGGCGCCTGCGCCCGACCTGCACCGGCCGCGGGTCCCGACCCACCGACAGTGCATGCAGGTGCCGCCCGGCAGCCGCGCCGAGCAGCGACACCAGCGCCGGCTCACCGAGTTCGGCCACCTCGGCGACCGTGCGCACGCCCAGGCCGTGCAGCTTCTCCGTCGTCACCCGGCCGACGCCCCACAGCATCCCGACCGGCAGCGGATGCAGGAACGCCTGCTCGCCGTCGACGGGGACGACGAGCAGGCCGTCCGGCTTGGCCACCCGGCTGGCCACCTTCGCCAGGAACTTCGTGCGCGCGACCCCGACGGTGATCGGCAGCCCGACCCGCTCGGCCACCTCGCGCCGCAGCCGCGTGGCGATCTCGGGCGCCGGGCCTGCGATCCGCCGCAGGCCGGCGACGTCGAGGAACGCCTCGTCGATCGAGATGCCTTCGACCAGCGGGCTGGTGTCGCGGAACACCTCGAACACGGCCCGGCTCGCCGCCGTGTACGCGGCGAACCGCGGCGGCACGACGACAGCCCGCGGGCACAACCGGCGGGCCGTCCCGCCCCCCATCGCCGTGCGCACCCCGTGGGCCTTCGCCTCGTAGCTCGCCGCGAGCACGACCCCGCCGCCCACGATGACCGGCCGGCCGCGCAGCCGCACATCGTCGCGCTGCTCGACCGAGGCATAGAAGGAGTCGAGATCGGCGTGGAGGACGGCCGGCTCGGACACGAACAAATGTTCGAACGCATCGGACGTGTCGTCAAGAGGTCTCCGCGAGTGGCACGCCGTCCGTGCTACCGCGCACGGAGTCGGACCGTCACACCTCGCCCAGCAGGTGCGACGGCCCTACCCGGGGTGCGCCGCCGTGGTGGGGCTGCACCGCGCGGGACCGGGTAGGCAATCGGCCGAGACGGTGGGGGACCCGCGGCGGGCTGCACCTCGTCGCGGCATGGGTGATTCTCCCCACCGCCGTGCATGAACGGAACGGGTACCTCGGCCGAAGACGGCCGGGCATGCTCGTTCCTGGCGTTTACGCACGCTTCAACCGGGATCCGCTGGAGAACATCATGCTCGCACCAGTCACATTGTTGGACCCGCTACGGCTCGTCCACGGCACCGGGAGCGACCGCTACGACTGTCCCGATCTCGCCACGCTGGACCGGCACATCAACCAACTGCGCCGCCGCATCGCGCGCCTCGGCGGCCGGCTGCCCGCCGCCGCCGAGGCCCACCGGGCCGACATCGACCGGCTGCTCGACCACCGATCCTGGCTCACCCTGCCGACCCTCAGGAGGTCGGCGGCGTGATGCAGGCCGCGCGGCCACCCGCGGTTCCGGCGGGTGGGCCGGCTCGGCGGCAGGGTCGGGCGGGCCGGGGTCAGGCGCGCGCCTTCGCCGTGGCACGGTCGTCGGCCTGCTGGATCGCGTCCACCAGCTCCTCCTTGTCCATCGTCGAGCGTCCCTCGACGTCGAGCCTGCGCGCGACGTCCTGCAGGTGCTTCTTGCTCGCGTTGGCGTCCACCCCGCCCGCGGTCGGCTTGTCGGGGCCGCGGTGGCCCGTGGCCGCCTGCTCGTCCGACGGACCGTTCTTCGCCTTCGGTTCCCAGCGGTCGCCGACCTTCTCGTGGGTGTGCTTCAGGGCGGAGAATGCGGTGCGGTGCGCGCGTTCGCCCTCGCCGTAGCTGTCGACCGCGGAGTCGTGCGCCTTGGACCACGTCTCCTGCGCCTTCTTGCCCGACCGCTGGATGGTGCTCGGGATGTCGCTGCCCTTGTCCGTGGTGCGCTTGGCCATACCCGCGGGCTACCCGTTGCAGGAACCGCGTAACGGGGAAGGCCGGAGCCGACAGCGAGGAGGACGATGTGAGTGATCGACCCCGGGTGGTGGTGGTCGGTGGGGGGTTCGCCGGCTTCCACGCCGCGCGGAACCTGGCGAAGCGGCTGGGTGCCGCGGCCGAGATCGTGCTGGTGAACACCACCGACTACTTCCTCTACCTGCCCCTGCTGCCCGAGGTCGCCGCGGGCGTTCTCGAGCCCCGGCGGATCGCGGTGCCCCTCGCGGCGAGCCTGCCGGGTGTGCGGGTGGTGCTCGGCGAGGTGGACGAGGTCGACCTGGCGGATCGGCGGGTCGGCTGGTCGGACCCCGAGGGCGAGCGGGACGCCATCACCTACGACCGCCTGCTGCTGGTGGTCGGCAGCGTGAACAAGCTTCTGCCGATCCCCGGTGTCGCCGAGCACGCCCACGGCTTCCGGGGGCTGCCGGAGGCGCTGTTCCTGCGCGACCACGTCGTCCGCCAGTTCGAGATCGCGGCCGACACCGACGACCCCGCCGAGCGGGCGGCGCGCTGCACGTTCGTGGTGGTCGGCGCCGGCTACACCGGGACGGAGGTCGCCGCGCAGGGCGTGCTGATGACCGACGGTCTGCGCGCCGCGCACCGGGAGCTGCGCGGTCAGCCCGTGCGCTGGATGCTGCTCGACACCGCCGAGCGGGTGCTCCCGGAGCTGGACGAGCGGCTGTCGGCGACGGCGGACCGCGTGCTGCGTGAACGGGGCGTCGAGGTCCGCATGGGGGTGTCGGTGGAGGAGGCGGGCCACGACGGCGTGCGGCTCACCACCGGTGAGGACGTCGCGACCCGCACGGTGGTCTGGTGCGTCGGGGTCCGGGCGGACCCGCTGGTCGAGAGCCTCGGGCTGAAGACCGCGAAGGGCCGCGTCGTCGTCGACGAGTTCATGCGCGTGCCCGGGCACCCCGAGGTGTTCGCCTGCGGCGACGCCGCGGCCGTCCCGGACGCGACCCGTCCCGGGCAGGCGACGGCGATGACCGCCCAGCACGCGCAGCGGCAGGGCAAGCTCGTGGCACGCAACGTCGCCGCGTCGCTCGGGCACGGCACCGCCCACCGGTACAAGCACCACGACCTGGGCTTCGTCGTCGAGCTGGGCGGCCGGGACGCCGCAGCCAACCCGCTGCACGTGTCGCTCGCGGGCCTGCCGGCCAAGGCGGTCACCCGCGGCTTCCACCTCGCGGCCATGCCGGGGAACCGGATCCGGACGGCGGCCGACTGGGCGCTCGACGCGGTGCTGCCGCGCCAGACCGTGCAACTCGGGCTGGTGCGCGGCGACGAGGTGCCCCTGGAGACCGCGACGCCGGAGTATCCGCACCCCCCGTGACCGGGCCCGGGCTCACCGAGGCGTCATACGGTGTCACGCGCAGGTAACCTGCCCGCGGTTTCCTCCCGCGACACTCGTTTCATGGTGATCGACGGGGAGCTCGCGGGAGAGCGGTGAGCGCGCACGACGAGCGGGACCGGGGCGTCGAGAGGATCCTCGAGCGCGCCATCGCCGTGCAGGTGCGCCGCCACCGGCGCGCCCGCGGAATGACCGTCGGCGAGCTCGCGGTGCGCGCCGGGATCTCCAAGGCGATGCTGTCGAAGATCGAGAACAGCCTGACATCGTCCAGCCTCACGACGCTCGCCCGGCTCGCTGCTGCGCTGGACGTGTCCGTGACGGCGCTGTTCCGGGGCGCGGACGTCGACGACCGCGAGGTGGTGCTCACGCCGGCCGACGGCGGCGCGCGGATCATCGCACCGGGGCAACCGGGTCGGCCACGAGTACCCGCCGATGGGACGGGGACGGGGACGGGGACGGAGGTCGGGGCCCACCCGCTCGACCGGACGATCCCGCTCTGTTCCCCGGCCCCGTCCCTCCGGAAGGAGCTGCGCGGTCCGCACAGGCGGATGGAGGCCCACCTCGTGACGCTCGCCGAGCGCAGCGAGGTCTTCCCGCTGCTCCAGCACCCCGGCACCGAGCTGCTGTTCATGCTGGAGGGCGAGATGGTCTACGGGCACGGTGAGGCCACCTACACCCTCGGCCCGGGCGACTCGCTGCAGTTCGACGGTCAGGGGGTGCACGGCCCGCAGGAGCTGCTCGCGCTGCCGATCCGGTTCCTGTCGGTCGTGGCCTACGGCGACGGGCAGGAGTAGCGCGCCGACCATGAAGCGAAAGCGGCGTTGGGTGCACTGAACGCACTGAACGCCGCTTTCGCTACATCCTCGATGCACTGAAAGCCGCTTTCGCTACATGTGGGCGGCCTCGCGGGTCCGGGACGCGCTGGTCCAGGGCCTGGCCCGGCTGCTCGAAGACGAGCCGCTCCGTCGTAGGGTGGCCGCCGGGCAGCGGCCCTGACGGCGGGCCGCTCATGGGAGGAGATCGCCGCCGCGCACCGCGCGGTCTACTCCGAGGTGCTGCGTGACCAGGAGTGACATGCCTGATCAAGAGCGGATCCCGGCGCAGGGGCCAGACCGGTGGACGGTCGGGCGCCCGGCCGTGGTCCCCCCGGGTCGTCCGGCTCGGATCCTCGTCGTCGACCTCCTCGGCGGGCTCGGCGACCTCGTCATGGTCCTTCCCGTGATCCACGCCCTGCACCGGCGGTATCCCGACGCCGCGCTGCGCGTGCTCACCCACCAGCCCGGCGACGTCCTGCTCCACCACGACCCGGCGGTCACCACCATCACGTGCGCGGAGCGCGGCGGGGAGCGGCCCGCCGTGCTCGCCGAGCTGGACCGGTGGCGCCCGGACCTCGTCGTCTCCACCACCCGCTACGACGGCATCGCGGGCGCGATCGAGGAGCTCGCCCCGCAGTCGGTCACCGACCTGTGGCGCAGTCCGCCCCCCGACGAGCCGGTCGGCGCCCGGTACCTGCGGATCCTCGCGAGCGAGCACGTGATCGCCCCGCGCGACGTCGACGTGGCGCCGCGCGTCGTGCTCACCGACGCCGAGCGGGCCGGGGGTGAGCAGGCGCTCGACGACGAGGTCCGGCCGGTCGTCCTGGTCCCCGCAGCGGGGATGCTGGTCAAGCAGTGGCCGCACTGGCGGCAGCTCGCTACGGCGCTGGCCGGCCGCGCGTTCGTCGCCGGTGAGCCCGCGGTGCTGGACGCGTGGCGCGGCGGCCCGGCCCGGCTGCTGCCGCCGCTGGCGTTGCGCGAACTGGCGGCCGTGTTCGCCGCGGTGGGCCGGCGGGGCGGGGTCGTCGTCGGTGGCGACACAGGCCCGATGCGGGTCGCTGCGGCCGTGGGTGCGCGCACCGTCGGGATCTTCGGCCCGACCCCGTCCGCCCGGTACGGACTGGGTCGGTTCGGCGTGGACCTGCAGGGCCTTCCCGAATGCCCGCACCGCCTGCCCACCGCGCTCACCGAGCAGGTGTGCTGGTGGGAGGCGCAGTGCCCACTCTCGCCGGTCGGACCGGCCTGCATGGCCGACGTGACGCCGGACCGCGTGCTCGACCTGGTGCCGGCGCTGCGCTCAGTGCGGTGACCACGAACCTTGACCGGGTTGGTGATCCCGCATCCGCAGCGGACGCCCGCACCGCCGGGTCCGACGACGCGCCGCCAGATCCGGCGAACCCATGTGGTCACCGCACCAGCGGTGGAAGGACCGGCCCACCGCCGCGGCACGACCGTACGCAGATGCGCGCGGTGACAGACAGGTGCGCGCAGGAGCCGGGTTCGGCACGCTGATCCGCATCGGAGGTGGTGCGGGATGAGGGTCGCCGACCTGCGCGCGCACGAAGACGTCCTGGGCTTCCGGCCCGAAGACGCCGTGCGCTGGCTCTCGCCCGGCGAGCTGTGGCGGGCCGGGGTCAAGGTGGTGCTGTCGTCGGTCTTCGCCAGTTACGCGGACAAACGCGAGGTGCAGGAGGCGCTCCAGCCCACGCCGCTCGCGGTTCGGCAGCCGCCGAGCGGCGAGCTGTGGCTGGACTTCGTCGCCGACCTGGGCGACGGGTTCGACGCCACCTCCACCATCGCCGGATTGCTCGCTGCCGACACTCTCGAGCCCGGGCCACCGCGGGGCGGTGCGCCGGTCGGGCCGCTGCCCCGCGCCTCCGTGCTCGTGCTGGGGGGCGACGAGGTCTACCCCACGGCCTCGGCGCGCGAGTACGACAACCGCATGAAAGGCCCCTACCGGGCCGCACTGCCGGACGCGCCGGACGCACCGTCGATGTTCGTGCTGCCGGGGAACCACGACTGGTACGACGGGCTCACCTCGTTCCTGCGGATGTTCGCGCAGGGGCGGTCGATCGGTGGCTGGCGGACCCGGCAGACCCGCAGCTACTTCGCCGTCCAGTTGCCCCGGCGGTGGTGGCTCGTGGGCCTGGACACCCAGTTCGGCAGCGAGCTCGACGCGCCCCAGTTGCGGTACTTCACGCGTTTCCTGACCGCCGAGCTGCAGCCGGGTGACAGCGTGATCCTCTGCTCGGCGACACCGACGTGGGTGACCACGGCGGACGAGCAGCACCGGGACGCCTTCAACTCGCTGCACTGGTTCGACCGCAACTACATCCGGACCCGGCACGACGAGGAAGGGCAGATCGAGCAGACGGGTGCGTCCGTCCGCCTGTGGATCACCGGCGACAGCCACCACTACGCGCGGTTCGCGGAGCGCTGGAAGGACGAGGTCGCCACACCGGACAACGCGGAGCAGGAGGCGGGGACCGAGCCCGACCTGCCTCCGGACACGCAGCGGCGGCAGATGGTGACCTGCGGCCTCGGCGGGGCGTACCTGTCGGCGACCCACGACCTGCCCGACGTTCTGCCGCTGCCGCCCGCGACGTCGCGGGTGCTGCAGAAGGACGAGGAGCCGACGACGTTCGCCCGCACCGACGTGTGCTACCCGGACCGCGTCACCTCCGCCCGCTGGTCGCGCCGGCTTGCGGCGCCCTGGTCCCGCTACTGGCTGCCGCGGCGTAACCCCGGCTTCGGCACGGTGGCCGCCGGGGTGCACGTCGGCCTCCTCCTGGCGCTGAGCACCCTGCTCGGGCTGGTTGGGGACCAGACCCCGGTCTCCGCGGTGCGCACGGCGACGGTCGGCGCGACGTTCGCCCTGAGCGTGCGTGTCATGATCATTGCCACCGCGGTGCTGCTTCTGCCGTGGGCCGTGCGGCTGATCCGCTCGCGCGGGCGCATGCGGTGCACCCCGTCCACGGCCGTCGCCGCGGTGCTCCTGCAGCTGCTGGTCGCGGAGGGGCTGCTGCTCGCGCTGGTGGCCGCCGACCTGGCCGGGCTGGGGTCGGGCTGGGTGGTGGCGGTCGGCGCGGCAAGCGCGGTGGTCGTCGGCTGGGTGTTCGGCAGCGAGACGTTCGCGCTGTACGTACTGCTCGCCCGGCACGGCCAGGCGTTCGGCTGGCAGATGTCGGGGCAGGCCGTGGAGGACTGCAAGGGCTTCATACGGATGCGCCTCGCCCCGGACGGCACGCTCACCCTGTATCCGATGGTGGTGGACGAGGTGTGCCATGACTGGGAGCTGGAGCCGAACCCGATCCTCGGGATGCGACCGGTCCCCGCGACGGGGCTGCCGGTGCCACGGCTGCTGGAGGCACCGGTGGTGATCGCCCCGACCGCGCGGCCGCCCGTCGCCGCCCCGGTCGTCGCCGAGCCTGCGGGCGCCCAGCCCGGGGTCGTCGAGCAGGGCGGGGTCGGGCAGGTCGTCGTCCCCGCCGCCGTCGACCCCGTCGCCGTCCGGGTGCCGGACGGCCCGAACGGGGGCTGACACCCGGGCCCCCCGGGTGGGCGGCTGCGTATCGTGCAAATCGACACACCGCCTCGACCGGGCGGGTGACCGACTCTGTCTGGGTGGTGCGTGGCATGAGCGAGTTCGCGAGCGAATCAGTGTCACAGCGCCCGCGCCCTGCGCAGTCAGCACAGTGCAGCGAGGGAGTGCGATGAACGGTGACGACCGGGGCGGCCCTCGAGGCCCCGCCGGGCCGTGGCGCCGTCCCGCCACTCCCGCGCCGCCGCCTCCGGTCTGGTCGGCAGGCCCCACGCGACCCGTGCGCCGCGGGGCCCCGCCGCCCCCGCCCCAGGCACGCCCGCCCCAGGCACGCCCGCCGCAGCCCACCGCGGTGATGCCCACCGCCGGGGCGAGTGCTCCGCGCATCCCGGACCGCCCGCCCGTCCTCCCGCCGCGCCCACCCGCCCCGCCTGCCGCCCGGGTACCGCGGCGCCCCCGGCGGTGGGGTGGCAAGCTGCGCGTCCTGCTACTCGTCGTCCTGCTCGCGGTCGTCGGGTTCGGCGTCTGGGTGGACACCTCGCTCAACCGCGTCGACGCGCTGCCGGCCGACAGCGCGGGAACGGGATCCGGCACGAACTGGCTGATCGTCGGCTCGGACAGCCGCGCCGGCCTGACGTCCGCGCAGGAGAAGGAGCTGGCCACCGGCGGCGACGTCGGCCAGCGCACGGACACGATCATGCTGCTGCACAGCGGCAGCAGCGGTCCGGTCCTGGTGAGCATCCCGCGCGACTCCTACGTCCCCATCGCCGGTCACGGCCGCGACAAGCTCAACGCCGCCTACGCCTTCGGCGGCGCTCCACTGCTGGTCAGCACGGTCGAGGCGGCCACAGGACTGCGGATCGACCACTACGCCGAGATCGGGTTCGGCGGCTTCGTCGGAGCCGTCGACGCCGTTGGTGGCGTCGAGATGTGCGTGCCCGAGGCGATCAAGGACCCGAAGGCGGCGCTGAACATCAAGGCGGGCTGCCAGGAGCTCGACGGCGCCACCGCGCTGGGCTACGTGCGCACGCGAGCCACCGCCGGCTCGGACTTCGCCCGGGTGGAGCGGCAGCGGGCGTTCCTGTCGGCGCTGGTCAAGAAGGCGACGTCGCCCGCGACGCTGGTCAACCCGTTCCGGGTCGTCCCGCTGACGTCCGCGGTGACGGCGGCCATCACCGTGGACCAGAGCAGCCACGTGTGGAACCTCGCCGGCCTCGGGCTCGCGATGCGCGGAATCTCGTCGGGGGACGGCGTCACCACCACGGTGCCGGTCGGCTCCACACCGACGATCGGCGGCCAGTCCGTCGTGCAGTGGGACAAGAACCGCGCGTCTGCGTTGTTCACCGCCCTGAAGGACGACGAGAAGCCGACGGGCCGGGCCCTCGGCCCGTGACCCGGGGCTGCCGGGACTACGCCGGCTTGCGGGTGCGCTTGCGGGCGGCCGGCTTGTCGTCCTCCTCGGCCTTCTTCTTGGCCGACGTCCGCCGCGCGGGCTTCGCAGGCGCCGGCTCCTCGACGGCCGGCTCGGCCCGGCCGGACGCCGCCTTCGCCGCCTCGACGCTGCGTTGCAGGGCCGTCAGCAGGTCCGTCATGCTGTCTCCCGCGTCGTCCACCGGCGCGGGGGCGACCGGCGCAGGCCGCGCGTCGCCCGTGGTCTTCTTCCGCTCGATCAGCGCGCTGACGGCCTCGCGGTACTCGTCGTGGAAGGCCGTGGTGTCGAAGTCGGCGCCCAGGCTCTCCACCAGCGAAGCGGCCATCTTCTGCTCCTGCGGGCGCAGGTCGACGTCGGCCTCGAGGATCTCGAAGTCCGGCTCGCGCACCTCGTCGGGCCACAGCATCGTCTGCAGCACGATCGCCTTGTCCCGCACGCGCAGCAGCGCCATCGTCTCCCGCTGGCGCAGCGCCACCTTCACCACGGCCATCCGGTCGGTCTGCACCAGCGCCTCGCGCAGCAGCGCGTACGGCTTGGCGGCCTTCGGGTCCGGCTCGAGGTAGTAGCTCTTGTCGAACAGCAGCGGGTCGATCTGGTCCGCCGGGACGAACTCCACGACGTCGATCTCGTGGCCGGTCGCGACGGGCAGCGAGTCGAGGTCCTCCTCGCTCAGGGTGATCAGCTCACCCTCCTCGGTCTCGAAGCCCTTGACGATGTCGGCGTACTCGACCTCCTGCCCGTCGAGCGAGCAGGTCCGCTTGTACTTGATCCGGCCGCCGTCGGCCGCGTGGACCTGGTGGAACCGGATGTCGTGGTTCGTGGTCGCGGCATACGCCTTGACGGGGACGCTCACCAGCCCGAACGACACGGCGCCGCTCCACATCGCGCGCATCCGACTCGACCTCCCCGATCGGGTGTTGCACGAAAAACGCTGTTCAGTGTCAGCATGACGGCGTGCAGCCCATGCTCGCCACCCCTGGGGACCTACCGGTGGGGCCGGAGTGGGTCTACGAGGTGGAGTGGGACGGGCAGCGGGTGCTCGCGGAGGTCGCCGACGGCGGGCTGCGGCTGGTCACCCCGGAGGCCCATGACGTCACGCCCTGCTTCCCGGAGTTGGCCGGACTGACCCACCTCCTGCCCGACGTCGTGCTCGACGGGACGGTCGTGATGCTGACGCGGGGGCGGCCCGACGCCGACGCGCTCGCCGCCCGGTTGCGTGGGGACCCACCCGGACCGCACGCGACGCTGATGCTGTCCGACATCCTCCGGCTCTACGGCGTCGAGCTGCACGACCGGCCGCAGGACGAGCGCCGCGCGACCCTCGAGCGTCTCGATCTGGACCGGACGCCTGGCGTGGTGCTGTCGCCGGTCTACAGTGACGGGACGGCCCTGCGGGCCGCGACGGTGCAGCGCGGCCTACCGGGCGTGCTCGCCAAACGCCGCGACGCGCCGTACCGGGCCGGGCAGGCGACCGCCTGGGTACGCGTCGGTAACGGTCGCCCGGTCCGTGGCCGCTGACCGGAAGGAGGTGTGCTGAAGGCCACCGGGCGGGCAGGATCCTGCCATGCAGGTAAGACGAAGCAGCGTGCGACGGCACAAGATGCCACCTGGAGTGAAGGGGCTCTCATGACGGGGCTGGTCACCTGGCGGGCGGACGACGGCCGCGGGATCGAGGGCACGCGCCTGTTCATGAGCGGTCGCGGGTTGCGGGCGCTGGGCCGGATGGTGCGAGCAGGTGACGGGGCCGAGGACCCCGCGTTCACCGCTTCCTACCGCCTCGACGCGGGGGACAGCGGGCGGGTGCGCCGGATCGCGGTGACGAGCGCGACGGCCGGGCGGGAACGCCACCTCACGCTCAACCGGACCGACGACGGTTTCTGGCTCATCGACACCGGGTCGGGCACCGGCCGTTCGGACTTCAAAGGGGCCGTGGACGTCGACCTCGCGTTCTCCCCGATGCTCAACACCCTGCCGATCCGCCGGCTCGACCTGCACCGCAGCCCCGGTGACCACATGATCGCCGTGGCGTTCGTGTCGCTGCCCGACCTGACGGTGGAGGTCGTCGAGCAGCGCTACCGCACCGTCTCGATGCTGACCGAGGGCGAGTGGCCGGGCCAGGCCACGGTGGAGTTCGCATGGGACGTCTTCACCGCGGAGATCGTCGTGGACGCCGAGGGCGTGGTGCTGAGCTATCCGGGGGTCGCCTCCCGGATGCCGGGACCCGCGGCCGCCACGCTCTGATCCGGCACACGGCCTCGTTCGCCGGACGCCAGGCTGCGGGTCAGGCCCAGCCCGTGACGACCTCACCCAGCCGGCCGATCTCGCGCAGCTCGGCCAGCGCGTCCGACCCTGCCAACGACACCCGGTGCTCGAGCGGTTCACGCGTCGCCGACCAGCGCACCCGGCCCGCGTACCCGGCCTTCACCGTCGCGGCGAGCCCGCCCGTCGACGCGAGTGCCCCGCGCACGACGCCCAGGCGCCCGAGCGCGTCGTCCACCGCGGCCAGCAGCGCGTCACGGTTGCCCTCGCACATCGCGAGCACCAGCTCGGGCCGGGTGCCTGCCACCCGCGTGCCGTCGGCGAACGACGACGCGGCGAGCGCGAGAGGCAGGTCGTCGCCCGGTTCTCCCGCACCCACCGCTGCGAGCACCGCCGCCAACAGGTGCGGCAGGTGCGAGACCCGGGCGACGGCCAGGTCGTGCTCGTCGGTGGCCGCCGGGACGACCCGCGCCCCGCAGGCCCAGGCCAGCTCGGCGACGTCGCGCCACACGTCGAGGTCGAGCCCGTCGTCCGCGGCCACCACCCAGGCCGCTCCGCTGAACAGCTCGGCGTCGCCGGCCGCCCAGCCCGACTCGGCCGTGCCGGCCATCGGGTGCCCGCCCACGTAGCGGGCGCGCGGGGCGTACCGGTGGACGGCGTCCGCCACCGCGACCTTGACGCTCACCGCGTCGGTCAACCGGCAGGTCGGCGCGATGGCGTCGACCCGGCGCAGGACGTCGGGTACCGCCGGCAGGGGCACGGCGAGCACGACGAGCGCGTCGGAGTCCGCGGCGCGGTGCAGGGCGGCGTCGGTGTTGGTCGTGACGTCGAACCCGGCTGTGCAGGCCTGTGCGGCGGTCCCCGCCGAGGCGCTGGTGCCCCAGACCGTCCGGCCGGCCTTCTCCGCGGCCCGCAGCAGGGACCCGCCGATCAACCCGGACCCGACCACGCAGACCGCACGCTCCGCCACGACCGGGGAGGCTACGCCGGGTCGGTGCCGCACCCGCCCGGTGCCCAGGCCGGGCCGACGCCGGTGTCCAGGCCGGGCCGATGTAGCGAAAGCGGCTTTCGGTGCGTTGAGTGCAGCGAACGCCGCTTTCGCTACATCCCGGCGCCGCGCATCCCGGCGCCGCGGCCCAGGCGTCAGCGGCGGGCCGACTCGATCGCCGCCGCCACCCGCAGGATCCCGCGCTCCGCCAGCTGCACCCCGACGACCTGCACGCCGACCGGCAACCCGTCCGGTGGGTCCACCGGCGCCGGGACCGACACAGCGGGCCAACCCGACAGGTTGAACGGCAGGCTCAGCGCCAGCAGCGCCGGGCGGACCTGCACGCCGTCGACCTCGGCCTGCCCGATGGGGGTGGCGCGCAGCCGGGTCGTCGCGAGCACGAGCACGTCGACGCCCTCGACGGCCGCCCGGAACTCCGGGACGAGGCGGCGGCGCGTTCGCTGGGCGACGACGTACTCCCGGGCGGGCTGCCCGGCGAAGGTGAGGAGGCGCTCCCGGATGAGCGGCTGGTAGTCGTCCGGCCGCTCCGCCAGCCACGGCGCGTGCGTCGCGTACGCCTCCGCGCCGACGATCACCGGATAGGTCGTGGCAAGCTCGTCGATCATCGGCGTCCGGACCTCGACGATCTGCGCGCCCGCCTTCTCCAACGCGGCAACCGCCGCCGCCACGCCCTCGGCGATCACCGGGTCGACCGGCCGCCAGTAGTCGTCCACCAGCACGCCGACCCGCACGCCGGTGACCCCGGGTGTCGGGATGCCCCCTCCGGTGCCCTCCGCGCGGTCGAGGACGTCCCACGCGACGGCCGCGCTGTGGGTGTCGGCCGTCAGCAGGCCGACGTGGTCCAGCGACTCCGCGAGCGGGAAGACACCGGCCGTGCTCACGTGCCCGAACGCCGGCTTGAGCCCGACCACCCCGCAGTGCGCCGCGGGCGTGCGGACGCTGCAGCCCGTGTCGGTGCCCAGCGCCAGCGGCACGTGCCCGGCGGCGACGGCGGCGGCGGAGCCCGACGACGAGCCGCCGGTGATCCGCGTGGGGTCGTGCGGGTTGCGGGCCGGTCCGGTGGCCGCGACGTCGCCGGTCGGGCCGTGCGCGAACTCCTGGGTGTGCAGCTTCGCGACGACGACCGCACCGGCCGCGCGCAACCGGGCGACCGCGGGGGAGTCGCCTGTGGCAGGCGGCGCGTCGGCGAGCACGTTCGAACCGCAGCGGGTCGGCAGCCCCGCGACGTCGATGAGGTCCTTCACCCCGAGGGCGACGCCGTGCAGCGGCCCCCGCCACCGCCCTCGCGCGAGCTCATCGGTCCGTGCCGCGGCTGCGGCGAGCGCGCCCTCGCGGTCGAGGGTGACGACGGCGTTGTACGGGTCGGCGGCGAGGCGGTCCAGGGCGTCCGTGACATGCTCGGTGGGCGACAGCTCGCCCGAGCGGATGGCCATGCCGAGGGAGCGGAGGTCGGTCACGCGGCCCACTCTGCCGGATCCGCCCTGGCCCTGGAGCCGGCGGCCCGGTTGATCGTGCGGCGGGTATCCGGCGCGTACACCCCCGACAGCGCCCGGACGATCAGCTCACGCGCGGGTGGTCCCTACCCCGCAGGGCGTCGAGCGCCAGTGCCGCGTACACGGCGGCACCCGCCGTCATCACCGACTCGTCGAAGATCACGCGGTTGCTGTGGTTCGGTGGCGCCGTTGCCGGGTCGGCCTGCGGCGGGCAGGCGCCGAGGAACGCCAGCGCGCCCGGCACCTTCTGCAGCACGTAGGAGAAGTCCTCGGCGCCCATGATCGGGCTGGGCATCGTCACCACGCGCCTGCGGCCCAGCAGCTCGCCCGCGACCCCGACCATCCGGCGGACCGCGGTCTCGTCGTTCACCGTCACCGGGTAGCCCGGCTCGATCTCGACGGCCGCGCTGCACCCGTGGGCGAGCGCGATGTGCCGGCACACCCGCCGGGTCTCCTCGTGCAGCAGCGCACGGACCGGTTCGGACAGCGTCCGCAGCGTGCCCTCCATGAGCGCCGACTCCGGGATCACGTTGTTCGTCGTGCCCGCGACGATCCGTGCGATGGTCAGCACTGCCGGGTGGTGGGCGTCGACCCGCCGGGTCAGCGCCGTCTGCAGCGCCCCGACCATCGCCGCAGCAGCCGGCACGGGATCCAGCGCGTCGTGCGGCGCCGAAGCGTGCCCGCCGCGGCCGGTGACCCGTACCCGGATCGCGTCGGCCGCCGCCATCAACGCCCCGGACCGGGTGTGCAGCTCCCCGGCGGGCAGTGTCGCGCTCACGTGCAACGCGTACGCCGCCACCGGCCGCCCGCCCGGCCCGTGCCGGTCCAGCAGCCCCTCGTCGATCATGATGCGGGCCCCGTGGAAGCCCTCCTCGCCGGGCTGGAACATCAGCAGCACCCGCCCCGCGAGCTGCTCGCGTCGGGCGGCGAGCAGCCGGGCGGCGGTGGCGAGCATCGCGACGTGCGTGTCGTGCCCGCAGGCGTGCATCGCGCCGTCGACCTGGGAACGGAACGGGAGGCCGGCGTCCTCCTGCAGGGGGAGCGCGTCCATGTCGGCCCGCAGCAGCACCGTCGACCCCGGCCGGGCACCCTCGAGGACGGCAACGATCGACGTCGTCGCGCGGCCGTGGTGCACCTGCACCGGCAGGTCGGCCAGCTCGGCGACGACGGCGTCGCGGGTCCGGGGCAGGTTCAGCCCCAGCTCGGGGTGGCGGTGCAACGCCCGCCGGAGTGCCACGGTGCGGGGCTGCAGCCGCCGGGCCTGCTCACCGAGCCCGGCGAGCTGGGGATCGGCCGAGCGCATGAACCGATCCTGGCATCCCGCCCAATGCGGTGAACGAGCGACATCCTTCTGTGGCTTTCTGCACGGCCTGCGGGGGCCTACCGTAGGGACATGGCCGTGCAGAGCGCCAAGGCGCCGCCGGGGGTGCGGGACGAGGCGCTCCCGGGCTATGCCGTGGCCGCGATCCGGGAGGACGGGCGCTGGCGGTGCGCCCGCATGGACCCGGACTCGCTGGTCGACCTCGACGCCGCCATCACCGATCTGCGTGGCCTGCGCTCCACCGGCGCCGTGCTCGGCCTGCTCGACGTGGACGACGAGTTCTTCGTCCTCCTCCGGCCCATCCCCGGCGGGGTGGCGCTCATGGTGTCCGATGCCGCCGCGGCGCTCGACTACGACGTCGCCGCGGACGTCCTGGACCTGTTGCGGGTCGACCTGCCCCCGGACGACGACGCGCTGGACGACGTCTGGCCCGAAGGCGACCTCGGCATCCTCGCCGACCTCGGCCTGCCCGCGGACGAGCTGGAGGTGCTCGCGTCGCAGGTCGAGCTGTACCCGGACGAGCAGCTGGCCGCGATCGGCCGCCGCTGCGGGTTCGCCGACGCGCTGGCCCAGGTCGTCGACGTCCCGTGATGCGGTGAATCGGGCTCCGTGACCTTACGCGACGTGCAGGTCGCCGACGAGGCGTTGATCCGGCGTGCCCTGGAACTGGCGATCGTGGCCCCGCGGACGGGCGACGTCCCCGTCGGGGCCGTCATCGTGGACGCCGACGGGCGCGAGCTGGCGGCCGGTTGCAACGCGCGCGAGGCGCTCGGCGACCCGACCGCGCACGCCGAGGTGCTCGCTCTGCGGGCCGCGGCGGCGGGTCGGGGGGAGTGGCGGCTCGACGGCTGCACGCTCGCCGTGACCGTGGAGCCGTGCACGATGTGCGCTGGCGCGATCGGCCTGGCGCGGGTGTCGCGCGTCGTGTTCGGGGCGTGGGAGCCGCGGACCGGCGCGGTCGGCTCGCTCTGGGACGTCCTGCGCGACCGGCGGCTCAACCACCGGCCCGAGGTGGTCGGTGGCGTGCTGGAGGCCGAGTGCGCGGCGCTGATGGAGTCGTTCTTCCTGCTGCACCGCGACGTGCCGTGAGCACGCCGCCCCCGTCGCTACGGGTCGGCGCGTACGCGGTGTGCGTGCGCGACGGTGCCGTGCTGCTCGCCCGGCTGATCGGCTCGGACTGGACCCTGCCCGGCGGCGGCCTCGACCACGGTGAGGACCCGCGGGACGGGGCGATCCGCGAGGTCGAGGAGGAGACCGGCTACCGGGTGGAACTGCGGCAGCTGCTCACCGTCGAATCGTTCCGGTGGATGCTCGACCGACCCGGCGGCCCGGTCGACCACCAGGCCATCTGCGTGATCTACACGGCGGAGGTCGTGGGTGGCGAGCTGCGCGACGAGATCGGCGGCAGCACCGACACCGCCGCCTGGGTCCGGCTCGAGGACGTACCGGACCTTTCGCGGGGTGGCCTTGTGGATGTCGGGCTCGCCGTGGCGGGATACCTCCCGGCGTCAGGTGACGGGGCGGTCGGCTAAGCTGATCGGCGGTAGCGTGTCCGAGCGGCCGAAGGAGCACGCCTCGAAAGCGTGTGAGGTGCAAGCCTCCGTGGGTTCAAATCCCACCGCTACCGCCACTCGTACCAGGCACAACGCCGGGAAGATCTAGACGGATCGACCCGGCGTTCGCCGTCTAGTCTCAGTCGTCGTCTCATTCCCGCTCGGGGGGCCTCGCGCTGGTCTGCCAGATCAGGCCCCCGACGCGGCTGGCGATGTCGCGCTGGACCGCCGCCGTGACGTGCTGTACCGCGCAGCCATCGCCGTGTTCGACCAGCCCATGACGCTCATGACGGCACGCTCCGGGACGCCGAGCAGGAGCAGCACGGTAGCCGCGGTATGCCGGGCGTCGTGAAGCCGGCCATCGCGAACACCCGCCCGGGCAAGGAGCTTCTTCCAGTCCGTCCAGTCGGTGCGTGGATTGAGCGAGGCGCCCGTCGGCGTGGCGAAGATCCAGCCCGGGTCAGCCCACAGCTGCGCTGCGACGTCGCGTTCCCGATCCTGCTCCGCGTGATGTGCACGAAGTAGGTCGACGAGCTCGGGCGGAAGACCGATGACGCGCCGGCCAGCCCGTGACTTGGTTTCCGCCGTTTCCGTCCGCTCGGCGATCCGCTTCGGACAGTAGCCGCCGTACTTCCGCCCGCAGGATCCGTCGCAGCCGTGTCGCCAGCGTGGCCGCAGCCGTCCACGGCGAACGACCAGCGAGCCGGTATCCAGGTCCACGTCGGACCACTTGAGTCCGAGGGCTTCTCCTTGTCGGAGTCCGAGCGCAAGGGCGACCGCCCATCGTGCGTCGTTCCGGGCACTCATCGCTGCTTTCAGCAGTAGCCGGACCTCGTCGACTGAGTACGGCTCGATCTCCTGCCCAGCACGAGGTAGCCACGTCGTACCGCTTCGTTCAGCGCGGTGCACAGCGTCCGGTGCACCTGGTGGGCCGTCGCGGGTGCGCTGCCGTTCGAGTGCACGGACCTTGCGAGTCACGTCGGCCTGGGTGCCCATCACGTGACGGCGATCCGGACGACCGTCGTCCTTGACACCGACCGTCACCCGACCGTGCCAATAGCCGTCTTTGCCCAGGTAAATGCTCGACGCACCGTTCGGCGTGCGGGCCATCAGACACTCTCCCGGTCAGGTGGCCACCGGCGAAGTCCTGTCACGAACCGTTCGAGGGCGTCGGCCGGGACGCGTCGTAGACGTCCGATGCGGACCGACTCGACCTCTCCCGAGGTGATCAGGGCGTACATGAGGGTGCGGCCGATGCCCAGCCGTTGGGCTGCCTCCTCGACCGTAAGCACGAGTCGGACAGGACCTGCGACGTCGGTGGCAGTCATGCTGCTGCCCTCCTGCCCGTCGGGTTGGCGCGCTTCTGACTGCGGATACGTTCGGCGATGGCGAGCGCCAGTTCTCGTTCGGCGTGGTCGTGGTGGCCGATGTGGACGACCTGCCAGTCGTTGATAACGGTGATGGTGTCGAGGTCGATCGGGCCGGGGTCGTCGCCGTGGTTGTCGGTGTCGGCGGCGAGCCGGTCGAGCTCGTCGCGGAGCCGCCAGGTGCGGCGTTCGTGGCGGATGGCGGTGAAGGTGGTCGAGTACGCGCGGCTTTTGGTGAGGAAGTGGCCGCGGAAGCCGAGCATGTGGGCCCACCGGCGCAGGTTCAGGGCCTCGCACTGGGGCAGGTCGCCGAGTTGCCAGGCGGTGTCGATCATGCGGCGGTGATGTGGGGAGACGTCGAGGTGAGCGATGTGGTCGCCGTCGCGTATGGGTCGGTCGGGGCCTTCTCCGCTGTCGACGGCTCCGGTGGATTTGGTGGCGTACTTGGCGATGTAGCCGGCTAACGCGGCGTCAGAGATCTCGTCCGCGCTGTCCTCGAGGTGGCGGGCCGCGGTCGACGTGACCGGCCGGAGGTCGAGCTGGGTGCCACCGGAGCACCAGCGGTGTCCCGCCCGGCCGCTCGATGCTCAGCGTGGCCGCGCGGGCGGCGGTGGTGATCGCGTCCCGCACGGCGTCACGTGTGAGCCCGGCGGGTGGTGGGTCGGTGGGTCCGTCGGGTCCGTCGAGGCGGATGGCGGCGTGGAAGTGGACGAGTCCGCGGCGTTGGTATTCGGCGACCTTGGCGTAGGACAGGCGGGCGTGCTGTGCGAACTCGCGGGCGCCGACGCCGAGGGCGGCGGCCAGGGTGCGGCGGAGGGTGGTGGTGAACCGTGCCCACAGCATCCCGGCCTGGGCCTGCCACAGAACGGCTCCGTCGTAGTCGTGAGCCGCGAAGGCGCGGTCCATGCGCCCCAGGCGGTCCTGCAGCCTGCGTGTTCAGATCTTCCATACCTGTTCGAGATGAGGCAGGACCTCGGCGGCCCGGGTCATCTGATCGGTACGCAGTTGCTGTGGCACGTCGTCTGCACCTGCCATGTTATTGTGCGCGTGCATGTTTGCATGGTGATTGTCGATTGATCATGCTGCAACCATGACGAGTCACGGCTCCGCGCAGCCGACCGATGCACCCGTGCCGACCGAAGACGGCCACGGGCAGGGCGCCGCACAGGTGGTGAACGCCGGCCCGCAGCTTGACGACGCCGCGGGCCACGAGCCGGGTAGCCACGCCGAGGGGACCGGCCACGGGCACGAGCACGGGGAAGGTGGCGTCCGCGGCTTCTTCATGTCGATCTTCCGGCCGCACAGCCACGACGCGGCCGACTCGGTCGACTCGGCGCTGGAGGCCAGCGCCGACGGTATCCGGGCGGTGAAGATCAGCTTGGCGGTGCTGCTGGTGACGTCCACCGCCCAGTTGGTGGTGGTGTTGTTCACCGACTCGATGGCGCTGCTGGCCGACACGATCCACAACTTCTCCGACGCGCTGACCGCCATTCCGCTGTGGATCGCGTTCGTGCTTGGCCGTCGGCTCCCGACGCGGCGCTACACCTACGGCTACGGCCGCAGCGAGGACCTCGCCGGGATCTTCATTGTGGCGATGATCGCGCTCTCGGCGGTCATCGCTGGCTACGAGTCGGTGCTGCGGCTGATCAACCCCAAGCCCCTGGAGCATCTGGGGATCCTGACTGCCGCCGGCGTGATCGGGTTCATCGGGAACGAGTGGGTCGCCGTCTACCGCATCCGGGTCGGGCGCCGCATCGGGTCGGCGGCTCTGGTCGCCGACGGACTGCACGCGCGTACCGACGGGTTCACCTCGCTGGCCGTGGTAGCCGGCGCACTCGGGGTGCTGGCGGGGTTTCCGCTGGCCGACCCGATCGTCGGGCTGTTGATCACCGTGGCCATCCTGGTCGTGCTGCGCGGTGCGGCCCGCGACATCTACCGGCGGCTGATGGATGCCGTCGATCCGGAACTGGTGGACACCGCAGAGGCGGCGCTGCGCGACGTCGACGGGGTGCAGAGCGTCGAGGGTCTGCGGCTGCGGTGGATCGGTCACCGCGTGCACGCCGAGACCGGGCTGGTCGTCGACCCGGCGCTGTCGGTCGTCGACGGGCACGCCATCGCGAGCCGGGCGAAGCACCAGCTCCTGCACAAGGTGCCCAAGCTCGCCACCGCCACGGTGCACGTCAGCCCGTCCGGACCTGAGGCCGAGGCCCACCACGCCGAGTTCCAGCACCACGGCTGACGTGGTCCATCGCGCGCTCCGGGTGCTCGTGACCGGGCCCGGCCGTCGTCACGATCACCGGCGGCTACGTGCCCCTCTCGTCGTCGAGATGAGCCAGTGAGATGGCTTTCCCGAAGCGCCACCGCGCCACGGGGGAGCCAGTGGGATCCGTCCTGCCGACCGGGCAGCCTCGGCCCAATCACGGGCCACGACCGTCGATCGTGCCGGTCGAGGCGGTCGCGTCCGAGGAGGCGATGAACCGACTCGGACGTGCGATGGCCGACCCCACTCAGCTCTGGATCATTCTTGCCCTCCGCGACTCCCCACAGACACCCGCCGATCTCATGGGGCTACTGAGTATCGGTCGCCGGGAGCTGTCCGACAACCTGACGTGCCTGCGGGGGTGGGGTCTCGTCACTGCCGTCGTCGAGCAAGAGCGCGTCGTCTACTTCCTCGCCGACGCCCGGATCAGCAGGGCGTTGAAGGAGCTGGCCGGCCTCGTGCTCGTGACGGGCCCGATCGGCGACGACGGGTGACCGCCGAGGCAGCGGCCGGAGCCGGGGCGCCGAGCGTCGGATCCGTTCACCTGTTCTCGATCTCACCTGGCCGAGCCCTGCGAGATCGGTCGAGCGCTCGTCGCGGCGCGCGGCGTGCTTGGACATCCCGAACAAGACACGGCGCCGGAGCCGTCCGGTCGGGGCCAGTACACGTCCGACCGTCGCGTCCACCTGCCGGATCTGAAGGTGGGGGGATGCGGCGAGCTCGGCCATGATGGCCCTCTGGTGCTCGTAAACACCGGCCTCGTTGTCCACACTCAGGCTCTGCTGCGCCACACGGAACGCTGCGAGGGTCTCGGGCAGCCCGAGGAACTCGCCGTGGTGGAGCAACCTCATCCACAGGTCGAGGTCCATGGCGTGGCGGCGTTCCGGGTGCCATCCGCCGACCGCCTCGTAGTGCGCGCGGCGGAAGAGTGCTCCGCCCGGCTCGCCGATGGGGTTCGCGCCGCTGCGGACGACCCGGCGGGCGACCTCGACACTCGTGCGCAGGCCGGTCAGCCCGGCGAGTCCGCGGCGAGGCACCAGGATCCGGCTCTTCTCGTCGATCATGTGACGTCGGGCGGCGACGAGGGCGATACCGGGATCGGTCTCCATCGGACCCACCTGGTACTCCAGGCAGCGCGGATGCAGCAGGTCGTCCGCGCAGAGAAGCTTGATCAGCGGACCCCGGCACAGGCGAACGGCGGCGCGCCAGTTCTCAGGCTGGAAGATCGTCGTCGCGTTGGCCGCCACTCGGACCCGTGGGTCGCCGAAGGACCGGGCGATCTCTCCGGTGGCGTCGGTGCTGGCGTTGTCCAGCACGACGAGTTCGAAGTCGCGGTAGCTCTGGTCCAACACACTGCGCATGGTCTCGGCGAGGAACCGCTCGCCGTTGTAGACGGGGATGCACACGGACACGTGCGGCACTGCTTGCACTCTTCGTCTCCTGTCGCGGCGTCACCCTGAGAGGCGTCTGCCTGGTCGATGACCGCCGGGTCGCGTCGTGCCGTCGGCTCGGAACCGCTCGGCGCGGGTGTGTGCACGTGCCGGTCCGATGACCGCACGTGTCGAGGTGAGTGGAGGCGCTACGACACGCCGCGAACCGCCCACGACAGCACAGGCCGTGGTTCAGTCGGGTTCAGGACGTGGCGTATCCGGCGGCAGCAGGTGGTCCGCGACGGGCGGCCCGGATGATCCAGCCACACCAGCGGAGTATCGAGCCCAGTCGCCCGACCCGGACGGCGACGCGTGCGTACGGTGGCGCGCACGGAACGGGCGGCGTCACCAACGGACGGCGCGCGATCAACAAGCTGAGCAGGTGCGCGCACACCGTCACCGCGACGATGGCAAGTGCCGGTACAGCGATCTGAACGAGCGCCGTCGGTGTCTCGCTGGTGACCAGGTGCTCCAGCGGGTTCGTGTGGCCGTCCCCGAGCGGGTGCGGTCGCGCGAGCTCTGCCGTCAAATGCAGCACCGGCTGCACGGCGAGCGCAGCAGTGACGGCAGGAACCGCGGTCACGGCTCGGCATCCCAGATGGCGCAGCGCGGCCATGACCGCGACGACGACACCGAGAACCACCGAATGCGTCGGGTGCTCGTCGAGGACGACATCCGCGCTCACCGCACTGACAGCGGCTACTGTCGCCGCGCCGCGCAGGATCAGGGACAACGGAACGATCCGACTCATCATCGGCCGCCCCCTCCCCCTCGACTCGTTGTTGCAGTTGCGCTCGGAACGTGCCAGAGCCA
>JAEUJO010000320.1 GCA_016794615.1 Pseudonocardia sp. | reverse complement strand
GACCGAGGAGGGAATCGTGCTCACCGTCGGCGCCGCCCTCGCGGCGGCGGGGCGGACGCCGGACCCGGGGATGCTCACCATCGGCCTGCGGTCGCTGCTGCTCTACCTGGCGGTGGTGTTCGTGCTGGAGGAGGTCACGTTCCGCGGCGCCCTGGACGCGCACGCCCACCATCCGGGGGAGGAGCGAGGACTCCTGTCCGCCGTGGTCGTATCGGTGCTGTGGGGGCTGTGGCACCTCCCGCTCGCCGATCCGGCCGGGCGGTGGTGGCCGTCGCTGCGCTCCGGGCGCGATGTCGAGTGCGCAACGAGGCTGCGGGTGCGGCGGCGAGCACGGCCGCAGCGGCAGCGAGGACGGCTGTGGCCGGGCTGGTGTGCGCGGCGACGACGCCGACGGCGGGTCCGCCGAGCCCGACACCGGCGTCGAAGTAGCCGAAGAACAGCCCACCGGCTGCGCCGTGGTCGCGGGGTGGGACGGTGGCCAGGGCGAGCATGCCCAACGCGGGAACGGCCAGGCCCTGCCCCAGCGCCAGCAGCAGCATCGCGCCGACGGCGACGGCAGCGGTGGTCGCTGCGGCGACACCGACGAGCCCGGCCGCCTCGGCGAGCACGGCGCAGGCCAGAGTGCGGACGGCGCCGACGCGGTCGGGCAGCCCGCCCAGGACGGTCCGGCTGACGATCACCCCGGCGCCGAACAGGGGGACGGCCGCCGCGCCGAGGTGCACGTCGTGGTCGGCCGCCGCGGCCGCGGCGAAGGCGAGAACGGTGACATAGCCGAGGTTGACCAGCAGCAGCCCGAGACCGGGCCGGGCGGTGGCGCGCAGCAGCGCGAGCGGCGTGCTCGGCGGGCGGGTCGACGGTGCAGCGGGAGCGGGCCCGCCCCTGGTGGCCCCGATGGTCGCGGCCAGCACCGCGGCGAGCAGGGGCAACGCGGCGGCGAGGGCCAGAATCCGGGCGGGGTGTTGGGCGCCGACGAGACGGTCCAGCGGGGGTCCGACGGCGAGGCCTGCGTAGTTGGCCAGGCCGATGTGCCCGAGGGCGCGGCCGCGGTGGGCCGGGCTGGCCAGTCGTAGGAGCCACAGCACCGCGGCGGCCATCATCGCGGCCTCGCCTGCGCCCACGGCCAGCCGGCTGGCCAGCAGCAGCGGCAACCGCGGTAGCAGGCCGGGGAGCGTCGCCACCGCCATGACCAGGGCGCCGCCGACCATGACGCGGACAGATCCGTGGCGGTCCGCCCACCGGCCGCCCAGCGGACGGGCCGCGGCACCGGTGATCGCAGGCGCGCCGACGGCGAGCCCGACGAGCGCGGCACCGCCACCGAGGTGGGGCACGTAGCCCGGCAGCAGCGAGACGACCGAGCCGAGGGCGGCGTAGCAGACCACTGCGACGCCCAGTACGCCCAGGTAGGCAAGCGGCGTCCTCGTGGTGTGGTCGGTGTCGCCAGGCATGGGTCCACGATGGGACCGGGACGTTTCGGTGCCGGTCGAAGCGACACGCGGCTACCGTCGATGCCATGGAGGTGCAGACGGAGGCACAGGTGGTGGGCGAACGTCCCGCGGATCGGGGGGACGCCGACCTGGCCGCGCTCGGATCGGTGCTGGCTGACCGGGCCCGGATGCGGATGCTGCTCGCCCTCGGCGACGGGCGCACGCTCCCGGCGAGCGTGCTCGCCGCCGAGGCTGGGGTCGCCCCCTCGACGGCCAGCAGCCATCTCGCCCGCCTGGCGGACGCCGGGCTGCTCCAGGCGACCGTGCGTGGGCGCTACCGCTACTACGGGCTGGCCGGCCCGGCAGTGGGGGAACTGATCGAGACCCTGGCCCGGCTGTGCCCGACCGCGCCCGTGCGCTCGCTGCGTGAGGGCACCCGTGCCCACGCGGTGCGCCGGGCTCGCAGTTGCTACGACCATCTCGCCGGCCGGCTCGGCGTCGATCTCACCGCCGCGCTGGTCGCGGGCGGCCTGCTCACCATCGCCGAGCAGGCCGACCTCGACGCCGCTCAGGCACTCGCCGCCCGGCCCGGCCTGCTCACACCGACCGGCCGGACCCGGCTCACCGCACTCGGGCTGGCCCTGCCCGACCTGGACGTCGTCCGCTGCTGCACCGACTGGACCGAGCAGCGGCCGCACCTGGCCGGCCCGCACGGTCGCGCCCTGCTGCGCTGGCTGTTCGACCAGAACTGGCTGCACCGCGCGCCACGGGGGCGGGCCGTGCGGGTGACCGAGGACGGACGGCGGGGACTGCGCGCCGAGTTCGGCCTCGACCCCGAGTGAGCCCGTAGGTGAGGTAGAGGTGGGCCCTGACCGGAGGCCGGCGGTGGGTCGACGATCCGCGTCTGGTGACGCCGTGCGGCGGCGTCCCGAGAGTCACCCGGGCTCGCTGCCCCAGATGTCGCCGACGGTTAGCCCTTCCGGGAACGGGTCGTCGGGCCGCACGACGTGTTGGACATGGCCGGTGATCCAGGCCCGGCCTTGGATGGAGGGCACGACCGCGGCGTGTCCGTTGACGGCGGTGCGTTCCAGCAGCATTCCACGGAAGGTCGTCCCGAGCACACCTTGGTGGATGAAGGGGACGTGCAGTTCGAGTTCACCCCGAGCATGCAGCGCGGCCATGCGGGCGGAGGTGCCCGTGCCGCACGGAGAACGGTCCAAGGTCCCTCGCCACGACGAGGGGTCGCCCGCGACAAGCAGCCCGGTGGGGAGGACGACGCTGTTGCGGCCGGAGACGTCGGGCGAGTCGGCGGGTCCATGCAGCATCACGAGTGCGATCTCGTCGACCTCTGGCTGTTCAGGATGCACGACGGGCACCTGCTCGCGGGCCGCCGCGAGGAGCGCCGTCCCGGCGCGGGCGATCTCTTGCGCGTGTGCGGCGCCGAGCTCGACCCCCATGTCCGCCGCCCGTGCCTGTACGTAGAACTGGCCGCCGAAGGCGACGTCGGCGGTGACGGTGCCGTACTCCGCGACGCCGATCTTGGTGTCCAACTCCACCACGAACGACGGCACGTTACGGATTCGAACCCAGCAGACTCGCCCGTCCTCGACCCGCGCGGTGGCCTCGACCGGACCGACCGCAGTGTCGATGCGAACGACTGTCTCCGGCTCGGTAGCTACGAGGGCACCGGTCTCCAGCAACGCGGTGACCGCGCACATCGTGTTGCTGCCCGACATCGGGCGGACACCGCCCTGCTCGAAGATGACGATGCCCACGTCGGCACGGGGGTCGAGCGGAGGCAGCACCAACACCGCGCACATCGAGGGATGGCCGCGCGGTTCGCGAAGCAGCACACGGCGCAGCCAGTCGAGCTCGGTCTCGCACCACCGCATCCGCTCGGCCCAACTGCGCCCGCGGACGAGGAGATGGGCGCCTAGCACAACCCGCCCGACCTCGCCCTCGGCGTGCACGTCGATCGACGAGAAGGTCTTCGTCACACCAGAAGTCGTCATGCCCAACGAACTGGCCTCCTGCCGAGAAGTATGCATCCAGGCGCTGACAGATTGTCGAACAGTCTGCAAAATGCCACAATGTCGGGCCGCCAGGCGTTGCTGTCGCGCTCGTCACCCCGTCACCGCCACTCGAGACAGGACGAGGCCCCATGCGTTGGAACAAGACCTTCACGGTGGTCGACTGCCATGCAGGCGGCGAGATCGGGCAGGTGGTCACCGGTGGGGTCTTCGGCATCCCGGGCAAGACCGTCTTCGACAAGCGGGTCCATCTCCAAGATCACATGGACGACCTGCGCAAGCTCATCCTGTTCGAGCCGCGCGGCGCGGCCCACCACAACGCCAACGTGCTCGTGCCGTCGGACATCGCCCAGATGGGCTACGTGATCCTGGAGTCGACCGAGTATCCGGCCATGTCCGGCTCGAACACGATCTGCGTGGCGACGGTGCTGTTGGAGACCGGCATCCTCCCCATGGAAGAGCCCGTGACCAACCTGGTCCTCGAGGCGCCCGCCGGGCTCATCACCGTCGAGTGCCACTGCCGCGACGGGAAGGTCGAGCAGGTTCGATTCGTCAACCAGCCGGCCTTCTGCTACCTGCTGGACGTACCGGTCACGGTCGACGGCCTGGGCGAGCTCGTGGTCGACATCTCTTACGGCGGCATGACCTACGTGCTCGTCGACGCAGGCGAGCTCGGGATAGAGCTCGTGCCGTCCGAGGCGCGGAGGCTCTGCGAGCTGGGGATGCGGATCAAGCGCGCCGCGGCCGAGCAGATCACCGTGACCCACCCCGAGAACCCGGCAATTCCCGGTATCACCCAGACCGAGTTCACGGGCGCCCTGCGACGCACCGCGGAGGGCGTCCTCACGTCGCGCAACGCCGTCGTCGTCTCCCCCGGGCGGCTCGATCGCTCGCCCTGCGGGACCGGCACCTCGGCCCGGCTGGCCGCCTTGCACTCCAGGGGGCTGGTCGAGACCGGCGAGGAGTTCCTCCACGAGTCGGTCATCGGCAGCGTCTTCAGCAGCTCGGTGCTCTCGACCACGACCGTCGGCCGCTACGACGCGGTGGTCCCCGCGGTCGCGGGGACCGCCTGGATCTCGGGGATCTACCAGATGGGGCTCGACCCCTCCGACCCGTTCCCGCAGGGCTTCACCCTCGGCGACACCTGGTTGGGTCAGGCAGGCGACCCGGTGCGGACGGCCGCCGACGACTGACCACACCGTCGCCGGCGTGCCGAACGCTCACATGGACCGGCGGAGTCGTGCGGCGTCGCAGGTCGCGGCGGGAATGCTCCTGCTCGTGACCGACCGGCCCGGCGCTCACGTGCGGCGTTCTTTGAGGATCTCCGCCAGCTCAGCGGCGCTGGTTTGGATGTGGTTGCGGACCGCTGTGGTGATACCGCGCTGGTGGTTGTGCAGGATCGCCCTCACCAGCTCTCGGTGCATGCGACGATTGCGCTCGTCGTCGTGGCGCACGGCGTCGTCAGTGCTCAACGCGAGGTTGACCGACGCGGACACGATCGGCCATATCCGCTGCAGCATGACGTTTCCGGACTCCATCCAGATGGTCTCGTGGAGCGCAAGGTGAGCCGCGTTCTCGCGGGCGCGATCTCCGCTGGCGGCCGCGTCCTCGTACTCGTCCCAGGCCTTCTGCAGTGCCACACGTGCAGCACCATTCTTGTCGGCGGCGATGGCCTTGGCCGCAATGATCTCCAGTGACGACCGCACGACGGCGATGTCGTTGATCGTCGCGGCATCGATGGAGGCGACCGTCACGCCCTTGTACGCCTCCTGGACCAGGAGACCCTCATGGATCAGCTGGTAGATCGCCTCCCGGAGGGTGGGTCGGCTGACGCCGAGCTCTTGGGACAGCTGCACCTCCTTGAGCCGGTCGCCCGGCACGAGCTTTCCGTTCAGGATCGCGGAGCGCAGCTCGGCCAGCACCGCGTCCCGCCTGGTCACGCTGGACACCGGCATCAAGCTGCGCTCGGCCACATCCGTCACTCTCCCAACGCAGGTTGTCTTTCAGCCAGCTCCTCCGACCAGGGTAGCCGGACCGGATCACGGGCCCGCCACCATCACGCGATTCGGAAGCCCTCGGCGAGCACATCGGTGCGGTCCACGAACACTGTCGAATCGGCTATCACGAATGCGGTGCCAGTGATCGCCACCCGGACGGCGGGCCGACCACCGACATCGGCGATCTCGACGGGCCGCCCGGTGAAGCGGGCGCCCGTGACGCTCTGGTGCACGAACGCCTCCCGTAGCGCGAGTTCGCCGCGCGAGTACAGCGTCGCCACCTTGGCGGTCGTACCCGTACCGCACGGCGAACGGTCGACGTCCCCGGTCGGAATGATCACCATCATGCGGGTCGGCGCAGATGCCTCATCGGGAGCCACGAACAGTTGCACGTGGGTGACTCCGCGGATCTGCGGGATCTCGGGATGCACGACGTCGTAGGTCTCATTCACTGCGCGACGCAGCAGGCGGGCGATCTCCAGGGCCGGACCGGTGTTGAGCGCCTCGAGCGTCAGGTCGAAGCGGGTGGCGTCGGCGATCACGTAGAAGTTGCCGCCGTAGGCGACGTCCACTTCGACGGCGCCGAACCCCGGTAGGTCGACCGGTGCCCGCGAGAGCGCGCAGAACGCGGGAGCACCCACGAAGGTCACGCCCGTGACCCGGCCATCCCGGACATGGGCGGTGGCCTCGATGAGCCCGGCCGGAGTATCGAGGCGGACCGCCGTCTCCGGTCCGGTGATCGCGACCTGCCCGGTCTCCACCAGCGCGGTCACGGTGGAGACCGTGTCGCTGCCGCACATCGGCAGGTACCCATGGGCCTCCATGAAGAAGGCGCCGACGTGCGCTTCGGGCCGTGAAGGCGCCGTGAGCACCACGGCGCTGGTGAGGTTGCCGCCACGCGGCTCGAGGACAAGCGACCGCCGGATCCAGTCGTGATGGGTCTCGCAGTACCCCATCCGGTCCATCATGGTCTCACCGCGCAGCGGCGGCACACCCGATAGCACCAGCCGCGATCGCGCGCCCCCGGCATGGACGTCGATGACCTTGAAAACATGGTCCGCTCGCATCTCGTGCTCCTTCCTCGACTCCGGCCCGGCGCCCTCGACCAGCCGCTCGACGGCTGACGAGCAGACCGTTGAGCCAAGTCTGCAACAGGCCAGTTTGTCTGACAAGCAGCACATTTCCGCCGCCTCTGCCCGCAGAGTCGTCCTCACCCCGCGACGGTGACCCTTGACGCCCTGAGGACCTGGCCCTGCCGAACACCCGATCCAGACGAGTGCGGGCGAGCTGTTGGAGATCTTACGAAAGCGCGCCCGACAGAGTTCCTCACTGGTAAGCAGAACTGCACGGTTCACAGCACCTGGGCGACGCTCGGCAGGTCTGCCACGAGGCTTGCGAGCCGCATGCGGACGAGCCCGACGAGGGGGTGGTGGGCCGCCCCCGCGCGGACGGCGGTGAACACGCGCCTCGACGATCGACCAGGCACCCGCTCGATGACCCCGGGCGGCGACAGCGTCGACCACATGAGGTCCGGTAGCACCGCGACCGCGTGGCCGGTCTCGACCAGCCGTAGGTGCACGAGCAGGTCCGGGCTCTCGAACTGCACGCGCGGCTCGAAGCCCGCTTCACGACACAGCGACATCATCCAGGTGCGCGCGGCATTCCCCAGCGGCTCCATGACCCACGGCGCATCGCGCAGCGACTCGAGCGATCGCCAGGGATGACCGGCCCAGTTCCTCGGGATCAGCATCCGCATCGGATCGGTCATGAGATCGAGCACGTCGACATCGGCCGAACGGGCGAGCGGCAGGCCGGGGTACTCCTCGCCGATGAGCAGGTCGCACTCGTGCACCGCCAGTGCGCTGAACCCGCTGTCGGGCTGCACGTGCACGACGTTCAGCTGCACGTGCGGGTGATCGGACAGCGAGGTGAGCAGGCGCGGCACCAGGCCCAGGAACGCCGTCTGGAAGGCCGCCAGCCGCACCGTGCCCCGGATGCCGCCGAGGCTCTCGGCCAGCTCGGCTTCTGCCTGCTCCATCTGCTCGAGGAGGCGACCCGCGTGGGCGACCAGGATCTCGGCGTGTGCCGTGAGCCGCACGCGCCTGCCGATCGGCTCGATCAGCGGCGCACGCACCTCCCGCGACAGCGCCGCCAGGTGCTGCGACACCGCCGAGGGGCTGTAGTTCAGAGCCTCCGCCACCCCGGTCAACGTCCCGCGGTGCTGCAGTTCCAGCAGGATCCGCAGGCGATGCACGTTCAGCATCCCGGCTCCTTTCGACGAGCCCCGTCGATCTTTCAGAGCAACTTACCGGTTTTGGTAAGAAAATCGCGCTGGACTGCATGAAAATCGGCTCTGAGACTTCGTGGCATGACGCCACGCACCGAGTTCGTCTACCTGTCCGAAGCCGACCTGCTGGAGGCAGGCGTCCTGGACACCGGGCGCTGCGTGGACGTCTGCGAAGAGGTGTTCCGGCTCCTCGCAGACGGCGACTACCTGATGGGCGGGTCCAACCGCAACAGTCACGGCCTCGGCCTGGTGTTCCCGAAGGAGTCGCCCTTCCCCAACATGCCGCTCGCCGGGCCCGACCGGCGTTTCGTGGCGATGCCCGCCTACCTCGGTGGACGGTTCGACGTCTGCGGCAACAAGTGGTACGGCTCCAACGCCGCCAACACCGACAAGGGTCTCCCCCGGTCGGTCCTCACCCTCACGCTCAACGACAAGGACACGGGCGAGCCACTCAGCTTCATGTCGGCGAACCTCATCAGCTCCGCGCGGACCGGCGCCGTGCCCGCTGTGGCCAGCCGCTACCTGGCCCGCCCCGACGCGGAGGTGGCCGTCGTCATCGGATGTGGTCCCATCAACCAGGCCTGCTACCGCGCGATCGTCAACCAGTTGCCGCAGCTGAAGCGGGTGCTGTGCTACGACCTGTTCACCGAGAAGGCCCAGCAGTTCGCCGACCGGTCACTCGCGACGCTCGGCGTCGCCGGCGAAGCCGTGACCTCCCTGCCCGACGCGCTCGCCGACGGTGACGTCGTCACCGTCGCCGCGTCCCGCCTCAAGCCGTTGCACGTCGAGGACAGCTGGTTCAAGGCGGGCGCCACCGTGCTGCTCAGCGGGCCGCTGAAGGCCGACGACGCGTTCTGGACCGGCAGCACCATCGTCTACGACAACGTCGGCCTGCACGAGGCCTACGTCGAGGAGGCGATCGCGTCCTCCGACAGGCAGGCCTACTACGACGGCGTCATCGGCGGTCCGTTGTACGGGCTGATCGACCGCGGCGCGCTCCCGGCGCTGCGCGACTCGGTCGATCTGGGCAACGTCATCCTCGGGAACCGGCCCGGCCGCACCGACGACGCGCAGCGCACGCTCTTCGTCGCGTCCGGCATGGCCGTCTTCGACGTCGGCTGGGGCTACGACCTGTACCGGACGGCCCTCGAGAAGGGCATCGGCCAGCGGCTGACCTTGTGGGACCAGCCCCACGCCGGCTGACCCACGGAGCACCAGCAACCCCGAAGGAGCCTGCCGTGGCATCTCCCCTCGCCGTGCCCGCGTACCGGGGCGACACCGCACGTCAACCCAAGATCCGCAACCGTGACGACCTGCTGAGCTGCGGTGACGCCGTGGGTCGCGAAGTGGTTCTCGACGTCACCGAGCAAGTGCTGCAGCGCCTGGACGCCTACGAGCGGATCCGCGGCATCGCCAGCCTCGACGGCGAGGATCTCACCATCGGCACCCGGCGGTGGAACCTCGGCCACAAACGCCACGTCTACCTGGTCGGCGCTGGCAAAGCCTGCAACGCAATGGCGATGGCCGTCGAGGACGTCCTCGGCGACCGCCTCACCGCGGGCATCGCCATCGTGAAGGTCGCCGAGGACACCGACACGCTCACCCGCACGCAGGTGGTCGTCGGCGGACACCCGTTGCCCAACTCGGCCGGGCTCGAGGCCAGCCGCGCCATCCTGGCGTTGGTCGACCAGGCGGGCCCGGACGACCTGTTCATCGCCGTCATCAGCGGCGGCAGCTCGGCCCTCATGACCTGCCCGGTCGACGGGATCAGCCTGCAGGACGAGCAGGACGCCACCGACGTGCTGCTGAAGTCCGGCGCAGGCATCTACGAGATCAACGCGGTACGACGGCACATCTCGCAGACCAACGGCGGCAGGCTGGCCCAGCGGATCGCCGCCCGCGGCGCCGAGCTGATCGGCATCGGCATCTCCGACGCCGTCGGCAACGCGCCGACCGGTGACATCCGCGTGCCCTACGACCGGTATGCGAGCACACCGATCGGTCCCGACAAGACCACCCTGGACGACGCGCGACGGACGATCGACGAGTACGACCTGGCCGATCGCCTCCCGGCGGGCATCGTCACGTACCTGCGCAACGCCGGGCCCGAGCTGGAGACGCCCAAGGCCTTCCCGCAGAACACGTACTTCCTGCTCAACACCGTCGCCGACTCCGCACGTTACGCACAGGAAGCCGCCGCCCACCGCGGCCTTCCCGCGCACGTCGTCACGACCTTCCTCGAAGGCGAGAGCAAGGACGCGGGCGCGTTCTTCGCCGCACTCGCCCGCGAGATCCAGACCTCCGGCAGCCCGTTCGCCGCGCCCTGCCTGCTCATCAGCGCCGGTGAGACCACCACCTTGATCGCCGACAACACCACGATCACCGGTCACGGTGGCCCCTCCCAGGAGCTGACCATCGGGTTCGCCCTGGTCGCGGCAGCGACCACCGGCACCTGCATGCTGTCGATCGACTCCGAGGGCACCGACGGCACCACACCCGCGGCCGGGGGCCTGACCGACTCCACCACCCGGCTCCGCGCGGACACCGCCGGGGTGGACCTGCGCGCGGCGCTGCGTGGACACGCCAGCTACGAGGCACTCAGCGCGGTCGGCGACGTGGTGGTCACGGGAAACACCGGAACCAACCTCTGCGACTTCAACCTGCTCTACGTGCCCGCGCTCGCGGGAGCCCCCTCGTGAGGATCGCCGCGGTCGACGCCGTCCAGCTCCTGGACTGCAAGGGGCGACCCATGGTCGAGGTCCAGGTCCGGACCGAGTCCGGCCACATCGGTCGCGGGGCCGCCCCGACCGGGCAGTCCGTGGGCAGCCACGAGGCGTTCGTGCTACGCGACGGCGACGCGGCGGAGTACCACGGGCTGGGCGTCCACCGGGCCGTGCGCAACGTCGTCGAGGTCATCGGACCGGCGCTGATCGGGAAGGACGTCACCGACCAGCACGGCATCGACCGCCTGATGATCGACATGGACGGCACGTCGGCCAAGTCCGACCTCGGGGGCAACGCGATCTACTCCACCTCGATCGCGGTCCTGCGCGCGGCCTCCGCCGTCCGTGGCGTCCTGTTGTACGAGCACCTGTCGGACACCCCGGTGACCGCGCTGCCGGTACCCGCCTTCAACATGGTCAACGGCGGGCGCTACGGGCGGGTCGTCCAGCCGTTCAACGAGTTCCTCGTCGTGCCCGCAGGCGCCGACAGCATCGAGCAGGCCGTGCACATCGGGTTGGCGGTGTTCGACGAGCTCGCCGACGTGCTCGGCACCCACCTCGGCCACCCGCCCCAGACCGGCCGCTCCTACGGGTACGTCGCCCCCTCCGCCGACCCGAGCGTCGTGCTGGACTTGCTGCAGCGGGCCGTGGACGCCTCCGGGTACACCGACCAGGTCGTCTACGCCCTGGACTGCGCGTCCAGCGAGATGTACGACCCCGCCACCGACACCTATCTACTGCACGGCGCCCGCGTGGACCGGCGCGAGCTCATCACCTTCGTCAAGCAGCTCACCGACGACTTCCCGATCCTGTTCGTCGAGGACCTGCTCGACGAGAACGACTGGGGAGGCCACACAGCCGCGGTGGCCGAGCTCGACAACACCGTCGTGCTGGGCGACGACCTGATCGTCACCAACCGGAACCGGCTGGAGCGGGCCTACGCCGAGCACGCAGTCGACGGGTTCATCCTCAAGCCCAACCAGGTCGGCACGATCACCGAGGCGCTGGCAACCTACGACTACGCCGTCGAGCACGATCTGCTGGCCATCCCCTCCGGGCGCTCCGGCGGCGTCGTCGACGACATCGTGATGGACCTGTCCATCGCGCTCCACGCACCGTTCCAGAAGAACGGCGCCCCCCGGTCGGGCGAGCGGATCGAAAAGCTCAACTTCCTGATGCGCGCAGCCGCGCACCTCGGCGTCCACGAGTTGGCCGACCTCACCGCGTATGACCACCATGTCGCACTGCGTCGGTAGCGGCGAGCCCGTACGGGTACGTCGGGCAGGACGGTCTCACCCTCGCAGGCGGACCGTACCCGTCGACCTTCGCGCGCCTCGACACGAACCAGGAAGGAAGCACCAGTGAGGATTCTTCTCGTCGGCAACACGGGCGTCATCGGATCGGCCGTCGAGGCCCGCCTTCGCGAGCGCGGGCACGCCGTTCTCGGCGCGACTCGCACCAACGCCGAACGACCCACCGACCTCAGCGACCCGGAGAGCATCGCCAAGGCGGTCGACCAGGCCGGGGAGGTCGATGCGATCGCCTGCGCCGCGGGTCATGCCGCCTACGGGCCGGTCGGCGAGCTGTCGGGTGCCCAGTACCGGGACAGCCTCGGCAACAAGGCGTTGGGGCAGATCGAGCTCGTGCTGCGGGGTCTGCACACCCTCGCCCCCGCCGGCTCGTTCACGCTCATCACCGGGGTGCTGGGCACCTACCCGGTGCGGACGAGCTCCGCGGCCTCGGCGGCCAACGGTGCCGTCGAGTCGTTCGTGCGCGCCGCAGCGCTCGAGATCGCGCCGAGGCGCATCAACGCGGTCAGCCCCACCATACTGGCCGAGGCGTCCGCCAAGGCCAAACACCTCTTCCCCGGCGTCGAGCCGGTGACGGCGAGCAAGGTCGCCAACGCCTACGTCCGGTCGATCGAGGGCGCCGAGACGGGGCAGATCTACCAGCTCTTCTAGTGCTTCTACCAGCTCTTCTAGCGCTGCCGGAGACCGGGATGCTGCCCGGTCGAGCGCGCCGACCGCAACCGACGCATTCCGCAGGCGCCGACCACGAGGGTGGTCGGCGCCTGCGGGGCGTCAGACGAGCTTCTGGGCCTCGGTGAGGGTGTGGCGGAGGATCTGCTCCATCTCGTCGAACTCGGCCTGGCCGCAGATCAGCGGCGGCGCGACCTGGACGACCACGTCGCCGCGGTCGTCGGGGCGGCAGTAGAGGCCGTTGTCGAACAGCGCGCCGGGCAGGAAGCCGCGGACGAGCTTCTCGCGTTCGGCGGCGTCGAAGGTCTGCCGGGTGGTCTTGTCCTTGACCAGCTCGACGGCCCAGAAGTAGCCGTCGCCGCGGACGTCGCCGACGATCGGCAGATCGTTGAGCTTGCGCAGCGTCGCGCCGAGGGCGGCCTCGTGGTCGAGCACGCGCTGGTTGAGCCGCTCGTTCTCCATGATGTCGAGGTTGGCCAGCGACAGCGCGGCCGCGACCGGGTGGCCGCCGAAGGTGTAGCCGTGGGGGAACGCGACGCCGGGGCGCAGGAACGGCTCGACCACCTTCTCCGAGGCGATCATCGCGCCGATCGCGCCGTAGCCGGAGCTCATGCCCTTGGCGCAGGTGATGAGGTCGGGGGTGTAGCCGAACTTGTCGCAGGCGAACATGGCGCCGTGGCGGCCGAAGGCGCAGATGACCTCGTCGGAGACGAGCAGGACGTCGTAGGTGTCGCAGATCTCGCGGACGCGCTCGAAGTAGCCGGGTGGTGGGGTGAGGCAGCCGCCGGAGTTCTGCACGGGCTCGAGGAACACCGCGGCGACGGTGTCGGGTCCCTCGAAGAGGATCGCCTCCTCGATGCGGTCGGCGGCCCACCGCCCGAAGGCCGTGGGGTCGTCGGCGAACTCGGGGTGGCGGTAGATGTTGGTGTTGGGCACCCGGAACCCGCCCGGGGCGACCGGCTCGAAGTCCTTCTTCATGTTCGGCAGGCCGGTGATGGCCAGGGCACCGTGCGGGGTGCCGTGGTAGGCGACGGCCCGGCTGATCACCTTGTGCTTCAGGGGTTTGCCGACGAGCTTGAAGTACTGCTTGGCGGCCTTCCACGCCGACTCGACGGCCTCGCCGCCGCCGGTGGTGAAGAAGACCCGGTTCAGGTCGCCGGGGGCGAGGGTGGCGAGCCGCTCGGCGAG
>JAEUJO010000233.1 GCA_016794615.1 Pseudonocardia sp. | reverse complement strand
GCGTAGCGGTTCACCGTCGAGGTCAGCGCCGAGCGGAACCCCTCCTCGTGCGTGCCACCCTCGTGCGTGTTGATCGTGTTCGCGAACGTGTAGACCGACTCGGTGTAGCCCGAGTTCCACTGCATCGCGACCTCGACGGCGTGCCCGGGCCCCTCGCCGGAGAACGAGACCAGCTTCTTGTGGATCGGGTCCTTGCTCTTGTTCAGGTGGGCGACGAAGTCCTCCAGCCCGCCCGGGTAGTGGAAGACGTGCTCGCGCACCTTGGCGACGAAGCCCTCGGCATCGGGCTCCTCGGCATCGTGGTTGCCGCCGTTGCGCTCGTCGCGCAGCACGATCGTGAGACCCTTGTTGAGGAAGGCCATCTCCTGCAGGCGGCGGCGGACCGTCTCGAGGTTGTAGATGGTGGTCTCGAAGATGTCCGGGTCGGCCCAGAACGTCACGCTGGAGCCGGTGCGCTTGGTGACCTCGCCCTTGCGCAGCGGGCCGGGCACCGAGCGGGCGTAGTGCTGCCGCCAGACGTGCCCGTCGGTGTGGATCTCGACGTCGACGACGGACGACAGCGCGTTCACCACCGAGACGCCCACGCCGTGCAGGCCGCCGGAGACGGCGTAGGAGTCGCTGTCGAACTTGCCGCCCGCGTGCAGCACCGTCATGACGACCTCGACCGCGGGCCGCTTCTCCACCGGATGCATGCCGACGGGGATGCCGCGGCCGTCGTCGACGACCCGCACCCCGCCGTCGTCCTGCAGCACGACCTCGACGCGGGTGGCGTAGCCCGCCATGGCCTCGTCGACGGCGTTGTCCACGACCTCCCAGATCAGGTGGTGCAGCCCGCGCTCGCCGGTGGACCCGATGTACATGCCGGGTCGCTTGCGGACCGCCTCCAGCCCCTCGAGGACCGTGATCGACGATGCGCTGTAGGCATTCTTCTGGGCAGCCACGGGCAGCCTGTCTCCTCACTGAAGAGGGCGCCACCACTCGCTGCGGTGACGCTTGTCGGCCGGGCGGTTGTCACAACTCTCGGGGAGCCCCGCTCCGACGTACACCTCCATGATACCGGTGCGGGCCGACAGAAGCGCACGAAGGACACCCCCAGCGGGCCCGCTGACGGGCGATCCGGACCAAAGTCGGGACCGACCGGCGGATCGGGGGGGTGCGGCGGGCGGAGCGGACGTCACGGCGCGCTGTACGGCCGCCTGGCCGCCCGTGCGGTCGACTCTCGTGTCCGGCGGCCGACTCGGGGTGCGTCAGCCGTACGTGTCGCGCGGGCCCCGTCCCCGGACGTGCCGCGGGCCGTGTCGCCACGACGGCCCGCTGGGCCCGACCACCCGGATGCGCCGCACGACGCCCTTCCCGACACCCACCGCGATCCGGTGGAGCAGCTGGCGCGACAGCGTGCGCAGCTGCGTCGCCCAGGCCGTCGACTCGGCCTGCAGTACGAGCTCGCCGTCGCGCAGCGACAGCGGCGTGCAGTGGTCGGCGACGTCCGGGCCGACGAGCTGCGGCCAGCGCCCGAGGACCGTCGCATCGGTCAGCCGGGGCGACCAGCCGCGGTCCAGGGACACCCGGGCGACCAACCGGCCGAACGGCTGCGGGTCGCGATCGTCGGGACCGGGCCCGGACCACCGGCGTCGCCTGCTCGCCGGGCGGCGCGCCACGCCCGACCGCTGGGCCGTCCGCTCGGCGGCGCGGGCGGCCGAGGCCTCGCGCGCCGCCCGGAGCGCCGCCCGTGCGAGATCCGCCCCTCGGGGGCCTGGGTTCGCCCGGTCGGACGGGGAATCGGGGTTCGCCGGAGCGTCCGAGTGGATACGTTCGCGACGAGCGGTCGGTCCATCGTTGTCCCCAGGCCTGGGGACAACGCCCCCCGAATCGCCCGCGGCAGGCGGTCGGCGTGGGCCTGCGGACGGTCGTATCCGCTGCTCATCACCAGTCGAGCCGAAGTTGTCCACAGTATCCACAACCTTGTCCACAACCTGTGGTTGATCATGTGTGAGTCGCTGACGTGGGGGTCTGTGGCAGGGCCGCCGAACAGCGCTCGATCCGGCCGCCGTTCACCGCGAACCGGACACCACCGAGGTCGGCGGGGACGTCATCTGCGACCGCGGCTGTGACCAGAACCTGCTCCGCCCGCGCGGCCACCCCCGCCAGCGCCCGCCGCCGCCGGTCGTCCAGCTCGGCGAACACGTCGTCGAGGATCAGCACCGGTTCGACACCGTCCGCACACAGCATCCGGTACGAGGCCAGCCGCAGCGCCAGCGCCAGCGCCCACGACTCCCCGTGGCTCGCGTACCCCTTCGCCGGGCCCGCTCCGAGCCGCAGCTCCAGATCGTCGCGGTGCGGGCCGACGAGACACACACCCCGCTCGACCTCCTGCCGACGCACCGTGACCAGCGCGGCGAGCAGCAGCGGCTCCAGCTCGGCCGCCGTGGCGGGCAGCAGGCCGTCCAGCGACGAGCGGTAGACGAGCGCGATCGGCTCCGATGACGGCGCGACCTCCGCGAACGCCTCGACGGCCGGCACGGTGAGGCCAGCGACCAGGTCCAGGCGCCCGGCCAGCAGCGCCGCACCGTGCCGGGCGAGATGGCCGTCCCACGCGTCCAGGGTACGGAGATCTTCGCCCGCGGAGGATCGGGCGCTGTTGCGGGCGGTCTTGAGCAGCGCCGACCGCTGCTTGAGCACCCGGTCGTAGTCGGCGCGCACGGCCGCGAACCGAGGACGCCGGGCGACCAGCAGGTCGTCGAGGAACCGGCGCCGTTCGCCCGGGTCGCCACGCACCAGTGCGAGGTCCTCGGGAGCGAACAGCACCGTGCGCAGGATGCCCAGGACGTCCCGGGGCCGGGCCACCGGCGCGCGGTTCACCCGCGCCCGGTTGGCCCGCCCCGGCGCGATCTCCAGTTCGACGGTCAGCTCCCGCCCCTGGTGGACCACCGTCGCGCGGATCACCGCCCGCTCCGCGTCGCGCCGGACCAGGGGGGCGTCGCTCGCGACCCGGTGCGACCCCAGCGTGGCCAGGTAGCCGACTGCCTCGACGAGGTTCGTCTTCCCGACTCCGTTGGGCCCGACGAGCACGCTGACGCCGGGCTCGAGATCGAGCTCGGCGCGCTCCCAGGACCGGAAGTCGGCGACCGTGAGACGGCGGAGGTGCACGCGGCGGTTCTAGGACGGGGTGGACCCGGTGCCCGAACTCGGGCCCGCGAGCCGGCCAGGGGTCCCGGACGGGCCGACGGCATGCACGGCGTGCCCGCCGAACTGGTGGCGCAGCGCGGCCACCGCCCGCATCGCCGGCGACGACTCCTGGCGCGAGGTGAACCGGGCGAACAGCGCCGCGGAGATCACCGGCAGCGGCACCGCGTGCCGGATCGCCTCCTCGATCGTCCAGCGGCCCTCGCCGGAGTCGTCGACGTAGTCGCTGAGATCGTTCAGCCCGGGGTCGTCCTTGAGCGCCAGCACCAGCAGGTCCAGCAGCCACGAACGGACGACCGTGCCGCGCGACCATGCCTCGATCACCCCGGTCACATTGGTGATCAGCTCAGTGGCGGCCATCAGCTCGTAGCCCTCGGCGTAGGCCTGCATGAGGCCGTACTCGATGCCGTTGTGCACCATCTTCGCGAAGTGCCCCGCGCCGACCGGCCCGGCGTGCGCGAAACCCTCGGCGCGCGGGCCGTCCGGCCGCAACGCGTCGAAGATCGGCATGGCCCGCTCGATGTGCTCGTCCGACCCGCCGGCCATCAGGCCGTAGCCGTTCTCCTTCCCCCAGATCCCGCCCGACACCCCGCAGTCGACGAAACCGATGCCAGATCGGTCGAGCAGCACCGCGTTCAGCCCGTCGTCGGTGTAGCGGGAGTTGCCGCCGTCGATCACCAGGTCGCCGGGCTCGAGCACGTCCGCGAGCGTGCGGACGGTCTCGCGGGTGGGGTCGCCGGACGGCACCATCACCCAGACGACCCGGGGCGCCTGCAGCGCCTCGGCCAGCGCCTGCAGCGACTCGACGTCCGTGACCTCCGGTCGCGGGTCGTAGCCGACCACCTCGTGGCCCGCGGCGCGCACACGGTCACGCATGTTGCCGCCCATGCGGCCCAGACCGATCAATCCCAGTTGCACGCTCGCCCTCCAGGGGTGGGTAGAAGCCGGGCCCGGCCGCCGACCTCTCGGTCAGCCGGGCAGGCGGACGGGCATCAGGAGGTGCAGGTACCCCGAATGCGGTTCCTCCGCACCCGTTTCCGGCACCGCGTCGGACGCCGCCACTCCCTCGGCCGCCTCGGTGGCGGCGGGAGGTGGTGGAACGGGGCGCATCAGTGCAGGTCGGTTGGGTGTGGTGAAGGTCAGCCGAGCCTGCGCCGTGTGCAGCACGCCCAGCGCGTCGAGCAGGTAGCCGGGGTTGAACGCGATGACGAGCGGGGTGCCGTCGAACTCGCAGGGAAGCTCCTCCTCGGCGCTGCCGACCTCGTCACCGCCCGCGCACAGCCGCAGCCCGTCGTCGCCGAACTCCATCCGCACCTGCGCGACCCGGTCCGTCACGAGCTGCACGCGCTTGATCGCCTCGACGAGCGCGGCGGACTCGAGGACCGCCGCGCTGGTGTGCTCGGTCGGGATGAGCTGGCGGAACCGGGGGAACTCGGCGTCGAGCAGGCGCGTGGTGGCGCGCCGGCCGCCGCCGGTGATCCCGAGCATGCCGTCGCCCGCCGACAGCGCCAGCTCCACCGGGCCGGCACCGGCGAGGGTCTTCGCGACGTCCGCGAGCGTGCGGGCGGGGATCAGGACCGACGTGGTCAGCCCGGTGTCCTCCGGGGCCCACTCCAGCTCGCGGACCGCGAGCCGGAACCGGTCGGTGGCGGCGAGGGTGAGGCGGGGACCGTCGATCTCCAGGCGGATCCCGGTGAGCATCGGCAGCGTGTCGTCCCGGCCCGCGGCGACGGCGACCTGCTGCACGGCCTGGGCCAGCGCGTCGCCCGGCACGACGCCGGCGATCTGCGGCATGGCCGGCAGCTGCGGATAGTCCTCGACCGGCATGGTCGGCAGGCTGAACCGGATGTTGCCGCAGGAGATCGTCGCCCGCGCGCCGTCCACCACGACGTCGACGGGCTTGGCGGGCAGCGCGCGGGTGATGTCGGCGAGCAGCCGACCCGAGACGAGCACCCGTCCCGGGTCGCCGATCGTGGCGTCGAACTCGACGCGGGCGGAGGTCTCGTAGTCGAAGCCCGAGACGGTGAGGCGATCCCCCGACGAGCCGGACGTCGCTTCGAGCAGCACCCCGCCCAGGACCGGAACCGGGGGCCGGGCAGGCAGGCTGCGGGCGACCCAGGCAGCCGCATCGGCCAGGACGTCGCGTTCGACCCGGAACTTCATGGGTGCTCCTGCCAGCTGGACTGTGCTCGAACCGCCCGGGCTCGAACTCTTCGGGCTCGAACGTGCTCGGGCTCGGTGATCTGGGTCGGACCGGCCTGCCGGTGGGTGCCCGGCACGGTCCGGGCCGGTCCGGCCACCGTAGAGCCTCTCGGCGACGGGTGTCATCTCAGGTCCGGGTCCCGGTCGAGGGGTGCACGAGGGGTCTGCTCGCTCCATCCACGAGGTTGTTCTTCTGGAGTTCTCAGAAGAAGAGATATCCAGCAGTAGTACAAGGGGCTGTGGATGGTGTGGATCGAGGCGATCTCGGCAGCTCGCACGGCGTGGCGGTATGTGGGTGGCGGTCGGGACCGAGCCGTGGATGGCGAGGTGCTCCGGTGGACAACCCACCACGGGCGGGGGTTGTCCACCGGCGGTCCACGAGTTGTCCACGGATCCATCCACGTTCATCCACCGCCCTGGAAGAAATTGTCCACAGAGTTATCCACAGATGTGGGTGAAGTGTGCGCGCACGGAAACACTGGGTGACAGATCGGCGACGCTGAGGTGATGACCCCGCTCCGATGGGTCGTTGGATCTGACTCGGAGCGACGGGATCGCACTCAGAGTCACCGGAGCGCGATCAGGGACGATCACCAGGTCGGGCGGCGGAGCGGCGAGCGTCGCGGAGGACACGACGAGCGGCTGCGTGTCGTCCGAGGGCGGGGAAGATCGTGTCGCACCGTCGGCGACGCCGGCGCTCAGTGCCGGGCGCGCTGCTTGATCCGCGCCGTCAGCTCCTGGACCTGCTCGAAGGTCTTGCGGCGCTGGGCGATCTCGTTGCGGATCTTCTTGTCCGCGTGCATCACGGTGGTGTGGTCGCGGCCGCCGAACGTCTGACCGATCCGGGGCAGGGACAGGTCGGTCAGCTCGCGGCACAGATACATGGCGATCTGACGCGCCTGGGCGAGCGCCTTGGTCTTCCCCGGCCCGCACAGTTCCTCGATCGAGACGCGGAAGAAGTCGGCGGTGACCGCCATGATGGTCGGTGCGGTGATCTCCGATGCGGCGGAGTCCGGGATGAGGTCGCGCAGCACGATCTCGGCGAGCTGGGTGTCGACGGGCTGCCGGTTCAGCGAGGCGAACGCCGTGACGCGGATCAGCGCGCCCTCCAGCTCGCGGATGTTGCGCTCGATCCGCTCGGCGATGAACTCGAGGACGTCACCGGGTACGGCGAGCCGGTCCTGTGCCGCCTTCTTGCGCAGGATCGCGATCCGCGTCTCGAGCTCGGGCGGCTGGATGTCGGTGGTGAGCCCCCATTCGAACCGGGTGCGCATCCGGTCTTCCAGCGTCTCCAGCCGTTTGGGCGGCCGGTCCGACGACACGACGATCTGCTTGTTCGAGTTGTGCAGGGTGTTGAAGGTGTGGAAGAACTCCTCCTGGGTCCCTTCCTTGCCCTCCAGGAACTGGATGTCGTCCACCAGCAGGACGTCGACGTCGCGGTAGCGGCGTTGGAACGCCACCTTGCGGTCGTCGCGCAGGCTGTTGATGAAGTCGTTGGTGAACTCCTCGGTGGAGACGTACCGCACGCGCATGCCGGGGAACAGCCGCTGGGTGTAGTGCCCGACGGCGTGGAGGAGATGCGTCTTGCCCAGCCCGGACTCGCCCCAGATGAACAGCGGGTTGTAGGCCCGCGCGGGGGCCTCGGCGACGGCGACGGCCGCGGCGTGGCTGAAGCGGTTCGACGCCCCGATGACGAAGGTGTCGAAGATGTACTTCTCGTTCAGCCGGCTCTGCGAGGAGGACAGCACCGAGTCACCGCCACGCGACGACGACTGTGCCGGGTACGCGGGCCAGGTGCCGCCGCCGCCCGGGCGCGGGTCCTCCGCCCCGTCGGCCGGTTGGCCGCCCACCGGAACGAGCAGCTCCTCCTCCACCGGCGCCAGTGCGTCGGGGCGAGTCGCGGGGAACATCGCGCCGTCCGGCTCGGCGAACCCTGGCGGCTCCGGCGCCGGAGCGGGCTGCGGCCGGGCTGCGCCCGGCGGGTCCGGCACCTCGGTGCCCCCCGAGGAGGCGTCGACGTCCACGACGACGGCCAGGCTGACGGTGAATCCGAGGTGGCGGCCCAGCGCCTCGCTGATCGGCCGGCGCAGGATCCGCTCGATCGCGTCCTTGGCGAACTCGCTCGGGGCGGCCAGCAGCGCGGTGCCGTCGATGAGACCGAGCGGGCGGGTCAGGCGCAGGAACGCGCGCTGCTGCGCCGACAGTGCGGAGGCCCCGGAGCCCGCCGAGGTACCGGACAGATCCGCGATCACGCGGCTCCACACGTACGCCAGCTCGCCGGGCTGATCGGCCACGTCCGCCCCCCTCTCGACGTTCCAGGCGGGACTGCCGTGGCGGACGCCGCATCCCTGACAGAGTCGGGGCACCAACCATCCCCAGACCTGTCCACACCTGTGTGTAAACGGTACGCGGACGCGCGCGCTGTCGCGTCTCGGGGCCGACGGTGGACGCAGGCTGAGGATCCCCCCGGATCGAGCTGTGCGGGGGCACGCTAGCCGACATGGCCCGCCGCTCTCAAGCCGCCTCCGTGACGCGAGATGCGGTGGGGTGACGAGGCGGGGCACGTGGTGGAAGGCTGGGCCGATCGGCTGTACCGGGGCGGTTTGACCCTCTCTCACGGCGCTGCGTACCCTGGTGGCAACCGTGTCCGCTGACGGTTGTGCCCTGCGCACATACCGTCGAGCACCGTCGCGGACCAGCACGTTCCGTCCAGAGCACATTCAGCAGACCGGCGGCCGGCCTCGTTCCGTGCCGCCGACCGGGAGAGTCGACCGTGAGCAAGGGCAAGCGCACCTTCCAGCCGAACAACCGCCGCCGGGCACGCACGCACGGCTTCCGGCTGCGGATGCGCACCCGGGCCGGGCGCGCCATCCTCGCCGGTCGCCGCCGCAAGGGCCGCGAGCGGCTGTCGGCCTGACGCGGCCGCGCCGGTGCTGCCGGCCGGCTCCCGGCTCACCCGCCGGGACGAGTTCACCTCGGCGGTCCGCCGGGGTCGACGCGTCGGCCGCCCTCGACTGGTCGTCCACCTCCTCGTGCCCGCTGCCGCCCCGGATCCCGTCGACGCCCCCCCGCGGGCGGGTCTCGTGGTGAGCCGCGCCGTCGGTGGGTCGGTGGTGCGCCACCGCGTCGCCCGCAGGCTCCGCCACCTCCTGGGCCCGCGCCTGGCGGCCCTGCCCGCGGGTTCGCGGCTGGTGGTTCGGGCGCTGCCGGCGGCTGCGGACGCGCCGTCGTCCGTCCTGGGTGACGACCTCGACTCGGGTCTGCGGGCGGTCCTGCGCAGGACCGGGGGGCGGTCGTGAGCGAAATGGAGAGCGACCTCGACGAGGGGGGCGCCCGCACGTCCTGGGCGGTGCGGTCGCTCGTTGTCCTGGTTCGCGGCTACCAGCGCTGGATCTCGCCGGCCCTCCCGCCGACGTGCCGCTTCCACCCGACCTGCAGCGCCTACGCCGTCGAGGCCCTGCAGGTTCACGGCCTGTTCACGGGCACGGCGTTGACGGTGTGGCGGCTGCTGCGCTGCGCGCCGTGGCACCCTGGCGGCGTGGACGAGGTCCCGCCGGCAGGCGCCCTCCGCAGATCTTCTCCGGACGGGTCGCGTGCCGCCCCCCGGACCCGCCCGGCCGAGAACCACGAGGAGCAAGCGCCGTGCTGAACTTCATCTACTACCCGGTGTCGGCCATCATGTGGTTCTGGCACAAGGTCTTCGGGTACGTGTTCGGCGAGGCCAGCGGCGTCGCGTGGGCGTTGGCCGTCGTCTTCCTCGTGTTCACCCTCCGCGCCCTGCTCTACAAGCCGTTCGTGCATCAGGTGCGCTCCATGCGCAAGATGCAGGAGTTCGCGCCGGAGGTGCAGAAGCTCAAGGCGAAGTACGGCAACGACCGGCAGAAGCTCGCCGCGGAGACGCAGAAGCTGCAGAGCCAGCAGGGCGTCAACCCGCTCGGCGGCTGCCTGCCGGTACTGGTGCAGGTGCCGGTCTTCATCGGCCTGTTCCACGTGCTGCGCGAGTTCCAGCCGGGGAAGACCCAGAACTACATCTTCGGCGCCTCCGAGGTCGAGTCGTTCAACACGGCCAGCCTGTTCGGGGCGAAGCTCGGTGCCTGGGTGACGATGGGCGCGGACGAGCTGGCCGCGCTGGGCACCTCGATCACGAGCATGCTGATCGTGATGATCCCGCTGATGATCGCGGCGGGCATCTTCACCCACATCACGGCGCGGCACTCGGTGGCCCGGCAGACCGAGGCCCAGGCGGCGAACCCGCAGTCCGCGATCATGAACAAGCTGATGCTGTACGTCTTCCCGATCGGTGTCGTCGTCGGGGCGCCGTTCCTGCCGCTGGCCGTGCTCATCTACTGGGTGGCCAACAACCTCTGGACGCTCGGCCAGCAGTACGTCGTCTACCGGAAGATCGACGCCGAAGAGGCGGGCAAGAAGGCGCAGGTCATCGCGGATCGGCAGGCTCGTGCTCCCCGACCCGGTCAGAAGCCGATCCGTCCCGAGACCGTGGCTCGCACCGAGAAGACCCCGGGTGCGAAGCCGGTCACCCGACGCTCACCGACCGTGGACGGTGCCGGCTCCACCGCGGGCGGCGACGGCCCGGCCGCCCGGGGCGAGACGGAGCGCACCGAGGTGACGGGTGCCGGAGCGAACGGCTCGGGGACGAACGGTACCGGCGGGAGCGGGGCGACGGGTCGTCCCGGCGCGGCCGGCCCGGCCCGGCCGGCGGCGCGCCGCCCCCGCAAGCGGCGCTGAGCCCAACGACCACCGGCGGCCACGATCCGACGGCCGCCCCGGCGGGTGTGCGAGAGGAACCCCGCACCCGCCGACCCGAGAAAGGAGACGATCGTGGTCAAGACTGCACAGGACGGACCGGACAGCTCCGGTGCGCGGTCGACGTCGTCCGTCGAGGACCAGCTGGTCCGGGAGGGCGACGTGGCGGGCGACTACCTGGAGCGCCTGCTGGACGTGCTGGACTACGACGGCGACATCGACCTGGACGTCGAGGCCGGACGGGCCATCGTGAGCATCGACGGTGGGGACGATCTCGACAAGCTCGTGGGTGATCGCGGAGCGGTGCTGGAGTCCTTGCAAGAGCTGACGCGGCTCGCCGTGCAGCAGTCCCTCGGCAACCGCAGCCGGCTCATGCTCGACATCGCCGGGTGGCGCCGGGCCCGGCGCGACGAGCTGACCGAGCTCGGCACGCGTACGGCGAAGGAAGTGCTCGACAGCGGTGAGGCCGTTCGCCTGCGGCCCATGACGCCGTTCGAGCGGAAGGTCGTGCACGACGCGGTCGCCGGAATCAAGGGCGTGGCCAGCGAGAGCGAGGGCGAGGAGCCGCGGCGCCAGGTCGTCGTCTCGCGCAGTGCCTGAACTCATGTCCGACTCCGTCACCTCGGGCCCCGGTTCGCCGGGGCCCGAGCCCTTTTCCCCGGATGCCGTGTTTCACGTGGAACCGCGTCCGGACGCTCCGGAACCGGTGGTGTTTCACGTGGAACCGCCGGCGGTGGCCGCGTCGATCTTCGGCGACCGGTTGGCACTCGCTCAGCGCTATGCGGTACATCTCGTCGGTTCGGGGGTCGAGCGGGGGCTGCTCGGACCGCGCGAGGCTCCCCGGATCTGGGAGCGGCACATCCTCAACTGCGCGGTCGTCGCGGAGTTGCTCCCGGACGGCGCACGGACGGTGGACATCGGATCCGGTGCCGGGCTGCCCGGGATACCGTTGGCCCTCGCTCGCCCGGATCTCTCGGTGGTACTCGTCGAACCGCTCGCGCGTCGCGTCGACTGGTTGCGTGAGGTCGTGGAGGATCTGGACCTGCCGGTGACGGTCGAGCGAGGGCGGGCCGAGGAGTCGGGCGTACGCACGCGATGGGAGGGGGCCGACGTGGTGACCGCCCGGGCCGTCGCCCCGCTCGCGCGCCTCGCCGGCTGGGCGCTTCCCCTGCTCAGACCGGCTGGGACGCTGCTCGCGCTGAAGGGTCGGTCGGCGGATGCCGAGCTGACTCGTGATGCGGTGGCGGTGCGCAAGCTCGGCGGGAACGAGCCCCGAATCGTCCGATGTGGCAACGAACTGGTCGACCCCCCGAGCACGGTGGTGGTCGTGGAACGAGCGCGCGGCTCCGGACGACGGCCCGGCCGCCCGCGCCGCAGAGAGGAACGAAGCTGATGGCCGACGGCCGGACGCGCGACGTCTCACCGGACGGGGCCTCCCGCACCGACGCGTCCCGGGCCGGTGTTTCACGTGAAACACGGGCTTACGCGGAGTGGACACCCATCGCGGAGGAGGCGGCCCGAGCCGCCCGCGTGCTGCACCCCGACCGGCACCGGATGCCCCGGCCACTCCAACGCCGAGTGCTGACCGTCGCCAACCAGAAGGGCGGTGTCGGCAAGACCACCACCACCGTCAACCTCGCCGCAGCACTGGCGATGCACGGGGTTCAGGTCCTCGTCGTCGACCTCGATCCCCAGGGCAACGCCAGCACGGCACTGGACGTCGAACACCGGTCGGGCACGCCGTCGGTCTACGAGTTGCTGCTCGGTGAGATCCCACTCGGCGAGGCCGCCACGCGGAGTTCGGCGTCGGACAACCTGTGGTGCGTGCCGGCCACCATCGACCTGGCGGGCGCGGAGATCGAGCTCGTCTCGATGGTCGCCCGCGAGCAGCGGCTCAAGCAGGCACTCTCGCCTGCGGCGCTGGAGGAGTTGGGCGTCGACTACGTCCTCATCGACTGCCCGCCCTCGCTCGGCCTGCTGACGGTGAACGCCCTCGTCGCAGCCGAGGAGGTGCTCATCCCGATCCAGTGCGAGTACTACGCGCTGGAAGGTCTCGGCCAGCTGCTGAGCAACATCGACCTCGTACGCAGTCACCTGAACCGCGGTCTGCACGTCTCGACGATCCTGCTGACGATGTACGACGGCCGCACCAAGCTCGCGGACCAGGTCGCCTCCGAGGTCCGCAAGCACTTCGGCGACACCGTGCTGAGGACCGTCATCCCGCGCAGCGTCAAGGTGTCCGAGGCTCCGGGCTACAGCAAGACCGTGCTCGGCTACGACCCCGGCTCACGAGGCGCGATGAGCTACGTCGACGCGGCCCGGGAGATCGCCGACGCCGGCGCAGGTCGTGCTCGGAGCGGTCGGCCGTGAGGAGCGGAACCGCGGAGCCCGCGCATCCGTCTGTACCGGCATGTTCAGACGAGGAGTGCGGCGAGTGAGCGCACCACGTGGTCAGTTCGACACAGCACAGCCGGCGAACAGCGGCACACCGCAGGTGCGGACTGCGGACCGAGCGCAGCGAGGGAGTCCGGTGAGTGAGCGGAAGGTCGTCGAGCGGCGAGGGGGGCTCGGGCGGGGTCTCGCCGCCCTGATTCCGACCGGCCCACCACCGATGGAGACGGCTCCCCCACCGCCTCCGCCGGTCCACCAGCCCTCGCCGGATCCCACCGCCATCCTTTTCGGCGGCCCGCGGCCGAAACCCCGTGCTGCCCCGGCCGACGTGTCACGTGACACACCGTCCCGCGCGGCCTACTACCGCGAGATCGACGTCACCGCGATCGAGCCGAACCCGCAGCAGCCGCGCAGCGTCTTCGACGAAGAGGCGCTGGCCGAACTCGAACACTCGATCCGTGAGTTCGGGCTGCTGCAGCCGGTCGTGGTTCGTGAGATGGGCAACGGGCGCTTCCAGCTCGTCATGGGCGAGCGGCGCTGGCGCGCGTCGCAGCGCGCCGGGCTGAGCCGGATCCCCGCCATCGTCCGGCGGACCGGCGACGACATCCTCCTGCGCGACGCGTTGCTGGAGAACATCCATCGCGTCCAGCTCAACCCGTTGGAGGAGGCTGCGGCCTACGAGCAACTCCTGGTCGAGTTCGGCGTGACGCACGCCGAACTCGCGGACCGACTCGGTCGCAGCCGTCCCGTGGTCACGAACACCATCCGGTTGCTCAAGCTGCCGGTCACCGTGCAGCGGCGCGTGGCGGCCGGCGTGCTCTCGGCCGGGCACGCCCGCGCGCTCCTCGGGTTGGAAGACCCGGGGAAGCAGGAGGATCTCGCGACGCGAATCGTCGCAGAAGGGCTGTCCGTACGGGCAACCGAGGAATCGGTGCTACTCACCCGCAGGGAGGAACCGACCACCCCGCGGTCGCCACGACGGAAGCCGGCAGCGGATCCCGTGACGCATGAAGTGGCGGAGCGCCTGTCCCACACCTTCGACACCCGGGTCCGGGTGGAGGTGGGGCAGCGCAAGGGACGGATCGTCGTCGAGTTCGGCGATGCGGACGATCTGGCGCGGATCGCCGCACTGATGGGCGGCGCGCTCGGCTGAGCCGGCGTCCGTTGTTTCCGGGCCGGTGTTCCACGGGAACACCGGCCCTTCCATCTGTCGTGGTGGCGGATGAAGCAGCAGTCGTCGGTAGGTCCGAGCGCCCCGCTCGGATGTTTCACGTGAAACCGCGCCGGTGCTCGAGGGGCTGGCGCCCGAGGATCTGAACGCCGGGAACCACATGTTTCACGTGGAACCGCGCGCGCTTGCGACGGCCGAACACGCCCTTCCATGCCGACTTCCCTCCGCAGCCTCGAGCTGGCGACGGCTGTGGGAGCGCGGATCGGCTACGGCGCCCCGCGAAGGCCGAGTACCCCGTCCGCCACCTGGCCGACGGTGGGCAGATCTCTCTCACCGGCGGCACGCTCCAGAGCATGGACTCCGGGCGCGCACTCCGGCGTCCATCCGCGTCCTCGTCGTCGAGCATGCGCTGGGCGGTTCCTGCGGTGTGCGCCCGTCCACTGTCGGGGGCTCAGGCCCCGGGACGTTTCACGTGGAACCGTGAACGTCGCAGTCGGGGGCTCGACTCCGCGGGCGCCTTCCAAACGCGGGTGACCGCAGGTCGGGATCTCGTCGCCCATCGGTACGGCCAGCGGAGGCACATCGACGGCGCATCCGGCCGTGGGTGTCGACAGGCCCGCGGCTGCGGGCCGCTGGCGGCCAGTGTCGTGCAGACGTACTCGCAGGTGACCGAGGCGCATACCGGCGCAACGTGATCGACGACCCCGCTGGTCTTCTGTGTGCGATTCGCACGCCTACCAGGCCGCAGGAGATGTGCGCGGGCAGGCTCCCTCGGGT
>JAEUJO010000356.1 GCA_016794615.1 Pseudonocardia sp. | reverse complement strand
GCCGACCCGGGATTCGGCCTGTCGGTGCTCGCGACTGCGGCACTCGTGTTGGTCGTGCCCGGATGGGTGGCCCGGATGCGGCAGCACGGGGTACCGCCGGGCGTCGCCGAGATGCTCGCGGTACCCGCAGCGGCCTGCCTGGCGACTGCCCCGCTGCTCGCGGGCCTCAGCGGCAACGTGAGCCTGGTGACCGTGGTCGCGAACCTGGTCGCAGCGCCCGCGGTCGCGCCGGCGACGGTGCTCGGCGTGCTGGCTGCGGTGCTGTCGCCGGTGGCGATGCCCGCCGCGCAGGGCTGCGCATGGCTCGCCGGCCCGGCGGTGGGGTGGCTCGTGGCCGTCGCGGACCGGGCGGCGGCGGTGCCCGGGGCGGTCGTCCCCTGGCCGGCCGGCCTCGCCGGGGCGGCGCTGCTCGCCGCGGTCGTCGCCGTCCTCGTGCTGCTCGCCCGCTCCCGCAGGGTCCGTCCGCTGCTCCTCGCGGTGGCCGTCGGCCTGCTGCTGGTCCTGGTGCCCACCCGGGTGCTGCGTCCCGGTTGGCCGCCGGCCGGCTGGGCCGTCGTGGCGTGTGACGTCGGGCAGGGCGACGCACTGGTGCTCGCGACCGGGCAGCCCGGGCGGGTGGTGCTCGTCGACACCGGTCCGGACGACGGGCCGATCGACGCGTGCTTGGACCGGCTCGGGGTGACGACACTGGCGATGGTGCTGGTCAGCCACCTGCACGCAGACCATGTGGGCGGTCTCGCCGGGGCGTTGCGTGGCCGGTCGGTCGGCGCGGTGGCGGTCGGCCCGGTCCACGAGCCGCGGTGGGCGCTCGACCGGGTCCGGCGGCAGTCGGCCGTGGCGGGCGTACGGATCGTGGAGGTAGGGCCCGGGGTCCGGCTCGTGTGGCCCGCCCTCACCCTGGACGTGCTCGGCCCGCAGCACCCGCCCGACCACGTCGACCCGGACGACGGCACGCAGGTCAACGACGGCTCGACGGTGCTCCGTGCGACGACAGCGGTCGGCAGCGTCCTGCTCACCGGGGACGTCGAGGTGGCCGCCCAGGCTCAGCTGCTCGCCGCGGGTGTGCCTCTGCATGCCGACGTCCTGAAGATGCCGCACCACGGCAGTCGCTACAGCTCGGCGGCGTTCCTCGCCGCCGTCGCACCGCGGGCCGTGCTGGTCAGCGTGGGGGCGGGGAACGCCTACCACCATCCGGACACGGCACTGCTCGGGCACCTGGAGCGCTCGGGTGCGACCGTGCGGCGGACGGACAGCTCGGGCGACGTCGCCGTGACCGGCGCGCCGGGCAGCGACGGGCGCGGGCTGCACGTGGTCGCACGCGGCGCCCCGCTGCCCGCGCCCCGCCGCCGGGAGCTCCTCGGGCGGCGGCGCCGATCAGCCCTGACGGGCTGTCAGTGCCTCGCGCACCGCCTTGCTGCTCGCCGGCACCGTCGCGGTGGGACCGACCCGGCCGGAGACCGCGTCAAGGGTCTTCAACCCGTCGCCAGTGATCAACAGCACGGTCTCGGCGTCCGGGTCGAGCTGCCCGGCCTCGATCAGCTTCCTCGCCGTCGCGACGGTGACCCCGCCGGCCGTCTCGGCGAACACGCCCTCGGTCCGCGCGAGCAGCCGGATGCCCTCGACGACCTCCTCGTCGGAGACGTCGGCCACCGCACCGCCGGTGCGGCGCACGGCGTCGAGCACGTACGGCCCGTCCGCCGGGTTCCCGATCGCCAGCGAACGGGCGATCGTGTCGGGCCGCACCGGCTGCACCACGTCGTGGCCCTCGGCGAACGCCGTCGACACCGGCGAGCACCCGGTCGCCTGCGCCCCGAACACCCGGTACGGCGTCGGCTCCACCAGCCCGAGCTTGCCCAGCTCCTGGAAGCCCTTGTCCACCTTGGTCAGCTGCGAGCCGGACGCCACGGGGACGACGACCTGGCCGGGCAGGCGCCACCCGAGCTGCTCGGCGACCTCGAAGCCCAGCGTCTTGGAGCCCTCCGCGTAGTAGGGCCGGACGTTGACGTTGACGAACGCCCAGTCCTCGTGCTCGGCCGCCAGCTCGGTCGCGAGCCGGTTGACGTCGTCGTAGTTGCCGTCGACGGCCAGGAGCGTGCCGCCGTAGACGGCCGTGGTGATGATCTTCGCCTGCTCGAGCGACGACGGGATCAGCACGATGGAGTCCCAGCCCGCGCGGGCGGCCGCGGCGGCGACGGCGTTGGCCAGGTTGCCGGTGGACGGGCAGGCGAGCACGGTGAAGCCCAGCTCACGGGCCGCGGCCAAGGCGACGGCCACGACCCGGTCCTTGAACGAGTGCGTCGGGTTGCCGGTGTCGTCCTTCACCCACAGCGAGCGCACGCCCAGGGCGGCGGCCAGCCGGTCCGCCTTGATCAGGCGGGTGAGACCGGGTTCGGTGTTGGGGTGGCGCGCGACGTCCCCGGGCACGGGCAGCAGCTCGCGGTAGCGCCAGATCGACTTCGGGCCCGCTTCGATCGAGGCCCGGGTGATCTCGGGGAAGTCGTAGGCCACCTCGAGCGGGCCGAAGCACTGCGGACACGCGAACTCCGGAGCGAGCGGGACCTCGTGCCCGCACTCGCGACAGGACAGGGCGCGCGCGAAGCCCAGATCGAAGGTGGTCGCCGTGGTGGAGGCGGCAGTCAACGTCATCGGATGATCTCCTCATCTTCCCCGCGGTCGCGGGTCGGAATTGGCACCGTGATCGTCTGCGCGCGATGCTCGCGCGACGCCGGTTGCCGGGGCTTCAACGGGCCGTTCCCTCTGCCCCTCTGGATGAGCCATATGCGGTTGTGGCCCGACGGCACAGGATGCCAGCCGGATGACCACGACGTTACGGCACTCGGGTCGCCCGTTCCAGTCGCGGACGGTGGCCACGATCGATCTGGGAGCCGACTCACGCCGGGCCGGCGAGATGCGCGACGATGGCGACGATGACCGCGCCGTCCGCCCCGCCTCCGCTGCACCTGGTGCTCGGCGACGAGGAGCTACTGGTCGAGCGGGCCGTGCGGGACATCGTCGACGCCGCACGCGCCGCCGATCCGGAGGTGGAGGTGCGGCGCCTGCGGGCGGCGGAGGTCACACCCGCGGAGCTGGCCACGGTGTTGAGCCCGTCCCTGTTCGCCGAGGCGCGGGTCATCGTGCTGGAGGCCGCACACGAGGCCGGCAAGGACGCCTCCGCAGCGGTCCTCGACCATGCCACGGCGCCCGGCGAGGGTGTCACCGTGGCGGTGCTGCACGCGGGTGGCCCGCGGAACAAGGCACTCGCGGACGCGCTGCGCAAGGCCGGGGCCCAGGTCGCGCGCTGCGGGAAGCTCCGTCCGGACGAGCGGGCGGACTTCGTCCGCGCCGAGGTGCGCCGGACCCGGGGGAAGATCACGCCGGACGCGGTCGGCGTGCTCCTCGAGTCGGTCGGCACCGAGCTGCGCGACCTCGCGTCGGCCGCGGCACAGCTCGTGGCCGACACCGGCGGTGCGATCGACGCCGACGCGGTGCGCCGTTACTACCGCGGCCGTGCCGAGGCCTCGGGCTTCGCGGTGGCGGACAAGGTCGTGGCCGGTGACCGGGCGGGTGCGCTCGAGGCGCTGCGCTGGGCGCTCGTGCTCGGCGTCCCGCCGGTGCTGGTCGCGGATGCGCTCGCCGACGCCGTGCGCACCCTGGCGAAGGTCGGCGGCGCCGGCCGCGGCGACCCGAACCGGCTCGCCGGTGCGCTCGGCATGCCGCCGTGGAAGATCCGGAAGGCGCAGTCCCAGGTCCGTGGCTGGCACCCGGACGGGCTCGTGGCGGCGACCGCGGCGGCGGCGGAGGTCAACGCGGACGTCAAGGGCGCGGCGCCGGACGTCGGCTACGCGCTGGAGCGGGCCGTGTTGCGGATGTGCGCTGCCCGGGAGATCCGCGGCTGAGGCCGCCGACGATCAGAACACGGGTACGTCCACAGCCTGCCCGAGCAGCACCGCGCCCGCCGTCGCCATCGTGTTCGGCCGGACGAGGAAGTGCTGCGTCAGGGCGTGCACGTCCCGCAGGCGGCGCGGCAGGGGGCTGCTCCGGTAGACCGCGTCCCCGCCGCCGGCGTGGTAGGCGGCCTCGACGACCGCAACTGCCTGCTTCGTCGCCCAGACCGCGGCCGCCCGGGCCTGCGCCCGCTGCTGGAGCGAGAACGGCTCACCGGCCACGGCGGTCGCCCACACCGCCCCGGCCGACTCGTACAGCAGCGCGCGAGCCGCCCGGAGTCCGGTGTCGGCCGTCGCCAGGTCGGCCTGGAACACCGGGTCGGTGCATGCCGGTGTCCGGGCCAGCAACGGCACCCGCTGCTGGGCCGAGGCGACGGCGTCGGCCAGGGCCCCGCGCGCGATGCCCACCGCCACGCCGGCGACGGACAGCGCGAGCAGCGCAGGCAGCGGCACGCGGACCACCGGCTCGTCGAGGCAGGGCACGTCGACCAGCGGACGCAGGGTCCGTTCGGCCGGTACCCGAGCGTCGGTGACGCGGATGTGGTGGCTTCCGGTCCCGCAGAGGCCCAGCACCGTCCAGGTGTCCTCGATCTGGACCTCGTCGGGCGCGAACACCGCGATCCGGAGCTGGGGCACACCGTCGACCATCGCCTCGACGGCATTGCCGTAGAGCCAGGTCGCATGCTCGCAGCCGCTGACGAAGCCCCACCGGCCCGTCACCCGGTAACCGCCGTCGGCGGAACTGATCGAGCCACCCGGGGCGAACGCTCCCGCCACGACGACGTCGGGCCCTCTCGCGAAGAGCGCGTCGAACGAGGCCCGGGGCAGCCCGGCGAGGTCGATCCACGCGCTGCCGCCGATCATCACCGTCCAGGACACCGAGGCGTCGGCCTCGGCGAGCGTCTCGAACAACCGCAGCGCGTCCGTCAGGTCGGCGCCGGCCCCGCCGTGGCTGTGCGGCAGGAGCATCCGCAGGCAGCCGGCGGCAGCGAGGGTGTCCAGGAGGTCGCGCGGTACCCGTCGGGCCGCCTCGATCTCGGCTGCGCGGTCCGCGATGGCCGGGACGAGCGCGCGGGCTGCGTCGAGCACCTGGTCCGCCCTGGGGCGAGGCGCCGCGCGGTCCGACGCCGTCATGACTGCGCCACTCGCCGGTCGCGGCGCAGCATGGGCGCCTCGGCGGCATGGCGGGCACGCAGGGCGGCGTCCCATTCCCCGTTGCAGTAGACGAGGACGTCGATGATGCGCTCGTCGCGCACCTCGCACAGGAGCAGGCGGCGCGCCACCGCGTCCGGCTGGGTTTCCTCCTGCTCCAGAACGAATCCGGACACGGTCGGGACCACCCGCAGGATGCGGGCGGTCGTGGCGCCGCGCGCGACCGTCCGAAGTTGGGTAAGGAAGGCCTCCGACCCGATGAGCTGGAACCGCCAGAACGGCGGGAGCAGGTCGAAGAAGGTATCGGCCGCGAACGTGTCGACGTCCGCGGTGAAGGTCTCGAAGCAGCGGTTCAGCGCGGTCGCAAGGCGTCGGACGGTCTCGGTGTCGGGCGGTGCGGGCAGGGTGGGGATCGACATGTGCTCTCTCCTCGGGAAGACGGGCGCCCAGTCTCGGCTCCGACCGACCGGCCCGGCATCGCTCGGAGCCACCATCTCGTCGCGGCCGGGTGGTACGTGCGCACCACTGCCCGCACCAGGCCGGCCGCATCAGCGGCACGAACCGTGGGCCCAATGGGATCCGGTCAGAGCAGGTCGTGCTTGTAGGCGTACGCGGTGGCAGCGACGCGCGAGGACAGCCCGGCCTTCGCGAAGATGTTCTGCACATGCCGGGCGACCGTGTGCGTGCTGATGACCAGCTCGGCCGCGATCTCCCGGTTGCTCCGGCCCGCCGCGACCAGACGCAGCACCTCGCACTCGCGCTCGGTGAGCACGGTCGGCCGCGGTTCCCGCCTCGCCAGTCTCGTGACGCGGACCAGATCCGGGCGGGCGCCCAGCCGCTCGAACGTGACCCGCGCGGCGTCCAGCTCGAGTGCGGCGGCGTCCGAATCGGCCAGCGCGCGGCACGCCTGGGCGATCCGGACCCGCGCCAGCGCCTCGTCGTAGGGCATCTCCAGCGCGCGCCACCTCCCGCACGCTCGCCGCAGCACGACGAGGGCGCCCGCCGCATCGTCCTGCGCCAACAGCACCGCACCGAGGGCGGCGTCGGCCATGGCGTGGAGCAGATGAGCACGCATCCGGTCCGCGGTGCGGACGAGCTCGTCGGCGGCGGTCCGCGCCCCGGCGAGGTCGCCGGCGGCGAGCAGGATCTCCACCGCGGCGGCGCGCACCGCGCACTCGGTCGCCGGAACACCGCTCTCCTGCAGCATGCGGCGCACGGCAGCGGCGGCCACCGCGACCTTTCCCTCGGCCAGCCGGATCAGCGCCATCCCCGGCGCAGGCTCCCGACCGTGTTCCAGGGCGGCCCGGTAGGCGCGTTCGGCGTCGGCCGGCTCGCCGCGCAGCCGGTACAGCTCGCCCAGCTGGTACAGGGCGAGGCCCAGAGCCGGATGGACGGGGTCGGAGAGGATCAGACGTGCCCGCTCCGCCTCGGTGACCGCCTCGTCCCACGCGCCGTGCGCCTGCAGGATCTGCGCCCGGTGCACGAGACATTGGCCGCGGTAGGGCACGAGATCCGGCTGGCTCGCGCACCAGCCGTTCAGCGCCTCGGTCCATTCGGCAGCGCGGCGCAGGTCGAAGGCATCCAGGCAGGACTCGATCACGGCGCAGTAGACGATGCCGGTGGGGATGGGGGAGACCTCCCCCGCGGTGACGCCGAGCATGACCTCGTCGAGCAGTCGCATGCCGCGGCCGGTGTCACCGCGGGCGATCGCCGCCTGCCCCTGGCAGAGCAGCCCGAACGCCAGCAGGTCGGGATCGTCGAACCGCCGAGCCGCGCGAGCGATCTTGCTCGCGAGCGCCTCTGCCTGCGCGACGTCGCCGGCGTCGAGCGCTTCCAGGAACACCGGCACGAGCAGAAAGATCCCGGCCGCGCAGTCCCGGTCCGCCTCCGCAACGAGCCGCTCCGCACGGGCCAACCATCCGCCGGCCCGGGCGACCTCGCCGCGCAGGAGCAGCAGAAGGGCGAGCCAGAACGCGCAGCGCGCGGCGCCGTCGAGGTCGCCCGCACGCTCACAGGCTCGCTGCGCACGCTTCCAGGCCAGTGAACTCTCGGCATCGCGGCCGACCAGGTGGGCGGCCACGGCGAGGCGCTGGAGGTCCGCCGCGTCCAGCGACTCGGCCGCGGCGAGCAGAGCGTGAGCCCGGGCCCAGGCGCGGCGGTCGAACGCGTCGCGTCCGAGCTCGGCCCCGCCCGTCATGCCCGTATTGTCGTCCCGCGGCGAGGCCGCAGGTAGTGCACCTACGCGGCGGTGGTGACCCGCCGGGCCATCGCCGACTTGCGGTTGGCCGCCTGGTTCTTGTGGATGACGCCCTTGCTGGCCGCCTTGTCGAGTGCCTTCGCCGCGGCGCGCTGCAGCTCGGTGGCCTTCTCGGTGTCGCCCGCCTCGACGGCCTCCCGGAACCGGCGGACGGCGGTGCGGACGGACGAGCGGACCGACTTGTTGCGCTGCCGGCGCTTCTCGTTCGTCTTGACCCGCTTGATCTGGGACTTGATGTTGGCCACGCGAATGCCTCGAGTTCTTCCTGCTGCTGAACTGCTCGATGTCTGTCTCTGGTAGGCGCCGGCGGCAGTGAGTGATGCTGCCCGGCCGGGCTCTCGGCCATCGATGTTATCAGCGGTCGGCGAAGGACTCGCACGGGGCGAGTGGTAACCCGTCTGTAGCCTGCAGCACTGGTCACCTGTTGCCAGGCTGGGGAAGATGACCTCCGTGAGCCGCGCCGTGCAGAGTCCAGCCCCGGCCGACGACCCCGAGGCGCCGGTGCCCGATGAGGACAGTCCGGCGGCAGCTCCGCTGTTCGACAACTACTTGTCCCCGGATCGGCCGAATCCGGGGGCCTTCGACGAGATGTTCTCCCCGGACGGGAGTGTCCGCGGGCCCTACCGCGCCTTGCACGAGGCCATCGCACCCACGGCCGCGGCCGACCTCGGGGTGCGGTCCGAGGCGCTGGACCGCGCCTACGTCGACCAGGGCATCACGTTCTCGCTCTCGGGCAAGGAGCGGCCGTTCCCGCTCGACATCGTGCCCCGGGTGATCAGCGCGGCGGAGTGGTCGAAGCTGCAGCGCGGCATCGTCCAGCGCGTCCAGGCGTTGGAGATGTTCCTCGCCGACATCTACGGCGACGCCGAGATCGTCCGCGACGGCGTGCTGCCCCGGGGCCTGATCACCAGCTGCGGGCACTTCCACCGGACCGCCGCCGGGCTCGTCCCGCCCAACGGCGTGCGCATCCACGTCGCCGGCATCGACCTCGTCCGCGACGAGCAGGGGGTCTTCCGGGTCCTGGAGGACAACCTGCGCAACCCGTCGGGCGTGTCGTACGTGATGGAGAACCGCCGCACGATGGCGCGCGTCTTCCCCGACCTGTTCACCCGCCAGCGAGTGCGCACGGTCGGCGACTACGGCACCCACCTGCTGCGTGCCCTGCGCGCCGCGGCCGCGCCGAACGAGGCCGATCCCACCGTCGTGGTGCTCACCCCCGGCGTCTACAACTCGGCCTACTTCGAGCACTCGCTGCTCGCCCGCCAGATGGGCGTCGAGCTGGTCGAGGGCCGCGACCTGTTCTGCCGCGACAACCTCGTCTACATGCGCACCACGCAGGGTGATCAGCGGGTCGACGTGATCTACCGGCGGATCGACGACGAGTTCCTCGACCCGCTGCAGTTCAATCCGGCCTCGGTGCTCGGCGTCGCAGGCATGATCAACGCTGCCCGGGCGGGCAACGTCGTGATCGCGAATGCCGTCGGCAACGGCGTCGGCGACGACAAGCTCGTCTACACCTACGTGCCGGACATGATCGCCTACTACCTCAGCGAGAAGCCGAGCGTGCCCAACGTCGACACGTTCCGCTGCTGGCTCGACGACGAGCGGACCCACGTGCTGGACCACCTCGACGAGCTGGTGCTCAAACCTGTCGAGGGCTCGGGCGGGTACGGCATCCTGTTCGGCCCGAATGCGAGCACCCGCCAGCTGCAGAAGGCCCGCCGGTCGATCCGCGACGACCCGCGCGGCTGGATCGCCCAGCCCGTCGTCCAACTCTCGACGGTGCCGACCAAGGTCGACGACAGGCTCGTGCCCCGCCACGTCGACCTGCGGCCGTTCGCGGTCAACGACGGTGACAACGTCTTCGTGCTGCCCGGCGGCCTGACCCGGGTCGCCCTGCCGGAAGGCAGCCTGGTGGTCAACTCGAGCCAGGGCGGGGGCAGCAAGGACACCTGGGTGCTGGCCGCGGGCCGGGCTCCCCAAGGCGAGCGGGAGCTGGGCGAGAAGGGGTTGGCGACCGTCGCCCCCAGCAGCTCGCCTGCTGCCGAGATGGGGCCCGAGCTGAGCACCAGCCAGCAGCAACAGCAGCAGCAACAGTGACGACAGCAGCGAGAGGATGATCTGATGCTCGCCCGCAACGCCGAGTCGCTGTACTGGATCGGGCGCTACGTGGAGCGGGCCGACGACACGGCCCGGATCCTCGACGTCTCGGTGCACCAGCTGCTCGAGGACGCGACCGTCGACACGGACCGCGCCGCCCGCACGCTGCTCGGCGTGCTGGGGTGCGAGTCGATGTCCGAGGGCCCGCTCGACGCCTGGTCGGTCACCGAGCTCGTCGGCTACTCGGAGCACGAGCCGGGCTCGATCGTCTCGTCGGTCTCCCGGGCCCGGGAGAACGCCCGCGGTGCCCGCGAGGTGGTCTCCTCCGAGATGTGGGAGTGCCTCAACGCCACGTGGATCGCCCTGCCCGAGCGCCAGCAGTACGCCCGGTGGGTCGGTCCGCACGCGTTCTTCTCCTATGTCGAGGACCGGGCGGCGATGTTCTCGGGCCTCGCCGCGTCGACGATGAGCCGCGACGACACCTGGCGGTTCTACCTGCTCGGCCGCTCGGTCGAGCGCGTCGACATGGTCGTCCGGTTGCTGATGTCGCGGGTCTCGGACCGGATGTCGTCGCCCGGCTGGCTCACCGTGCTGCGCTCGGCCGGCGCCCAGGACACCTACCTGCGCACCTACCGCGGTGCGCTCGACGCGGCCCGGGTCGTCCAGTTCCTGCTCATGGACAAGCTGTTCCCCCGCTCGGTGTTCCACGCGCTGCGGCAGGCCGAGACCTGCCTGATCGA
>JAEUJO010000112.1 GCA_016794615.1 Pseudonocardia sp. | reverse complement strand
CCCTCCTGGCCGTCAGGCCTTCGCCGGGGCCCGGCAGGGGCGCCGTCTCATCTCAGTCCTCGCGGGACAAGCGACCGAAGCGCTCCCTGCCGGGATTCACCGTGCGAAGGGAAGGTAAAGCCATCAGCGCCCGGCTGGCCGACGTGATCGCCGCGCTCGAGACCGCCTACCCGCCCGGCCTCGCACAGGGCTGGGACGCGGTCGGGCTCGTCTGCGGCGACCCGGCGGAGCCGGTGACGAGCGTGCTCGTCGCGGTCGATCCGGTCGCCGAGACCGTCGACGAGGCCCTCGACGGCGGCGTGCAGCTGCTGGTCACGCACCACCCGCTGCTGCTGCGCGGCGTGCACGGCGTCGGTGCGGACACTCCGAAGGGTGCGCTCGTGCACCGTCTCATCCGCGGGGGTGCCGCGCTGTTCACCGCCCACACCAACGCCGACGCCGCCGACCCCGGTGTGTCCGACGCCCTCGCAGACGCCCTCGGCCTGGCCGTCGAGGGCCCGCTGGAGCCAGCCGCCGCGGCACCGTTCGACAAGATCGTCACCTTCATCCCGGTCGGTCCGGCCATCACCGCGGTGCACGATGCGCTGGCCGCGGCGGGCGCGGGGACGAGCGGCGACTACAGCCACTGCTCGTTCGCCAGCGCAGGCACCGGCCAGTTCAAGCCGCTCGCCGGGGCCCACCCGACGATCGGCGAGATCGGGAAGCTGGAGCGGGTCGCGGAGACCAGGCTGGAGATGGTGCTCCCCCGGGGGCGGCGGGCCGCCGTCGTCGCCGCCCTGCGGGCCGCGCACCCGTACGAGGAGCCCGCGTTCGACGTCTTCGAGCTCGCGGACCTGCATTCGAGCCGCGGCCTGGGGCGGATCGGCTCGCTGCCCGTTCCGGAGCCGCTGCACGCCTTCGCCGACCGGGTCGCCGCCGCCCTGCCGGCGACGGCGTGGGGTGTGCGGGCCGCGGGCGACCCGAACCGGCCGGTGCAGCGGGTGGCGGTCTGCGGCGGCGCGGGCGATTCGGCGCTCGGCGCGGTCGCTGCGGCGGGCGTGGACGCCTACATCACGGCGGACCTGCGTCACCACCCCGCGTCGGAGCACCTTCTTTCCGGCGGCCCGGCCCTCGTCGACGTCGCGCACTGGGCGTCGGAGTGGCCGTGGTGTGGGCAGGCGGCCGACGTCCTGCGGAAGGCGCTGGACGGTAGCGTCGAGGTCCGCGTCTCGACCCGGCGCACGGATCCCTGGACCGTCGGGCGGACGCAGCCGATCCGGAGGACCCATCAGTGAAGGCCGATCCCGCCGTCCAGCGTCGCCTGCTCGACCTCGCCGACATCGACGCCGAGCTCAACCGGCTCGCCCACCGCCGCCGCACCCTGCCCGAGCACACGGAGCTGACTGCAGCCGAGACGGCGGTGCGGGCGGCCAAGGACGCGCTGGTGGAGGTGGAGACCCGGGCCGGCGACCTGGACCGCGACATCCGGCGGCTCGAACGCGATGTCGAGGCCGTCCGCGCCCGCGCCGCCCGTGACCAGAAGATCCTCGCAGGTTCCGGGGTGGGCGCGAAGCAGGCGACCGACCTGCAGCACGAGCTCGAGACCCTCGCCCGCCGGCAGAGCGTGCTGGAGGACGAGGAGCTGGAGGTCATGGAGCAGCGCGAGGCCGTGGGCATGGACGTCCAGCACGCCCAGCGCACCCTCGACGAGGCCCAGGTGCAGCAGGTGAGCGTCGTGGAGCGGCGCGACGCCGCCCTGGCCGACATCGACGCCGGCGAGGCCGGGCGGCACCGCGACCGGGATGCGGTCGTCGCGGACCTCCCCGCGGACCTGCTCGCCGCGTACGACCGGCGGCGGGCCCGCGGCGGCACCGGCGCCGCCCCGCTGCGGGAGCGCCGCTGCGGGGCGTGCCGGCTGGAGCTGGACCGGACGGCGCTCGCCGCGCTGCAGGGGGCACCGGCGGACGAGGTCGTGTACTGCGAGGAGTGCGGGACGATGCTGGTGCGCACACCGCGGTCGAGTCGCTAGATGAGCGCGTGAACGTGAGCACCGGACTCGTGTCCGCCCGTGACGGGAGTGGGTGTCGGTGACGGACGACCACGATCCTGAGGCGGCCGTCGCGCCGCCGCCGCAGCTCGTCGAAGCCCCGGCACACGAGGACGACGACGCCGAGCCCGAGGGTGCGGCGGCCTGGACCGGCCAGATCGGGATCCCGACGCGCCTGCTCCTGCTGCGTCATGGCCAGACCGAGCTGTCCGTCCGGCACCGCTACTCCGGGCTCGGCGACCCGGAGCTGACCGCGCTCGGCCACGACCAGGCCGCCGGCGCTGCGGCCCGGCTGGCCGCGCCCGAGGCCGGCGGCCTCGCGCCGGACGGGATCGCCGCCGTGCTGACCTCGCCGTTGCGGCGCGCCCGCCAGACCGCCGCCGCCGTCGCCGTCGCGCTCGACGTGCCGATGGTGGAGCGCACGGGGCTGGTCGAGACCGACTTCGGCGACTGGGAGGGCCTGACGTTCGTCGAGGCGCGCGAGCGCGACCCCGAGCTGCATACGGCCTGGCTCGGCGACGAGCGGGTGGCGCCGCCCGGTGGGGAGAGCTTCGCGACGGTGGGTGTCCGGGTCGCCGCCGCGCGCGCCTCGATCGTCGCGGACCACCCGGGGCAGACCGTGGTGGTCGTCAGCCACGTCACGCCGATCAAGCTGCTGCTCCGGCAGGCCCTGGCCGGGGGCCCGGAGATCCTCTACCGGCTGCACCTGGATCTGGCGTCGCTCTCGGTGGCCGACTTCTACCGGGACGGTGGCGCGTCGGTGCGCTTGTTCAACGACACGACCCACGTGCCACGCCCCTGACGGCTCCGGTCGCAGGCACCCCCGCGTCGTTGTCACACAGCCCGTGCGGTCGTCGCACCCGCTGGGCGAGGTGCGACGGTGCAGCGGGCCGTGCGACGGCCGGGTCGGTGCGTGACGGCATGGCAGGCATGCGGTGGCGCGGGCAGCGTGCGGCGGGTCGCAACGGCGATCGACTTCTCGGTATCGCACAGCTTCGGTAGCCGTCGCACCCGCTGGGCGGGGTGCGACGGCCTCACCCGACGTGCGACGGCCGCTCAGGAACGGGCCGGGGCGAAGGACTCCAGCACCTCGTGGGCGTAGGCGTCCGCACTGATCGGGTCGATGTCCGGCGAGCCCACATGAGCGACGAAGTTGAGGTCGAGGAAGACCTCGGTCACCCCCGCCTCATGCAGCTTCCCCAGATCATCGCGGATGGCCTCGGCCGATCCCGTCAGCGGCCGGCGGCCGGCTTCGTCGTGGACCTCGTCGCCGAGCCCGACGACGCCGCGCACCACCGCGCGCAGTGCGGCCGGGTCGCGACCGGCCGCAGTGGCGGCGGCATGGATGGTGCCGATGGCGTCGGAGATCGCGCGCAGGTCGTGCCGGCTGGCGCTGATCCAGCCGTCGGCGATCCGGCCGACCCGGCGCAGCGCGATGTCGGCCGACCCGCCCAGCAGGATCGGTGGCGCGGGCCGCTGCACCGGCTTGGGCAGCATCCGGGCCGACGGGACGTCGGTGAACTCGCCGTGGAACTCCACCGGGTCGTCCGCCCAGAGGGCACGCAGCGCCGCCACGTACTCGGCGGTCTGGGCACCGCGCCGGGCGAGGGTCGCGCCGACGGCGGCGAACTCGTGTGACGCCCAGCCCGACCCGAGCCCGACATCGAGCCGGCCGCGGCACAGCACGTCCACCGTCGCGAGCTGCTTGGCCACGATCGCCGCGGGCACGTACGGGGCGTTGAGCACCGCGACGCCGAGCCGCGGCAGCTCGGTGACGGCCGCGGCGAACCCGAGGGCGACGGTGGGGTCGAGCACCGCGCGGTACTGCGCGCCATAGTCCTCCTCCGCGGGAACGAGCACGCGCTGGAAGGTCCACAGTGAGCCGTAGCCGAGCTCCTCAGCACGTCGGGCGACTGCGGCGATGGTGCCGGGGGTGGCCCAGCTGCCGGAGACGGGCAGGCCGAAGCCGAGGACGAGGTCGCGGGAGACGGCGGTCACGGCGGACATCATGGCCCCAGACAGCGGGTTCGACCCCGCCGGGCGGCGGGCGTAGGACCTGTTCAGTCACCTCGCCGCCGCGCACAGCGGCGGTAGCCGAGGATGTCGGTGCACAGCTGCGGGGGGCGGTGCACATCGCGCAGCGTGTGCTCGGGCGGCGGCGGTGTGCACGGGCGCGGTGTCGGTGCCCGCGGGGTTGGTGCACAGCGGCGGTAGTCGAGGACGTCGGTGCACAGCCACGGAGGTCGGTGCACATCGCGCAGCGTGTGCTCCGGCAGCGGCGGTGTGCACCGGCGCGGTGTCGGTGCCCGCGGGGGTTGGTGCACGGGCGCGGGGGTCGGTGCACATCGGCGGTAGTCGAGGATGTCGGTGCACAGCCACGGAGGTCGGTGCACATCGCGCAACGTGTGTTCCGGCAGCGGCGGTGTGCACGGGCGCGGTGTACCCCCGGACTGCGCCCCGTGGCCCGGCGCCGGTCGTGCCCGGCGCCGGTCGTGCTCAGCGCCGGTCGTGCGGCGGGGGAGGCGGGGGCTTCGCGCCCGGTGGGGGAGGCGGGGGGATCGAGTCGACGCCCGGCGCCTCGCCGGGCCAGACGAGCAGCACCGGGCACGGCACGTGGTCGACCACGAACCGCGTCGCCGGCCCGAGGCTGCGGGGGCCCAACCGGCTCCGGTCGCCGTCGCGGGCGCAGATCAGCACCGCAGCCCCGTCGGCCGCCGCCACCACCTCGCGCTCGACCCGGCCGCTGCGCTGCTCGATGCGTGCGTGCCGGCCCAGCCGCTGCGCCGCTCGCTCCAGCAGGGCGGTGACGGCCTCCGCGGACAGGGCGTCGAGACCGGCCTCCGGGCCACGCCGGCTCCGCCCGAGCAGGCCCGCCAGCGCGCCCTGTACGGCCGCGATCTCGCCGCCCGACACGTGCAGCAGCACGATGTCGTCCCCGTCGGGCACCCAGGTGCGGGCCGCGTCGACGCACGCGGGCCATGTCCCCTCCGCCACCCACACGATCGCCGTCCCGGCCATGCGTCAGCCTCCCGTGATCGTCAGCATCGCCCACAGGGCAACGGTCGCGCCGAGCAGCGTCGCCGGCACGGTGATCAGCCCGACGCGGGTGAACTCGCCGAGCTCCGCGTCGTGGTCGTGCTCCTGCAGGATCCGCCGCCACAGCAGGGTGGCGAGCGAGCCCACGTAGGTCAGGTTCGGCCCGAGGTTCACTCCGATCAACCCTGCCAGCACCGGCCCCGGACCGGCCGCCGCCAGCAGCGGCAGCAGCGCGAGCACCGCGGGCAGATTGTTGATCAGGTTCGCCAGCACGGCCGCGATCGCGGCGATTGCGAGCAGCTCGGGCAGGCCCGCTGAGTGCGGCAGGAGGTGGCCCAGCACGCCGCCCAGCCCGTGGTCGACCACTGCCTTGACCACGATCCCCAGGGCCAGCACGAACAGGCAGAAGAGCAGCGACGCCGAGTCGATCAGGCCCCGGACCGTCACCGTGCGTCGCACCAACCCGCGCACCGCCAGCACCACCGTGCCTGCCAGCGCCACCCACACCGGTTCGACGCCCACCAGCGAGCCGGCGATGAATCCGGCGAAGGTCAATCCCAGCACGACCAGGGCGAACACGGGCGGTGCAGGTCGAACCGGCTCCTCCTCGACCCCGGTGCCGACGGCGAGGTCCGTGCAGAACATCCGGCGCAGCACGGCGTACTCGACGCCGATCGTCACGAGCCAGGGCAGCGCCATCACGACGCTGAAGCGGCCGAACGAGAGCCTCGACGCGCTGAAGGCCAGCAGGTTCGTCAGGTTCGACACCGGCAGTAGCAGCGAGGCCGAGTTGGCCAAGTGCGTGCAGGCGTAGACGTGCGGCTTGGCCCGCACCCCGATGCGGTACGCCGTCGCGAACACCACGGGTGTCAGCAGGACGACGGTCGCGTCGAGGCTGAGCACCGCGGTGATCACCGACGCCACGACGAACACCCCGACCAGCAGCCGCTGCGGGCTGCCGCGGCTGGCCCGGCCCATCGCGCCCCCCGCGGCGGCGAACAGGCCCTCCTCGGCGCACAGGTGCGCGAGCACCAGCAGAATGGCGAGGAACGCCACCACCGGCCACAGCTGCGTCACCTGCTCCCAGGCGACCTTCGGCGCGACCGCGCCGACCACGACCAGCAGCACGGCCGCCGGCACGGCGACCGTCGCCTCGGGGAGCCCGCGCGGGCGAGCGACGGCGAACGCGAGCACGCCCAGCAGCAGCCCGACCGCGAGGACCGTCGCACCGACACCGCTCACCACACGCTCGCACGCTCGCCGCGGACGCACCCGGCCCGCGTGGACCGCGCCGGCGCTCTGCCCACGTGATCGCCTCCTCGCGGTCGGTGCCGGCGCGTCACTGCTGCCTCGGCCCCGATCATCGTGGGTGCCGGTCCCGCGGCGCATCCGACGGCCTCAGCGGACGAGCAGGTAGACCCCCACGCCCAAGCCGAGCAGCACGACCGCCGCGCGCAGCACGTTCTCCGGCAGCCGTCGCGCCAGCCTGGCCCCCAGGTAACCGCCGACCAGCGTGCTCGGCGCGAGCAGCCCCACCGCCGCCCAACTGACCGGCGCCCGCAGCGCGAAGATCACCACGGTGACCGTGGCGACGACCAGCGACAGCACGCCCTTCGTCGCGTTGAGCCGCTTCAGCTCGTCGCCCGCGCACAGGGACAGGGTCGCGATGAGGATCACTCCGAGCGCGCCGCCGAAGTAGCCGCCGTAAACCGCCGCGAAGAAGATCGCGGGCAGCAGCACGGGCAGCCGGTCCGGCATCCCCGGTTCGGGCGGCGGGATCCACCGCTTGAGCCAGGGCTGCAGCCCGAGCAGCACGCTGGCCAGCAGGACCAGCACGGGGACGACCGCATCGAACACGGACCCGGGCAGCACGAGCAGCAGCACACAGCCGACCGCGGACCCGAACACCGCCACCGTCGAGGTCAGCACCAGCCGTCTGCCCTGGCCCGGCAGCTCGTGCCGGGCGCCGGCGACGACGCCCAGGTACCCCGGCCACTGGGCGACGGAGTTGGTGACGTTGGCCGCCAAAGGCGGGAAGCCGACCGCGAGCAGCGCGGGGAACACCAGCAGCGACCCGCCGCCCGCCACCGCGTTCACCGCGCCGGCGATCAACCCCGCCGTGATCAGGAACGCCAGCTGGAGGGGCGACTGGGCGATCACCCACGCACGGTATCCCGGTGCAGAACCGGCTGCGGCCTCACATCTGCATGCAGCCCGCGACGCCGCCGTTCACGCCCTTCTGGAACGCTGCGGTGCGCTGACGTGCGTTGCCGTGGCTGGACTCGTCGGTCCACGGGAAGTCGTCGGCGACCGCCGCCAGGGCCTGCGCGATCTCCTCGTCGTCTCCCGGCTCGATCCGCACGAGATCCTCCTGCGCGGCGCCGTGCAGCGCGGCCCCCGCCAGGCAGTCGGCCTGCAGCTCCACCGCCTGCGACACGAAGCGGTCCGGCAGCTGCGCCTGGATCGCGTGTCCCCACTCGTGGGCGATCACCAGGTAGACCCACGCGTCGCCGATCTGGTTGTACCCGGCCCGCATGAGGTCCTCGTCCCACGCGAGGAAGTTCCCGGGCGGGCAGTAGTAGGCGTTGCCGGGCACCGACGGCTCGCCCGCGCAGCGCGGTCCGCCGGTGCCGACGTATCCGCCCCTGACCTCCGGCGGGACGTACCGCCGCCCCTGATCGTCGAACCAGCGGCTCCAGAACTCGTTCGTGATCGAGACGGCCGTCCGCTCGTCGCCCGCGCGGGTCTCCTGGTCGTCCGGGCCGGGCGTGGAGTCGATGGTGTTGCCGACCGGGACGGTCGACGTCTCGTCCGGTACGTCCGCGGCCGTCGGCGGGGGGCCCGGCACGCTGCCGCTCGGCACGACGTCGATCGAGCACCCCGCGAGGGCGAGGGCGAGCAGCAGCACGACGGTCGCACGCACGGGGACACCCCATCACGGACCGCGGGCCGCGGTCCATCCCGGGCTCCTCGGGCTCGGGCCGACCAGCATGATCGGCGGTTCGGGGACATGAGACTCATATGTGAGCGTCATGTCACCGAAACGCTGATCACCGCCCGCGGATCGTCGTCGGGGCCGCGGCCGGTAGGGTCGTGCACGCGGACGAGTCGGCCGGGCGGCCGCGTCGGCAGCCCACGGGCTGCCGCCGAGGAAAGTCCGGACTCCGCAGGGCAGGGTGGTTGTCAACGGCAACCCGGGGCGACCCGCGGGACAGTGCCACAGAGAACAGACCGCCCCGCGCATCCAGCGCGGGGTAAGGGTGAAACGGTGGTGTAAGAGACCACCAGCACCCCGGGTGACCGGGGTGGCTCGGTAAACCCCACCCGGAGCAAGGTCAAGAGGCCGCACGGCGCGAGCCGGGCGGCTGCGCAGGCGTTCGAGGGCGGCCCGTCCGAGCCTGCGGGTAGACCGCAAGAGTCTGCCGGCGACGGCAGGCCGAGATGGATGGTCGCCGAACGGACCGCCGCGAGGCGCCCGGGAACAGGATCCGGCTTACAGGCCGACTCGTCCGCGCCAACGCTCTGAGCAGCGCAAACAGGTTCCCGGCCGCCTGCGTGCCGCCGCACGCGGCGCAGGGAGCAGGGCGGCCGCGCGCGAGGTCACCGTGGCCGTCCACGTGCCGGACGCCCCGGGGACGTCGAGGCCGATCCGGACCGGCTGCGCCAGGCGTCGACAACCTGCTCGCCATCCGCCGCGCGGTGGGGTCGTCGAGCGTGCCGCCGCACGCGGTGCAGGGAGCAGGGCGGCCGCGCGCGAGGTCACCGTGGCCGTCCACGTGCCGGACGCCCCGGACGTCGAGGCCGATCCGGACCGGCTGCGCCAGGCCGTCGACAACCTGCTCGCCACCCGCCATGCGGTGGGGTCGTCGAGCTGAGCGCTGGCGTCGCCCGCAGCCGCGACGACGGGGGCACGGGCCTGGGCCTGTCCATCGTCGGGGTGATCGTCGCGGCCCACGGCGGTACGGCCGAGGCGGGCAACCGGCCTCGGGGGTGGGCTGCGGTGCGGATCGAGCTGTCGGCGGCCGGGGTGGACGCAGGCAGCCGTCACAGAGGGGAGCCGGTGAGGAGCACCCCGACCCGGTCGCCGACCGCCGGGGCCAGGTGGCCCGGGCACCGTGCGGTCAGCACGATCCCTCCGGGAGCGCGGAGCCTGACCTCGGTGTAGGCGCCGAAGAAGTCGATCTGCAGGACCTCTGCGCTGACGTCGGCGTCGGCGGCGTCGGTGAGCACGACCTGCTCCGGCCGGACGGCGATGGAGGCGGTTCCGTTGCGGAGGGCGCCGCGAGGGGTGGGGGCGGAGCCCGACGCGAACCCGGCGGGCAGGTCGACCACCTCGCCGAGGAACGCGGCGACGCCGCGGTCGGTGGGGCGGTGGTACAGGTCGACCGGGCGCCCTTCCTGCACGATCACGCCGTCCCGCATCACGGCGAGCCGGTCTGCCGAGGAGAGCGCTTCCGCCTGGTCGTGGGTCACGAGCACGGTGGTGGTGCCCGACGCCGCGAGGGCGTCGACGACGGCGTGTCGGGTGCTCGCCCGCAGCCCGGCGTCGAGCGAGGAGAACGGCTCGTCGAGCAGGACCAGATCGGGGCCGGGGGCCAGGGCACGCGCCAGCGCGACCCGCTGCTGCTGGCCCCCGGACAGTGCGTCGGGTCGACGGTCCGCGTACGCCGGCTCCAGGCCCACCAGCTCCAGCAGCTCGTCGACGCGGTGCCGGGCCCTGCGCATCCGGCGCGGCAGCCCGAAGGTGATGTTCCCGGCGACGGTGAGGTGCGGGAAGAGGTTGCCGTCCTGCGTGACGTAGCCGATCCGCCGCCGCTCGGGCGGAACCAGCAGGCCGGGACCGGTGACGGCGCGCCCTCCGATCGTGACGGTGCCCGCCTGCGGGCGGTCGAAACCGGCGACCAGCCGCAGGAGCGTCGTCTTCCCGCACCCGGAGGGGCCGACGACGGCGGTGAGCGCACCGGTGGGCACGTCGAGGTCGAGCCCGTTCAGCACCGGCGTCGTTCCGTACGACCGACGGAGGCCGACGACCCGCAACCCGGGCGTCACGACACCGCCTGCCTGCTCCGCCGGGTCAGCAGGTACGCACCCGGCGCGGACAGCACGATCATGAGCAGGGCGTAGGGCGCCGCAGCGCCGTAGTGCAGGGCGGACGACTCGCTCCAGAACCGGGTCGCCAGGGTCTGCGTGCCGATGGGCGCGAGGAGCAGGGTCGACGTCAGCTCGGTGACGACGGCGAGGAACACCAGAGCGGCTCCCGTGCCGACGCCGCGGGCCATCAGCGGCACGGTGACCCTGGCGAGGACGTCGGCGGGGCCGACGCCCAGGGAGCGAGCGACGTCGTCGAGGTCCGGGGGGATCTGCGCGAGGGTGGCACGCAGGCTGACCATCGCGCGCGGCATGAACAGGACGGCGTAGGCGGTGATCAGCATCGCGGTGGTCTGGTAGAGAGCAGGGACGAACCGGATGCCTGCGGTGATCAGGGCCAGCGCCACGACGATGCCGGGCAGCGAGTTGCCCACGTACGTCACGCGCTCGATCACGGTGGTCAGCGTGCTGCGGCGGCGGACGGCGAGCCAGGCGACGGGGAGAGCGAGCGCGGAGGTGGCCAGCGCGCCGAGGATGCCGAGGCCCAGCGACGCCGCCGTCGTGCTCGTCAGCTCGACGAGCGGGAACGCGACCGAGGTACTGGTGACCAGCCAGGACGCCAGGCATCCCAGGGGGACGCCGAGGGCGAGCACCGCGAGGAGCGCCAGTGCCCCTGCCGCGGGAACCGTGCCCGCGCCGAGCCGCTGCGGGGCGGCCGGGCGGACGGCGCCCGAGCCGATGCGGGAGATCCGGACGTGGCCCACCGCCCAGGCCTCGCCCGCGAGGAGCACGAGGCAGAGCACGACGAGGACGCCCGCGAGCATCGTGGCCCCGGCACCGTTGAAGGTGGACTGGAACTGGTCGTAGATCGCCGTCGTGAAGGTGTCGAAGCGCAGCGCCTGGAGGGCTCCGAACTCCGCCAGCAGATGCAGGCCGACCAGCAGGGCCCCGCCGAGCAGTGCCGGGCGCACCTGCGGGAGCACCACACGCGCGAACGTGCGCCACGGGCCGACGCCCAGGGAGCGCGACAGCTCCTCGAAGGCGGGGTCGATGCCCCGGAGCGCGGCCGCCACCGGCAGGTACACCAGTGGATAGTAGGAGAGGGTCGTGACGGTCACCGCGGCGCTCAGGCCGTCGAAGCGGGGGAGCACCGAGTACCAGCCGACGCTGTTCACGAAGGCGGGCACGGCGAGCGGAGCGGCCATCAGCCCCGTCCACACCGGCCGTCCGGGCAGCGTCGTGCGCTCGACGAGCCAGGCCGCGCCGATGCCGACCACCATGCAGGCGCTCGTCCCGAGCAGCACGAGCACCACGGTGTTGCGGAGCAGGTCGGCCACGCGCGGCCGCCACAGGAGCTCGACGACGCCCGCCGGGCCGACCGCGATCGCGGTGGCCAGGACGTAGAGGAGAGGGACGGCCGTCAACGCCGCTACGGCGAGGGCGACCGCGAGGCGGAGCGGCGGGTACCGGAAGCCGGTACTCGCCGCCACGCGGGAGATCACAGAAGCCCGACCCGCTGCATCTCCGCGACGATCTGCGGGCCGTTGAGCGCGTTGGGGTCGACCGTCGGGGCCTGCAGGTCCGCGAGCGGCTTCAGCTTCGGGTTCGGCGCGACGCCCGAACCGATGCTGTACTCCATCGCGGTTCCGTCCGAGAGGATCTGCTGGCCCTCGACGCCGGTCATGAACGCGAGGAACTGCTGGGCCTGCGCCGCGTGCTTGCTCGAGGCCAGCACCCCGCCGCCGGAGACGCTGAGGAACGCGCCCGGGTCCTGGTTCCCGAAGAACTCGAGCTTCGTGGCGGAGCTGTTGGCCCCGCCGTCGGCCTGGTCGCCGTACCAGTAGTAGTGGTAGATCACGCCGCCGGGGACCTCGCCGGAGTTGGCCGCCTTCATGATCGTCGAGTTGCCGCGGTAGATGCGCGCGTTGTCCTTGACCCCTTGGAGCCAGGCGGCGCCTTCCGCGTCGCCCTTGAGCAGGTAGACCGCGCTGACGATGGCCTGGAAGTCGGCTCCCGACGGCGAGACGCCGTACTTGTCCTTCCACTCCGGCTTCGCCAGGTCCATGATCGATTTCGGCAGCTGGTCGTCGGGCAGCGTCGTCGGGTTGTAGACGAAGACCGTCGAGCGGGCGGCGATACCGACCCAGTCACCCTTGCTCGACGAGTACTGCGCCGGCACCTGGGCCGTGGTCGCGGCGTCGACCGGGCTGAACAGGCCCTTGCCCGACACCAGCGACATGGCCGGGGAGTTCTCGGTGATGAACACGTCCGCGGGCGAGGCGGCACCTTCGGCGACGATCTGGTTGGCGAGGTCGAAGTCGCTGCCGTTGCGGACGTCGACCGTGATCCCGGTCTTCGCCGTGAAGGCGTCCGCCCAGGCCTGCCCGACCTCCTCGTGCTGGGCGTTGTAGAGCACCAGCGTGGTGTCGGTCGGGGCGGGAGCCTGGCTCGCCGGGGCGGCGGTGGAAGCACCGCCGCCGCAGGCGGCGAGGGTGAGCACCGCGGCGACCGCGGCGGCGAGCAGGTGGGGTCTTGCGGGGCGCACGACGGCTCCTAGACGGTTGCGGGAGGGCTCCGCAGGGGTCGTCGACGGCGGAGATCGCGATCACCCAGCGGATCAAGGTAAGGCTAGGCTTCAATAACTCAGGAACGCCTCCCTAGAATTGAGGGGTGGTTCCCCCGACCGAGCCGACCAGCCGTACCCCGGTTCTCCTGCTCGACGACCACCGGGTGTTCACCGACCTGCTCGAGGTGAGCCTCGGTCTCCAGCCGGATCTGTGCTGCGTGGCGGTCGCGCACACCGCGCGCGAGGGGCTCGCCAAGGCCGCCGCCGTCGACTTCGCGGTGGCGGTGGTGGACCTGCAACTGCCGGACGCCGGAGGGCTCGATCTCATCCCGCAGCTGCTCGCGCTGCGACCGCAGGCCCGGATCGTCGTGCTGACCGCCCATCCCCGGCCGGACCTCGCGGAACGGGCCGTCGCGGCGGGCGTCGTCGCGTTCCTCGGCAAGGACGCCGCTCTGGCCCGCATTCTCGACGCCGTGCGCCACGCCGGTCCCGGTCACCCGGTGGTCGGGGCGGCTCCCCGGCCGAGCCGGGTGGACCTGACCCACCGGGAGTTCGACGTGCTGCGCGAGCTCGGTCAGGGACGGGACGCGGCACGGATCGCCGCTTCGCTCGGCATCTCGCTGTACACCACACGCGACCACATCAAGTCCGTGATGGCGAAGCTCGGCGTGCACAGCCAGCTCGACGCCGTGGTCTCCGCCGAGCGCCTCGGCCTCATCACGCTCGGGGCGCGGTACTGATGTCGGTCCCGATCCCGGGTCCGCTGCTCCGCCGCACCCTCGCCCGGCACATCCTGTCGACGGCTCTGGTCGCCCTGGTGCTCTCCGGGCTGACCGCCGTCGGGGCCTGGCGCTACGCCGAGGACGACGCCCGGCGGACGGCCGAGAAGGTCGCCCGTCAGGTCGCCTCCGCCGTCCTGGTCCCGCTGTCGCAGAGAGATCTCGCGCAGGCGGACGGCGCCGGGAGGGACGAGATCCTCGCGGACCTGTCGCCGTTCCTCCGCTCAGGGGTGATCGAGCGGGTCAAGGTCTTCACCGTCGCGGCGGGGGTGGCCCGGATCGTGTTCTCCGACGAGCAGCGGATCGTCGGTCACACGGGATCACTCCGGCCGGAACTCGCGGCCCGCCTCGACCGTGGCGAGGTGGTGGTCGAGCCGGTTCCCGACGATCCGGAGCACGCCTACGAGCGGGGGCTGCCGGGCGAGCACCTCGAGGTCCACATCGCCTTCCGTGATGTGAACGGCGACGACGCCCGGCTCGAGGTCTACGTCCCGGTGTCGGCCGGTGACACAGCCCGGCGCGCCGTGGCGAACCTGTTCCCGCTCCTCCTGACCGGGCTGCTGCTCATCGCGCTCGCCACGGTTCCGCTGTCGATGGCGCTCACCCGCCGCGTCGAGCGCGACCGGGCGGAGCAGCGCGCCGTGCGCCGGTACGGGCTGGCCGCCGCCGAGTTGGCCCGCCGGGACCTCGCCCAGCGTCTGCACGACAACGTCATCCCCGGCCTGGCCGGGGCGAGCCTGCTGCTGGAGGCGGTGCGCGCCGAGGGCCTCCGCCCCGGGGGCGACGCACCGTGGGACCTCGTCGGGCGCGCACAGGGGCTCGTGGCCGACGACGTCCGGCAGCTGCGGGCGCTGCTCGACGAGCTCGTCCCCTCCGCGTCGGTGGCGGAACAGCCGGAGGTCGCCCTGCGGGAGCTGGCCGACCAGGTCCGCCGCTCGGCGGGCGACGACGCTCCGGACGTCGCGATCGACGTCGCGGAGCACCACGGGCTGCCCGACGACGCGGCCCTGCTGCTCCACCGGGTGGCGGGGGAGTTGCTCCGCAACGCCGTCCGGTATGCCCATGCCTCGTGCGTCCGGGTCGTGGTGGCCCGTTCCGCCGACGACTCCGTCGAGCTGACCGTGGTCGACGACGGCGTCGGCTTCGAGCCGTCGAGGTCGCGCCGCCCCGGCCACGTGGGGCTCCAGCTGGTCGCGCAGGTCGTGGCGGACAGCGGCGGGCGGATGTCCGTCGTCTCC
>JAEUJO010000090.1 GCA_016794615.1 Pseudonocardia sp. | reverse complement strand
GCGGACCCGACGGAAGTCCGACGCGCGGGCGTAGGCAGCGTCGACGTCCGGGGCCGTCCAGTCGTGCCGGGTCGCCCAGTGCGGGCGGCCGCCGACGTCGCCGAGGACCGACGCCACCAGCCCGTACAGCGGCTCCGGGTCACTCCCGCGCCGGACCCGCACCGCGATCCAGGCCGTGGCGCGGCCGACGGCCGGGTGCAGCCAGCCGGTCTCCGCAGCCCCCACCCGCACGAGAACGGGCATCCGGGGCACGAGATCCCGGGCCGTGGTGGCGGCACCGAGCTCGCGCAGCGCGTGTCCGAGCGCCTCACGGGGCAGCGCCCACTCACTCACCTCGGCCCGCACCGGCCGTTCCGCGACGAGCACGCGGTGCGCGGGTCCGACGGTCGAGCCACTCCACCGGCTCGCCGAGCGGCGCAACACCGGGCCGAGGCCCGGGACGACCCGGCCGAGCGCCTGCACCGACCCGACCGCCGCGGCCGACCCGACCGCGACCGCCCGGCCCGCGACGCCGCGTTCCTCGACCGGCTCGGTCTCGACCGGGTCCGCCCACCGGGCCAGGGCGTGGCCGTCGGGGAAGACCTCGAACTCGGTCCAGTGATGACGGTCGGGGAAGCCCTCGTCGAGCAGCTCGATGAGCGGGCGCAGCTCCTCGCCCGCGGCGAGGGTCCGTTCGGGGCCGACCGCAAGCTCCACGTCGGTCAGGATGCCGAGCGCGCCCAGCCCGACGCGGACCGCATCGAGCTCCGGCCCGTCGATCCGGTGCAGCTCGCCATGACCGTCGACCAGTCGCACCGCTCTGACCAGCGAGGAGAGCGAGCCGACGGCGGCGCCGCTGCCATGGGTACCGGTGCTGACCGCCCCCCCGACCGTGACGCCGTCACCACGGGGAACGACGTCGATCGACAGGCCGTGCCCCGCCAGCTCCGCCAGCAGGTCGTGCAGCTTCTCGCCGGCCCGCACCCGCACCCGGTGCGCGTCGAGCGCGACGATGCCGGTGAGAGCGGACGTGTCGAGCGCGACGTCGTCGGACACCGCCAGCGGACTCCACGACCAGCGGGCTCCGACGGGGCGGATACGCAGGCCCCGGTCGGCCGCGCGTCGCACGGCGGCGACGACACCCGCCTCGTCGAGCGGCCGGTCGGTCGCCCGCGGTCGACTCTGCAGCGCCCCGGACCAGTTGGTCCACACGGGGTGAGAGCCTAGTCGTTCGCACCTCCGGGTCCCGGCCGCGCGGCGCCGGGGGGTCAGGCGTGGAGGCGGGCGGCGATCTCGCGGAGCTCGCGCGTGGCGGCCGCACGGTCGACGCGGGTGGGTTCGCCGTCGGCCAGCACCTGCTCCCCGGCCACCCAGACGTCGCGTACCAGCCGGGGGCCGCCCGCCCAGACCAGGTTCGACAGGAGTTGGGCGTCGTCGGCCGGGTCGACGAAGGCGGGGTCGGCCAGGTCGACGTGCACCAGGTCCGCCCAGCGACCGGGTTCCAGGGCCCCGAGGTCGTCGCGGCCGATCGCGGCCGCGCCGTCCCGCGTGGCCATCAGGAGGAGCTCCCGCGCTGTGAGCGCGGCCGCGTCGCCGGTGGTCACCCGGGCGAGCAGACCCGCCAGGCGGGCCTGGTTCCACAGGTCGAGGTCGTCCCCGGAGGCCGGGCCGTCCGTCCCGAGCCCCACCCGCACCCCCGCTCGCCGCAGTGCCACCACCCGGGCGACGCCCGCTGCGAGCTTCGCGTTCGAGCCCGGACAGTGCGACACGGCGACCTGTCGGGCGGCCAGCAGGCCGATCTCATCGTCGCTGAGATTCACGCAGTGAGCAGCGAGTGTCCGGCCGCCGTCCAACACACCGAGCTCGTCCAGCAGCGCCGGCACCGAGCCGTACTCGGCGCGCAGCGCGGCGTCCTCTTCTTTCGTCTCCGCCAGGTGCAGGTGCAGCAGTGCACCCCGCTCCCGGGCGTGCTCGGCGACCGACCGGAGCGCCTCGGGCGGCAGCGTGTACGCCGCGTGCGGCCCGTAGCCCAGCTCGACCCGTTCGCCCGGCCCGTAGCGCAGACCGTCGCGGTCGATGCGGCGCGAGATGCCGTTGCGCATCGCCTCCCAGCTGCCGATCCGGTCCCAGCCCGGTGCGGCGATCACCCCGGGCGTCAGCAGCACCCGCGAGCCGACCGTGAGCACCGCGCCGACCACGGCACCGGTGAAGAAGTACATCTCGACGCTGGTGGTCGTGCCCGTCCGCAGGAGCTCGATGCACCCGGACGTCATGCCGGCCCGGACGTCCGACGCGGTCAGCCGGCCCTCCGCGGGCCACATCACCTCGTGCAGCCAGCGCAGCAGCGGCAGGTCGCCACCCATTCCGCGCAGCAGCAGCATCGGGGTGTGGCAGTGGGTGTTGACCAGCCCGGGCAGCAGCACCCCGGCCAGCTCGCGGACCGGGCCGGGGAGCGGCGGTGCCTCCGCGAGCGGTCCCACCCAGGTGATGCGCCCGTCCGCGACGTCGACGGCACCGTTGCGCAGCACCGAACACGCGGGGTCGCACGGCAGCACCACCGGAGCGGTGAACCGGGTGGACCCCACCTCAGCGCCGCGGCTCGAGCAGCGAGCGCAGGGAGCGGAACGGCGGCAGCCACGCGCCGGTGTCGGGGAGGGTCTCCAGCGTCATCCGCGGCAGTTGCTCGCGGAACACCCCGTCGATCTCCTCGAGATCGACGAACTCGATCACCTCGGAGGCGAGCGCGAAGTTGGCGTACTCGCGGAACCCGATGACGGTGACGCACGTGCCCTTGGCGACGAGCGTCTCCAGCGGCTGCCGGAACGCCCGCCCGTCTCCCGACGCGACGACGACGTGCGACAGCACGCCCTCGGTGGCGCGCAGCTCGATGTGGGCGAGCATGTCGTCGTCGACGTCGCTGTCGTCGGTGACCTTCGGCTTGGCGAACACCGCGAAGCCGACGTTGCGCAACGCCTCGACCCACGGCCGCACGACCTCGGTGCTGCCCGGCACGACGTTGGTGAAGACGCATGCCTCGGCGACGGCGTCCGGGCCGGCCACCTCGAGCAGCCAGCGGCCGACGGCGTCGAAGCGCGGCCGGAACGCCGAGGTCGGGCGCGTCCCGAGCAGCGAGCCGAGGCTCATGTCCATGTTCGGGGCGTCCCAGACCAGCAGCACGCGGTCCGGCCGCTCGGGCAGGTCAGTGGTCATGCCCGCACGGGGTCAGGAAGGCCATACCCAGAGCCTAACGCGTGTCCTGTGGATCAACGCCGAGCGGAGTGAAGATCCACAGGGAACGCGTCACGGTGCGCCCGGCGCAACCCTGCGGAACAGGAGGTCCTGCACGTCACGGCCTTCGCTGCGGGCGCGGCGCTCGAACTTCGTCTCCGGGCGCTCGGGCGGGCGCAGCGCCCGGTCGTCCGCACTGGTGGAGGTGTTCTCCAGGAGCGGCTCGCCCCCACACGCCACCCGCATCTCGGACGCGTAGTGGGCCCAGTCCGTGGCGAGGTGCAGGACCCCGCCCGGAGCGAGCCGGGAGGCGACGAGCGCGACGAACTCGGGCTGGACCAGGCGACGCTTGTGGTGCCGCCGTTTCGGCCACGGGTCGGGGAAGAAGATCCGCACCGCGGCCAGGGAGCCCGGCGGTATCCGTTCTCGCAGGAGGTCGACCGCGTCTCCGCGGAGCAGCCGCAGGTTCGTCAGCGCCGCGTCCTCGATGCGCATGAGCAGCTGCGCCAGCCCCGGCTCGAAGACCTCGACGGCGAGGTGGTCGGTGTCCGGAGCCGCGGCGGCCTGGGCCGCGGTCGACTCCCCGGTGCCCGAGCCGATCTCGAGGACCAGCGGGGCGCGGCGCCCGAACCAGGCAGGCGGGTCGTACGCCACCGCCCCGGACACGACGTCCGCCACCTCGATCCCGTACGTCGGCCACAGCCGTTCCCAGGCGTGCGCCTGCCCCTCGGTGAACCGGTTGCGCTGGTGGACGAAGCTCGTGACCCGCCGGCGCGGGGCGTGGCGGGTGGTCTCGGTGTCCCCCTGCGCCTGCCGGGTCGACACCTGGTCAGACACCGCCGGCCCGGTTCGCTGCGGGCACCCCGCCCCTGGCAGCGGGCGGGTCGCCGAGGGGGGCGGTGTCCGCGGCCGGCAGCCGCACCGCCGACGTCGCGCCGGGCAGGTTGCCGCGCAGGTACCCGGCAGCGGTCGCGCCGAGGGCCGTGACGACCGCCAGCGCCGACGCGGGCCGCCCCGCCCGCAGCTCCCGGACCACCGCTCCGGGCAGCACGGTGGCCACGTAGGCGCGCTCGGTGGACAGGGCGTCGTCACTGCCCACCAGTTGCGCCACCGCCGCCTTCGACAAGCCCTCCGACCAGCTGCGCCGTCTCAGGTAGGCCCACCGCACCCGGTCGCCGCTCACCCGGTGATCCACCTGCGCGGCAGGCTCGAAGACGATCCGCGCCCCGCGACCCATCCTGCGGTAGATCTGCCGGACCCGGATGCAGAACTCCGTCTCCTCGCACCCCAGCGGATTGCGCCCGATCCGGCCCAGGTCCTCGGCGAAGCCGCCGACCCGGGCGAACACCTCGCGGCGCACCGACATGTTGCACCCCATGAGGTTGCGCACCTCGGCCTGCGTGGTCGGCTGACCGGTGTAGGTGCAGCCGACCACCCAGTCGAGCTCACCCGTGGCGTCGGCGGTCGTTCCGCCGGTGGGTAGCAGGCCCGGTCGGGCCTCGGGGAACACGGGGTGGGCGACCCCGCCCACGGCGACGACGTCGGGGTCGGCGTACGGCCCGAGCAGCGCGCCGAGCCAGCCGGGCCGTGCGGCGGCGTCGTCGTCGAGGAAGACCACGACGTCACCGGACGCGGCGGCGACGGCGGTGTTGCGCGCTCCGGAGAGACCCTGCCGATGTGCGTTCCGCAGCACCCGCACGTTCCCGCCGAATGCCTCCCGGGCCCGGTCGAGCAGTGCCGGATTGTGGTCGACGACCACGAGCACCTCGGCGGCACGGACGTCCTGTGCCTGTACGGAGCCGATCGCCGCGACGATGTCGTCCCACCGCTTCTCGGTGTAGACACAGATCACGACGGTGGCCCGGGGCAGCGCGGGGGCCGGGCTGGTCACGTGCGGGGTCCTTCCTCGGGTGTGCGCCCGCACGGCTCAGCGCCGGGCGCGTGCCTTCCGGCGGACGGCCCGCCGGTGCTCGCTGAGCAGGGTACGCAGCACCCGGGTGCCGTCGGTGAAGGTGCGCAGGTTCGTCTCCCCGAAGATGCGTTGGCGTTCGACGGAGGGGACCTCGGTGATGCCCAGGCCGGCGGCGGCGACGCGACAGTTGAGCACGGTCTCGATCTCGAAGCCGTCGCCCCAGAGCATGCCGTCGGGGGGTGCGGGGGCCGTGGGGTCGGGGAGGTCGAGCAGGGGGAGCAGGTCGGCCCAGAAGGCGTTGTAGCCGTAGCACAGGTCGGTGTAGCTGGTGCTGAACAGGGTGTTGGCGACGCGGTTGAGGCCGGCGTTGCCGGTGCGGCGGAGCAGGGTG
>JAEUJO010000087.1 GCA_016794615.1 Pseudonocardia sp. | reverse complement strand
TGGCTGGGCGGCCAGGCGGCAGGCGGAGCGATCGCGGACGTGCTGTCCGGCACGGTCAACCCGTCCGGCCGGCTGGCCGAGACCGTCCCGCACCGGCTCGAGGACAACTCCTCCTACCTGAACTTCCCGGGCGACTCCCGGGTGGTGCGCTACGGGGAGGGGCTGTTCATCGGCTACCGGGGCTACGACGCCACACGCACCGACGTCGCGTTCCCCTTCGGGTTCGGGCTGTCCTACACGACGTTCGCGCTGTCCGACCTGGCTGTCGCGATGTCGGGGTCCGTCGTCGGCGGCAACCTGGCCGCCGACGTCACGGTCACGGTCGCCAACACCGGAGCGGTCGCGGGCGCGGAGGTCGTCCAGGTCTACGTCCGCGACGTCGAGGCCTCGGTCGTCCGGCCGGTGCGCGAGCTGAAGGGGTTCGCCAAGGTGAGCCTGGAGCCGGGGGAGTCGCGGCAGGTGACGATCTCGCTGGACCAGCGGGCCTTCTCGTTCTGGTCGGAGCTGCTGGGCAGGTGGGCGGTGGAGGCGGGGGAGTTCGCCGTCGAGGTCGGCCGCCACTCCCGTGACCTTCTGCTGACGAGAACGGTCGCCGTCGACGCACCCCCGATCGCGCCGCCGCTGACCGCGGACTCGACCCTGCACGAGTGGATGGCCGACCCCACCGGCCTCGCGCTCATCCGGGAGGCCGTCGCCGCAGGCCAGCCCGACCCGACCCGGGACGCCGAGCTCGTGTCCGTCATCGGCACCATGCCCATGTCCACCCTGGCCGCCTTCCAGGGCATGAGCGTCGATCACGACACCCTCGACAAGCTCGTCGAACGCGTCCACGCACGCTGACGGTGCCCCGCCTGCTGCTGATCAACGGGTTGCCGGGGAGCGGCAAGTCGACGCTGGCGGCCCGGTACGTCGCCGAGCGGCCGCTGGCGCTGTGTCTCGACATCGACGTCGTGCGGGGGCTGCTCGGCGCCTGGCCGGACCATCCGCACGAGTCCGGGCTGCTGGCGCGGCGGCTGGCGCTGGCGATGGCCCGGCTCGCGCTCGGCGAGGGGCGCGACGTCGTCGTGCCGCAGTTCCTGGCCCGGACGGCGTTCATCGGCGAGCTGGAGGCGCTCGCAGGCGAGCTCGGGGCGGACTTCGTCGAGGTCGTGCTGGTCGACCCGCCCGACGTGGCGGCCGCGCGCTTGGCCCAGCGCGCGGCCGGACCGCTCACGGCGGTGCAGCGCGACGCCCACCTGCTGCTGGACCGGGCGGGCGGTCTCGACACGGTCCCCGCGCTGCACCGGCGGTTGCAGCGCGTTCTCGCCGGGCGCCCGGACGCGCGGCGGGTCGAGCCGGTGCCCGGCGACGTCGAGCGGACCTACCGGCGGTTGAGCGACTGCCTGTGACGGCGACGGCTGCCGCCGGGTGGGCTACGGTCGCGGGGTCGTCGCAAGGAAGGGGCCGGACGTGCCCGTTTTCGTGGTCGAACGCGAGTGGGCCGAGCAGCTGGAGGCGAGCACCGAGGCCGCCGACGGCATCAACCGCATCAACGACGATGAGGGTGTGCGCTGGCTCTACTCGTTCCTGTCGGCGGACCGCCGCAAGACCTACTGCCTCTACGAGGCTCCGTCGCAGGACGCGATCCGGCGGGCGGCCGCGCGCGCCGGGATCCCGGCGGACGTCGTGACCGAGATGGTCGAGCGGCTCCTGCCGGACGGCAGCAGCGAGCGGATGTGATCACGCCAGCTCGTGCTCGGTCGCGTAGCGGGCGGCCTGCGTCCGGTTCGCGGTGCCGGTCTTCATCAGGATGCTGCGGACGTGGTTGGCCGCGGTGTTGGCGCTGATGAACAGCCGCGCGGCGATCTCGCGGTTGCTCAGGCCCTCGGCGACGAGCCCGAGCACCTCGGCCTCCCGGGCGGTCAGCGGGGCCGGTCCGGCCGAGCAGGCCAGACCGTCGAGTGACCGCAGCACCCGGACCTGGCCGATCGGCTCCGCCAGAGCCCGGGCTTCGGTGGCGAGCAGGCGGGCGCGGGCGGGGTCGGTCGCGTGCACGGCCAGGGCGTGGGCGGCGAGCGTCTCGGCGACGTGCACGACCGACCCCATCCGCCGGTCCATCGCCAGCGCCGCGGCGAAGTGCCGCTCGGCGGAGTCGCCGTCGCCGAGCAGGACGGCGACCCGCGCGAGGTAGCGATCGGCGCTGCCGAACATCGCGACGAGCTGGCCGCCGGCGAGGTTCATCCCGGCGTAGACGGCCAGGAAGGGGCGCAGCGCGAGTGCGGCGTCCCGGTCGCCGAGGGCGAGCGCGCCCTCGATGAGGAACGCCAGCTCGATCGGCCAGTGCGCATCCGTCACGTGAGCGGCGAGGTCGCCGTCGAGCAGGTGCGCCAGCGCCCGCCGGGTGCCCTCGGTGACGTCCAGCTCGGTGTAGAGCGCGAGGAGGCCGGCCACCCAGCGGTCGGCGAACGTCTCCCGCCCGGTCAGGTACCGACGAGCGACGTCGAGCCGACCCGTCTCCCGGTGGAGCATGAACATCTGCACACCGTGGGAGCCGTCGATGCCGTCGTCGCCGAACGCCTCCCCGAGCTGCAGGGTCGCCGTGGCCCGCTGCTCGGCCTGCGCGAAGTCGCCACGGCAGAACGCCCGGCCCTGGGCGATGCAGCCGGCGAAGTAGGTGTGCCACGGCTGCCCGAGGCTCGCGGCCGCCCGGTGGAGGTCGGTCGCGGCCTCGGCGAGGTCGTCGGGTCGCCCGGCGAGGTAGCTGACGATCGCCCGGTGGAAGGCCGCGACGCTGCCCGTCTCGCGGTCGCCGACCTGGGCGCACAGCCGGGCCAGCTCGATCGACCGGGCGAGCTGGACGTCGGCCAGGCCAGGAGCCAGCCCGTGCCACAGGCTGGTCTTGAGCGTGTGGACGAGGGTCGACCGGTCGCCACTGCGGTGCGCCGCGTCGACCGCCCGGCTGCCGACCGCCCGGCCCTCGTCGTGCCGGCCCGCGAAGGCCAGCGCCCTCCCGAGACTGCCGAGCGCGCGCACCCGCAGCAGGTCGTCCGGGGCGAGCCCGCAGCCGTCGAGGGCCGCGCCGAGCAGGTCGGCGGCCCGGTTGTCGGCGAGCCCGGGCCGCGCGGTGGCCTCCTCCAGGCCCATCGCCGCCTCCAGCCGCACCAGCGGGTCCGCCACCGTGGTCAGCCGCTCGTAGATCTCCCGCGCCCGCGCGGCGTCCCCGGCCCGGACGTGGTTCGCCGCGGCGTCGAACGACAGCTGCGCCCGCACGTCCTCCGGGGTCTCGGGCAGCGCCGCCGCCCGCTCGAACCACAGCGCCGCCTCCTCGAACGCCAGGGTGTGCACGGCCAGGCGGGCCGCGGCCGTCGCGTGCCGCAGGGCCTGCTCGTGAAAGCCCAGGACGTGCGCCGCGAGGTAGTGGTGCGCGATCCGCGGCGTCAGGGTGGCGTCACCGCGGGCCTCCAGCGTCTGCGCCACCCGGGCGTGCAGCGCCGTGCAGCGGGCCTGCGGCAGCCGGTCCAGCACGGCCTGCCGCGTCAGCGAGTGGACGAACGCGTAGCGGTCTGTGGTAGCGGCGACCGGTTCGAGCACGCCCACCGCGACGGCGGCGTCGACCGCGTCCATGCTCGCGTCGCGGTCGGCCGGTCCGGCCCGGACCAGCGTCGGCAGGTCGACGCTCTCGCCGATCACCGCGGCCAGCTCGACGGTCTCCCGCAGCTGCTCCCCGAGGCCCGCCAGCCGGGCCGCCACCGTGTCGCCGAGGGTGGCCGGCACCCGCTGCGGGCCGCGCAGGGCGGCGACCCCCCCGCGCCGTTCGAGGTCGAGCCAGGTCTCGCGGAGGAAGAACGGGTTGCCGCCGGTCCGGTCGCGCAGGATCGCCGCCGGGGCCCGGGCGGCGGCCGGTGACACGCCCGCGTGGTCGCACACGAACTCGGCGATGGCCTCGGTGTCGAGCCCGGCGAGGTCGACGCGGCGCACGCCGTCGAGCCGGTGCAGGTCGGCCAGGCGGGCGCTGAGCTCGTCCGACCGGTCGGGCGCGGTGGTCCGGAAGGTGACCAGCACCAGGGTCGGGGTGTCGACGCAGGAGTGGACGACGTGCTCCAGCAGCGCGACCGTCGGCAGCTGCGACCAGTGCAGGTCGTCGACGACGACGACCAGCGGCCGCTCGCGGGTGATCGACCGGAGGAGCCCGGCCACGGCCTCGAACAGGTCGCGGCGGCCCTCGCCGACCGGAGCGGCCGGGTCGGGCAGGTGGCGGGCGGCGTGCCGGGACAGCAGGCGGAGCTCGCCTGCCACGTCCAGCGTGCCGGGCCCGCTCGCCAGGAACAGGTGGTCCAGCAGCTCCACGAACGGCTGGTAGGGCACCCCGGCGTCCTTCGTCGCCGTGCCCACCAGTACCGCGGCGTCCTGCTCGTGCAGGACACCGGCGGCCTCGGCGGCCAGCCGGGTCTTGCCCGCGCCCGGCTCACCGCCGACGAGCAGAACCTGGCCCACGCCCTGGCACACGCGTTCCCACACGGTCTCCAGGACCCCGAGCTCGTAGCGGCGGCCGACGAGCCGGGTCCGGCGCGCGGCGACGAACCGGGGTGGCAGGGCGACCGGGACCCACGGCGCCATGCCGCCACGGTACTGCGCCACCCCGGGCCGCTCGATAGTCAGATCTGACCCCCCTGAGCGTCCGGCGCAGGGGGTCAGCATCGGTCATGACCGGCGACGGCCGGCTCGCGCATCGTTTCCGCCACCACCCGCGGACGAGGAGCATCGCCATGACCACCATCGAGACGACCACGCTGCGCGACCGGATGGCGGGGCAGGTCGTCACGCCCGACGACGCCGGCTACGACGAGGCCCGAGCGATCTACAACGGAATGATCGACCGCCGGCCTGCGGTGCTCGCGCGCTGCCGCTCGGTCGACGACGTCCGGACGGCGCTCGCCTACGGGCGGCGGGCCGGGCTGCCGATCGCCGTGCGCGGCGGCGGGCACAACGGGCCCGGGTTCGGCACCGTCGACGGCGGGCTGGTGATCGACCTGGCGGAGCTGAACGCGGTGGACGTCGACCCGGCCGCGCGGACGGTCCGGGTGCAGGGCGGCGCCACGTGGGGCGCCGTCGACGCCGCGACCCACGAGCACGGGCTCGCGCTGCCGTCCGGGATCTTCTCGACCACCGGCGTCGGCGGCCTCACGCTGGGCGGCGGGCACGGGTACCTGTCGCGCAAGCACGGGCTGACCATCGACAACCTGGTGGCGGCCGAGGTCGTGCTGGTCGACGGGCGGGTGGTGACCGCGTCGGAGTCCGAGCACCCCGACCTGTTCTGGGCCCTGCGCGGCGGTGGTGGCAACTTCGGCGTCGTGACCTCGTTCGTGTTCCGCTGCCACCCGGTCACGAACGTGATCGCCGGCCCGACCCTGTGGCCGGTGGCGGCCACGGCGGAGGTGCTGAGCTGGTACCGCGACTTCCTGCCCGCCCAGCCCGCGGACCTCTACGGCTTCTTCGCCACGATGACGGTCCCGCCCGGCGACCCGTTCCCGGCCGAGCTGCACCTGCGCAAGGCGTGCGGCGTCGTGTGGTGCTGGACGGGCGACCCCGCCGATGCAGATGCCGCGTTCGCACCGGTGCGCGCGCAGGCACCGCAGTGGGAGGGCATCGGGTCGGTCCCGTACCCCGGGCTGCAGTCGGCCTTCGACCCGCTCTACCCGAAGGGCCTGCAGTGGTACTGGCGCGGCGACTTCGTCCGCACCGTCCCGGACGAGGCGGTCGCCGTGCACGCCCGGTTCGCCGAGGAGCTGCCGTCCCCGCTCTCGACCATGCACCTGTACCCGATCGACGGCGCGGTGCAGCGCGTCGGCCCGGCCGACACCGCGTGGGCGCATCGCGACGTCACCTGGTCCTCGGTGATCGGTGGCATCGACCCGGACCCGCGCAACGCCGAGGCGGTCTCCCGCTGGACGGTCGACTACTGGGCCGCGCAGCACCCGTACTCGGCGGGCGGGGCGTACGTGAACTTCATGATGGACGAGGGCCCGGACCGGGTGCGGGCCACCTACGGGGCCAACTACGACCGGCTCTGCCAGGTCAAGGGCGTCTACGACCCCGAGAACATCCTGCGGATCAACCAGAACCTCCCGCCGGCGACCTGAGCCGTGTCATGGTGGGCGGCGTGGCGACGTTCCGCGAGCAGGAGGTCCGCTTCCCCTTCGACCAGGCCGCCGCCGAGGCGAACCGGATCGAGCGGATGCGGCAGCTCGACGTCGTGCGGGGCGTGCCGCTCGACGAGTGGACGCGGCCGAGCCGGTGCACCGGCTGGTCGGTGCACGACGTCGTGCGGCACGTCGTGCAGATGAACGAGATGATGGTCGGTGTCGTCGCGGCGACGCGGGCCGGTGAACGGTACGAGCGGACGCGGGGGTTCGACCCGAAGACGACGCCGTCGGTCTGGCTCGCCGAGGCGCCTGCCACCGAACCGGAGGAGACCCTCGCGGCGTTCGAGCGCACCACCCTGGCGGTGATCGACGCGGGCGACGCGCTCGGCACGGACGTCCTCGTCGGCAGCCCGGTCGGCCGCCAGCCGTGGCCGCGGGTGGTGCTGCACGCCGTGTTCGACGCGCTGGTGCACGAGCGCGACGTCACCGAACCGCTGGGCCGCTCCGCACCCGCCACACCCGTGCAGGTGCCCGTGCCGGCCTACACGCTGCTGGTCGCGGCGAGAGTGGCGTGCGCGTTCGGCCGCGAGCTCGCGGTGGGGATCGATCTGGGGAAGCAGGCGCTGGATATCTCCGTCCGCAGCGCGACCGTCGCGGTGGAGCCTGCGGAGCAGGCCGGCGCGGTGGCCGCCGACCCCTTGCTCCTGCTGGACGGGCTCACCGGCCGCGTGTCACTGCGCGACGTGCTCGCCGCTCCGGACGACGTGTGCGCGGCCCTCGGTCTCCTCGCCCGAAGCCTGTGACCGGTCAGGTCGACGGTCGGATCGGCACCAGCGCCGGCTGCATGCCCGGGCTGTCGACCGGCCACCCGTCCATCCGGGCCAGGAAGGCGAGCACACCGGCGGTGCCCCAGTGCCACGACGGCTCGTTGGGCAGCGTCCATTCGCCCCCCACCCGGGTTCCGTGCCACGACCACCCGGGCTCGGCCTTCGTGGCCACGGCCACGAGCCACCGGCGCGCGTCCTGCGCGGCCTGGGTGAAGCCGTCGTCGCCGGTGGCGAGCCCGAGGTCCTGGAGGAACCACCCGGTGCCGGCGACGCCG
>JAEUJO010000059.1 GCA_016794615.1 Pseudonocardia sp. | reverse complement strand
AGTGCACAAGGACATCATCGTTCGGCAGCTGCCGAACTTCATCAACGGCCGGTTCGTCGAGACCGGAGACACCTTCGACGTCCTGTACCCGATCACGGGCGAGGTCACCGCGCAGGCGCACAGGGCAGGCCAGAAAGAGGTCGATGCCGCGGTCGCGGCCGCCCGGGCCGCGCTCGAGGGCCCATGGGGCAAGCTCGCGCAGGCGGAACGCTCCAAGATGGTGCGCGCCATCGCCGACGGGGTCATGAAGCGGTTCGACGACTTCCTCGAGGCAGAAGTGCTCGACACCGGCAAGCCGTACTCGGTCGCCTCCCACGTCGACATCCCCCGTGGCGGCTCCAACTTCGCCGCGTTCGCCGACGTCCTCAGGGAACACCCCACCGAGGCCTTCCACATGGACACCCCCGACGGTTCCGGCGCGCTGAACTACGGCGTCCGCCGGCCGCGTGGCGTCATCGGTGTCATCTCTCCATGGAACCTTCCGCTGCTGCTGCTGACCTGGAAGGTCGGCCCGGCACTTGCCTGTGGCAACACCGTCGTCGCCAAGCCGTCCGAGGTCACCCCGTCGACCGCCACCCTGCTCGGTGAGGTCATGAACGAGGTCGGCATCCCCGAGGGCGTCTACAACGTGCTGCACGGCTTCGGGGAGACCGGGGCCATGATCACCTCGCACCCGGACGTCGACGGTGTCACCTTCACCGGCGAGACCGTGACCGGTTCGATCATCCTCAAGGCGGTCGCCCCGACCCTGAAGGCGTCTTCCATGGAGATGGGGGGCAAGAACGCGGGCATCGTCTTCGAGGACGCCGACCTCGACCTCACCATCGCGGAGCTGGGCCGGTCCTGCTTCCTCAACACCGGCCAGGTCTGCCTCGGCACCGAGCGCGTCTACGCCCACGAGTCGATCTTCGATCAGGTCGCCGAGCGCCTGGTGGAGTACGCCAGGAACGAACTGCGTTACGGCTATCCGGACGATGACGCGACCAACTTCGGCCCGGTGGTCTCCGCCGAGCACCGCGACAAGGTGCTGTCCTACTACAAGCTCGCCGAGGAAGCGGGTGCCAAGGTCCTGCACGGGGGCGGCGCACCGACGTTCGGCGATGAGCGTGACGGCGGCTCCTGGGTCGAGCCGACGATCTGGACGGGCCTGGCGCACGACAGCCGCGTGGCCACCGAGGAGATCTTCGGCCCCGCCGTCGCCCTCATCCCGTTCCACGACGAGGATGAGGCCATCAGGCTCGCCAACGACACCGAGTACGGCCTGGCGGCGACGTTCTTCAGCACCGATGCCTCGCGCGTCCACCGGGTCGCGCCGCAGCTGGAGGCCGGCATCGTCTGGGTCAACAGCTGGTTCCTCCGCGATCTGCGTACTGCCTTCGGCGGGATGAAGCACTCCGGTATCGGCCGTGAGGGCGGCGTCCACGGCCTGGAGTTCTACACCGAGCTCACCAACGTCTGCATCAAGATCTGAACGACACCGCCGGCATCAGCTCCTCGGCCGAGCCCGGCTGCGCAGTGGTCGTCGTTGGTGACCAGGGCGCGTCGCACCTCCGGCACAGTAGTCGCGGCGGCCGTGGCTGAGCCGGTCGACGTGCTACCCCCAGGCGCTGGGATCGCCGTGGCCGGGTGGTGCCGGCCGGGGCTTGAGGCGGACGGTGGGCATGGGCGGCGCCGGCAGGCGTTGCACCTGGCCCCGGTACCCCTCGACCGCGCCGAAGCGCTCGGACCCGGCCTCCCACTCCTCACGGAAGCCGGCGATCTCCTCGTGGGTGCGGCCGACGAAGTTCCACCACATCAGCACCGGCTCGGTGAACGGCGCGCCGCCGAGCAGCATCACCCTGGCCGGTCGGTCGCCCGGGTTCGCCAGCATCAGCCGCCCGGCGCCCGGCGGCAGGTAGCCCAACTCGGCACGGGCCAGCTCGGTGCCGTCGAGAAGGACCGGCCCGACGTCGACGAGCACGCCGTGCTCGAAGTCCGGCGCGACGTCGAGGGTGAGCTCGCCACGCGGGTCGAGCACCAGCTCCGCGCCGATCAGCGGGGTGTGGGCGGCCACCGGCGAGGTGTGGCCGGCCAGCGTGCCGAGCAGCACCCGCACCGTGGCACCGCCGAGGCGGATCGGGGCGGGCACGTGGTGGGCGAAGCCCCGGGGAAGGCGCCGGGCCTGGTCGGGCAGCGCCACCCACAGCTGGACCCCGTGCAGCGTGGTGGTGCCGCGCGTGGAGACCTCGGAGTGTGCCACGCCGTCCCCGCCGGTCATCAGGTTCAGCTCCCCGGGCCGGACCATCGCGTGCACGCCACTGCTGTCGCGGTGCTCGATCTCGCCGGTGAACAGCCAGCTGACGGTCTGCAGGCCGGTGTGCGGGTGTGGAGGCACGTCCATGCCGCCGGTGCGGACGACGTCGTCGGGACCGTAGTGGTCGGCGAAGCACCAGGCGCCGACCAGGGAGCGGGCCCGCTGGGGGAGCGTGCGGCGCACCGTCATCGCCCGCGGGCCGCCGAGCGGCACCTCACGGCTGGTGACCACCTGGACGTCGCTCACGGACTCACCATGGCACAGAATCCGCGCGCCGCGGACGTCAACAGCCGCGTCCCCCGGCGGGCGCACGTCGGGGTCGAGGACATCCGGCAGGCGGGGACGGTGAACCGGCCGGTGCCGCGGCGGCAGTCCGATCTGCTCGTGACCGGGCCCGGGTGCGTGGCGGCGGAGCCGTTCGCGGAGCACCGGCCGACACCACGTCGTGCGGGCGGTTACGGCCGGCGGGGCAGGACGGTCAGGACCCGCACGACGTGGTCGCGGAACTCGGCCATGTAGTTCTTCAGGAAGTCCCCCGTGGACTCGTTGACGCACTCGCCGCCGCCGGGGAAGACCTCGGGGGAGAAGCTGATGTAGGCCTCGGGCGCGGTCATCTGGCGGGCGTTGCAGAAGCCGAGCACCCCGCGCAGGCTCTGCTGGGCGACGGCGGTCCCGATCTGGCCGGTGGATGCGCCGATCACACCGGCGGGGATGTGGCTGAAGGCGTTCTGGCCCCAGGGCCGGGAGGCCCAGTCGATGGCGTTCTTGAGCGCGCCGGGGATCGACCGGTTGTACTCGGGGGTGATGAACAGGACGGCGTCGGACCCGCGGATCGCGTCCTTGAGCGCCGTGGCCTCGGCCGGGTAGTCGGCGTCGTAGTCCGGGCTGTACAGCGGCAGGTTCCGGATCGGGATCTCGGTGAACTCGAGGTCCTCGGGGGCGAGCCGGATCAGCACCTGGGAGAGCTCGCGGTTGATGGAGGTGGAGGAGAGGCTGCCGACGAAGTATCCGACCTTGTACGTGGCCATGTTGGTCCTTCCGGGGAGGTGTGTGCTGACGTGGAACGGTGGTGGTGCCGCCTGACCGGTCGGGCCGGGTCCGGGGTGGACCGTAGTGCTCCGGCAACGACCGGTCGACTCCTCGCTGCGTCACCGAGGAGGGCCGCCGGCCTCGGCGCGGCGACGGCCGGCCGGGGCGATCGTGTGTTCAGACACCGGCGACGTCACCACAGGCCGGTCGTGCCGACGAACGCCACACCGGCGGCCGCGAATCCGGGGCGGCCGAACCGCGGCGATCTCGACGACACGGGGCGGTGGCGCGAACCGCGGTGTCGCGGGGACGCCGGTCGCGTTCGCAGGCGAGGCGGCGTACGCGTAGTTGCTGCAGCACGATCGCGCACCTTCTGCGCCGGCTCGGGTCGGCGGTTACTGTCCGAAGGAACCCTCCCGACGTCGTGTGAGGAGACCGCCGTGGCCGACCTGTTCACCCTGCGGGCCGCGAGCGGGCTGCCCGCCGACCCGCCCGCGCTCGGTGCGTCCACCCTGATCATGATCGACTGCCAGAACACCTACACCCGCGGCCCCCTCGAGCTGTCCGGCGTGCAGGCCGCGCTCGACCAGGCCGAGGAGCTGCTGGACCGGGCGCGCTCGGCGGGCATCCCGATCATCCACATCCAGCACGACGCCGGGCCCGGTTCGCCCTACGACGTACGCGAGGAGATCGGCGCGATCGTCGACCGGGTCGCCCCACGGGCGGGTGAGCCGACGATCGTCAAGAACTACCCGAACTCGTTCACCGGCACCGAGCTCGACTCCGTACTCAAGAAGGGACCGGAGCGGCCACTGCTGCTCGCCGGCTTCATGACGCACATGTGCGTGAACTCGACCGCACGGGGCGCATTCAGCCTGGGGCACGCGCCGACGGTGGTCGCGGGTGCGACGGCCACCCGGGACCTGCCCGGCACCGACGGGCGGGTCGTCGACGCCGCCGCGTTGCAGGCGGCGAGCCTGGCGTCGATCGCGGACCTGTTCGGCGTCGTGGTCGCGGGCGTGCAGTCGGTCCCGGACTGAGCGTGCTGCGCGTCGCCCACTGCCGCTGAGGCGGGGCGTGAGCATCCGCCGCGCCGTCCTCGCCTGCGTGGTGGGGACCGCGGAGTGCGAGCTCGAACCCGCCGACTTCTGTCCCGCAGCCCGCGCCGTGGGCGTCAGCTCGATGCAGCAGCGCACCCACCTCGACGCGTGGCGCCGGCCCTGGTGCGGGCGGACCAGCTCCTCGTGATCACCACCGCGCTGACCCTGGCGCGCTGGGCGGTCGGCCGGCTGCCGCAGTTCGAGCTGGACATCAGCCCCGGTGTCACCAAGACCGGAGAGGACGGGGTCTGGGACACGACCGTCCCCACCGTCGACCCGATCACGCAGCCGGGGGTGGTGCGTGGACAGCAGCTCAAGCTGTTCGCCAACGCGTTCCGGGGGAGCACCGACCTCAGCCGACCGGGTGGCGCGGAGCCGGCGGTCTGGATCGTCATCCACGAGGTCGGCCACGGCCTCGCCTTGGCCAACAAGGGGCTCGTGACCCAGTTCGACGCCGCGCTCGTCAGGGACGGCGGCGGCAAGACGCCCGAGCCGGTCACCGACTACGGTGCCAAAGCGGGAGAGGGGTTCCCCGAGGCCCTCGCGCTCTTCTTCGCGTCCCCGGCGATCCTGGAACGCAGCCGACCGGCCACGTTCGCGTTCATGCGGGCCAACTTCTGAGGTCTACACCTCCTGGACGGTGAAGGCGGTCCCGAACCCGAAGCTGCTCGCGGAGCCCTTCGCCGACCCGTCGACACCGATCTTGGTGAGGACGAAGAACAACCCGTCGCCGACGCTGAACTTGTTGACGTTCCAGGCGATCTCGTAGGCGCTGTGCGGGATCGGGATGTCGCCGACGCCGGTGCGCAGGTCGCGGAACAGCATCAGTTGGCCGATCTGCCACACACCCGGGGATGTGAGCAGCGACCCGTCGACCCGGTGCCGGTCGGTGCGCGGAGTCTGCGTGTGGATGCCCAGGCCGTAGCCCGGGGCGTTGGCGTCGAGCACCTTCTGGGCGTCGAACGCCGCGAAGCAGCCGGTGTTCAGCCGGTTCTGGAGCACCTCCATCGACTGCACCTTGTCCAGGTCCGCGCGGTCCCCGCTGTCGGAGCGCACGGTGAAGTCGACGGTCATCCCGCGCAGCGGGTTGCCCCGGCCGGAGTCGCTGTTCTTCGTGGTGTCGACGCCGACCGGGATCGCGGCCACCGCGAACGGTGCGCTCCGGGCGATCTCCTTGCCGCCCTGCACGGCGACGAGGGACAGCTGGTTGACGAAACGGGAGAAGGTCTGCGCCGTCCCCTTGACGGTCACCGTGCCCGACGTCGTGAGGTCCGTGCTCGGCTTCCCGTCGACCAGCACCTCCCCGGGCTCGGCGCCACCCGGTGCCGTGGGGACGGCTTTGACGGTGGTCGGCGTCGCAGCCCCACCGGGCAGCGTCACCGCGACCGGAACGTCGATCCTCGGTGGGATGCGGTCGGGCATGGGCGTCGGTGTGGACGCGGCGCGGACGGGCGCGATCGCGGCCTTCGGCCCGGGCACCGGGCCGATCTGGCAGTGCAGCCCCGGGATCCCGACGCCGGAACCGGCGGTCTCGGCACCGGGTGCCGCGGTCACGGCCTTCGCCTGGCCGGCGGTCACCGGGATCTCGTCGGGCTTGCACGGCGGCAGCGGGCCGGGGAACAGCTCGTCGAGCCGGCCCATCGTCCCCGGTCCGACGTCGCCGAACTGCGTGAAGCCGAGCACCTGGTCGGTCTTGAACGAGCGAACCGCGGCCGCGGTCCTCGGCCCGTACCGCTGATCCGCGCCCGCTCCCAGGTCGTAGCCCAGGTCGACCAGCGCCTGCTGCACCCGGCCGACCGATATGCCGGTGGTGCCCTCGCCGAGCCGGGCCCGGTCCTGCAGGCAGGCCTCCAGAGTCGGGTCCCCGACGAAGCGTGGCGAGCTCAGGCCCGTCCGCCGGGGCGTCGCGGGCGCGCCCGCGGCCTCCCGCTGCGCGACGGCGGACCGGCCGCCGGTGCCACCCCGAGCGAGCGGCGCGAGCATTCCCGCGACCGCCCGGTTGCCGGCCTGGGCCTGCAACCGCAGCAGGGGGACAGCGAGTGGCCTGGTCCGGGCGCTCGGTGCGGCAGCGGGGCGACGGGCGGGACACCGGCACTCCCCGCTCGACCGCACCCGGACCTCGCCCACGGCCCCATGAAACCCGCTCCGCTCCACGTGAACAACATCATGGCATCGGTCGTGGCGTCACGCGTTGCCCGCGCCGGCGCACACCGCGCCGGGCTGTCACAGCCGTTGCGCAGGGTGTGACAGCCGCCGTTGACGTGTGACGGCCGGGCAGGGGTGTGACGTGACCTCAGCGCTGCCAGGTGTGCACGGGTTCGTTGCTGTGCATGTTCGGGACGTAGCGCTCCAGCATCCCGTGCAGCGCGGCGCGCCGGTCGGATCCGGCCCGCTGCAGGTCGTGGACGACGTCGACCTGCCAGCTCGCCCCGGTGACGCCGCTCGTGCAGCGTCCCTCGATGATGCCGAGCAGCCGGTCGCGGACGGCCGGGTCGACGCCCCAGGCGTCCAGCCCGGCGTACGCCAGCGGCAGCAGCCGGCGGAGCACCAGCTCGGCGGCGGGGACCTCACCGACACCCGGCCAGTAGAGCTTCGCGTCGAGGCCGTGCCGGGCGCCCGCGTGCATGTTCTCCTCGGCCGCGGAGAACGACATCTGCGACCAGATCGGTCGCTCCTGCTCGGCCAGCGTGCGGACCAGCCCGTAGTAGAACGCCGCGTTGGCCACGGCGTCGACGACGGTCGGCCCCGCGGGCAGCACCCGGTTCTCCACGCGCAGGTGCGGGCGGCCGTCGACGACGGCGTAGATGGGCCGGTTCCAGCGGTAGACCGTGCCGTTGTGCAGCGACAGCTCGGCCAGCGCCGGTACCTCGCCGCGGTCGTGCTGCGCCACGGGGTCGTCGTCGTCGCAGATGGGCAGCAACGCGGTGAAGTAGCGGGCGTTCTCCTCGAACAGGTCGAACACCGAGGTCACCCACCGCTCGCCGAACCACACCCGGGGCCGCACACCCTGCTCCTTGAGCTCCTCGGGCCGGGTGTCGGTCGCCTGCTCGAACAGCGGGATGCGGGTCTCGTGCCACAGCTCCTTGCCGAACAGGAACGGCGAGTTCGCGCCCACGGCCAGCTGCACACCGGCGATCGCCTGCGCGGCGTTCCAGTACTGGGCGAACTGGGCGGGGCTGACCTGAAGGTGCAGCTGGAAGCTCGTGCAGGCGGCCTCGGGGGTGATCGAGTCGGCGTAGGTGCTCAGGTGCTCGACACCGTCGACGGCCAGCTCGATGTCCTCGCCGCGGGCGGCGAAGATCTGATCGTTGAGCGCGGTGTAGCGGGGGTTGGCGCTCATCGCGTCGATGTGCACATGGCGCGGCATGAGCGTCGGCAGGATCCCGATCATGACCAGGTGCGCGCCGTCGGTCCGGGCGCGCTCGTCGGCCCAGTTCAGACTCGACCGCACGGCCTGCTCGAACTCGCCGAGGCCGCCGGCCGCGATGCCCCGGGGCGCGACGTTGATCTCGATGTTGAACTGGCCCATCTCGGTCTGGAACGCCGGGTCGGCGACCAGCTCGAGCACCCGCGCGTTGACGTTCGCGGGCGCGCCCCGGTCGTCGACGAGGTTGAGCTCGATCTCCATGCCCGTCAGCGGGTGCTCGAAGTCGAACTGCGACTCGGCCAGCATCTGGGCCAGCACGTCGAGGCAACGCCGGTGCTTGTCGCGGAACCGCCGCCGGTCCTCCCGGGTGAAGACCACGCGCTCGACGTCGCGTCCCATCTCGAGCCTCCTCCGCCGGTCGACTTCCGACGGCCACATGCTCGCCGGAGTTCGGGCGCGACGTCCAGGCGGACGCGGATCACCGCGCGGTCGTCGGCGTGCCCGATCCGGTGTCGGCGCGGCGGGGAAGCGTCCAGTCGGGCCGCGGGAAGTGGCAGGTGTAGCCCCAGGGGATGCGCTCGAGGTAGTCCTGGTGCTCCGTCTCGGCCTCCCAGAACGGCCCCGCCTCGGTCACCTCGGTGACGACCTTGCCCGGCCACAGCCCGGACGCGTCGACGTCGGCGATGGTGTCTTCGGCGATGCGCTTCTGCTCGTCGTCGACGTAGAAGATCGCCGACCGGTACGAGGTGCCGACGTCGTTGCCCTGGCGGTCGCGCGTGGTCGGGTCGTGGATCTGGAAGAAGAACTCCAGCAGGTCGCGGTAGCTCGTCCTGCTCGGGTCGTAGGTGATCTCGATCGCCTCGGCGTGGCCGGGGTGGTTGCGGTACGTCGCGTTCGCGTTCTTCCCGCCGGTGTAGCCGACCCGGGTCGACACGACGCCGGGCCGGCGCCGGATGAGGTCCTGCATGCCCCAGAAGCAGCCGCCCGCGAGGATGGCCTGCTGCGTGGTCCCCTTCTGCGTGGTCCCCTTCTGCGTGGTCCCCTTCTGCGTGGTCTCGGTCACCGTCACTCCTCGATCGTGGGGTGGGACGTCGCCCGCCCTCCGCAGGGGACAACGGCGGCGGCGGCGCGGATATTCGCGGTGTGCACCAGCATGCGCGCCGGCGCGACAGGATTGCGTGCTCGACCGCGGAGCGCGTGGCGTCGAGCGGGTGCGGTGCGACGGCGTCGCGCTGATCCGTGGCGTGGGGGAGGCGCTCCTCCGATTCCGGGGTCGGCAGCGTGAGCCCGGCGGCGGCGCGGCCGGAGTGCAGGGCGTCGAGCCCACTCGGCCTCGAGCGTGGCGGCATCCTTGCGGTGCGGGCGGCGTCCGTGCACCGGCTGCCGCTGACTCGCGGACGTCTGCGGCCCGTTACCGCCTGACAGGAATGATCAACGGGCTGAGGGCCGCCAGACACCCTGTTCGGTGACGATCGCCGTGATCAGCTCGGCAGGCGTCACGTCGAACGCCGGGTTGAAGGCCCGCGTGCCGGGGACGGTGGTGTCCGTTCCGGCGAGCCGGACGACCTCGGCGGCGTCGCGCTCCTCGATCGGGATGCCGGCTCCGCCGGGTGTCGCGGGATCGACGGTGCTGTGCGGCGCGACCACGACGAACGGGATCCGGTTGTGGGCCGCGGCGCAGGCCAGCGCGTAGGTGCCGATCTTGTTCGCGGTGTCGCCGTTCGCGGCGATGCGGTCCGCGCCGACGACGACCGCGTCGACCAGGCCGGCGGCCATCGCGGCAGGCGCAGCCGAGTCGACGCAGAGCCGGTGGGGCAGCCCGTCCTGCTGCAGCTCCCAGACGGTCAGGCGCGCGCCCTGCAGGAGCGGCCGCGTCTCGGTGGCGATGACCTCCTCCAACCGGCCGTCGCGGGCCAGGGCCCGGACCGCGCCGAGGGCGGTGCCGCCGCCCATGGTCGCGAGCGTGCCGGTGTTGCAGTGGGTGAGGACGCGCAGCGGGCGGTCCGGGCACTCGGACCGCAGGACGTCGGCGGCGCGGCGGGCGGCGGTCCGGTTGGCCTGCTCGTCGTCGGTGAGGACGGCGAGGGCCTCGACGAGCACGGCGTCCGGGCCGTCGGGCAGGCGGGTGAGCACCCGGTCGACGGCCCAGCGCAGGTTGACCGCGGTCGGGCGGCTGTCGGCGATCCGCTGCGCGTCCCGGCGGACGGCGTCCTCGTCGACGCGACCGCCGGGATCGGCGTGGTGCCGGGCGGACAGGGCGACGCCGAGCGCACCGGTGATCCCGACGACCGGCGCGCCGCGGACCACCAGCCGGCGGATCGCGTCGACGACCTGGTCGACGGTGGTCAACCGCAGGAACCGCAGCTCCGCAGGCAGGGCCGTCTGGTCGACGGCGACGACCGCTCCGTCGTCCCAGTCGAGAGCTCGCTCCACGCCGTCATTGTCGGGTCATCTCGCGGTTCGGCGATGCTGGGGTGGGCGGCCGCGGGGCGGGATGCGGGGCGGGGCGGGATGTAGCGAAAGCGGCGTTGGGTGCGTTGAGTGCACCGAAAGCCGCTTTCGCTACATCCGGCGGCGGCAGCCGGTGACGGGGATGCGGACCTCCTGGGCTGCGGCCCGGACGGCGGCCTCCACCCGGTGCTGTTCGACCGGCTGCAGGCGTGCCGGAGGTACGGATGCGGTAGCCGTCAGCCGTCGGCCGGTTCGAGCGTCATCCCCTCGGGTGCGTCGTGGTCCAGTCCGAGCTGCGCCCGGGCGATGGCGACGATGTGCTCGGTCGTGAACCCGAACTTCGCCTGCAGCACCTTCATTGGCGCCGACTCGCCGAAGGTGCTCATCCCGATCACGGCGCCCGTCGTGCCGACCCAGCGGTCCCAGCCGAACGGGCTGCCCTTCTCCACCGCGACCCGGGCAGTCACCGCCGATGGCAGGACCTCCTCGCGGTAGGCGGGCGGCTGCTTGTCGAACAGCTCCATCGACGGCATGCTCACCACCCGCGCCCGGATCCCGTCCGCGGTGAGCTGCTCGTACGCCTCGACGGTCATCCCGACCTCGCTGCCGGTCGCGATGAGGATGACGTCGGGGTCGCCCGCGGGCGGGTCGGCGAGGACGTACGCGCCGCGGGCCACCCCGGACGCCGGGGCGTAGCGGGTGCGGTCGAGGGTCGGCAGCGGCTGGCGGGAGAGCATCAGCGCCACCGGCGCGTGCCGGATCGGCATGAGCACACGCCACGCTTCGACGACCTCGTTCGCGTCGCCGGGCCGCATGTCGATCACACCGGGCATGGCCCGGATCGAGGCCAGGTGCTCGATGGGCTGGTGGGTGGGCCCGTCCTCACCGACGCCGATCGAGTCGTGGGTATAGATGTGGATCAACGGCAGCTCCATCAGCGCCGAGAGCCGCAGCGCGCCCCGCTGGAAGTCGGAGAAGATCAGGAACCCGGCCTGGTACGCGCGCAGCTTGGACAGCGCGAGCCCGTTCGAGATCGCAGCGGCGGCGTGCTCGCGGACACCGAAGTGCAGGTTCCGCCCTGCCCGGTCGTCCGCGCTGAAGTCGCCCGCACCGTCGAAGGTCAGCCGCGACTTGTTCGACGGCGCCAGGTCCGACGACCCGCCGATCAGCCACGGCACGCGTCCGGCGACGGCGTTGAGGACCTTGCCGCCCGAGTCGCGGCTCGCGACCCCCTTGGCGTCGGGCGGGAACTCCGGGAGGTCGGCGTCCCACCCGTCGGGCAGCGTCCGGCGCTGCATGTGGTTGAGCTGCTCGGCCTGCTCGGGGAACTCCTGCGCGTAGCGCGCGAACAGCTCCTCCCACTCCCGGCGCAACCGCCCACCGTTCTCCCGCATCGCACCCGCGACGTGCTCGCGGACCCGGTCGGGCACGAGGAAGTCCTCGTCCGCGGGCCACTGGTAGAAGCGTTTGGTGGCCGCGACCTCGTCGACGCCCAGGGGTTCGCCGTGGGCGGTGTGGGTGCCCTGCTTGTGCGGGGCGCCGTAGCCGATCACGCTGTCGACGACGATCAGCGTCGGCCGGTCGGTCTCGGCCTTGAACGCCTCGATCGCGGCGCTCAGCGCGTCGAGGTCGTTGACGTCGGTGACGTGCTGCACCGCCCAGCCGTAGCCGGCGAAGCGGGCCGGCACGTCCTCGCTGAACGCCAGGCTCGTCGAGCCCTCGATGGTGATCCGGTTGCTGTCGTAGAACCAGCAGAGGTTCGACAGCTTGAGGTGCCCGGCGAGCGAGGCCGCCTCGGCGCCGATGCCCTCCATCAGGCAGCCGTCGCCTGCGACGGCGTAGACGTCGTAGTCGAACAGGTCGTAGCCGGGCCGGTTGAACGTGGCGGCCTGCCAGAGCCCGGCGATGGCCATGCCGACGCTGGTGGCGATGCCGGTGCCCAGCGGGCCGGTGGTGCACTCGACCCCGGAGGTCCACCGGTACTCGGGGTGCCCGGGGCACTTGGAGTCGAGCTGGCGGAACCGGCGCAGGTCGTCCAGCGTGACGGCGGGCGTGCCGACGGTCTCGTAGTCCGGGTTGACCGACTTGACCCCCGACAGGTGCAGCAGCGCGTAGAGCAGCGTGGAGGCGTGCCCGGCCGAGAGCACGAAGCGGTCGCGGTTCGCCCACACCGGCAGGTCGGGATCGAACCGGAGGAACCGCGTCCACAGCGTGTAGCCCACCGGCGCCAGCGCCATCGGCGTGCCCGGGTGACCCGAGTTCGCGGCCTGCACCGCGTCCATCGCGAGGACGCGGATGGTGTTGACGGCCACTTGGTCGATCGGCTGGGTGTCGAGGTCGACGTCCGGTCGCGTCCCCACAGTCATCGCAGTCGTCCCTTCTCTGGCTCCCGCCAGCATCCAGCGTGCGGCTGCCCGTGGCGAGGTCTGCTGCCGGAGGATGGAGGCGGATCTTCGCCGGGGTCGCGGACAGCCGTGATCGCGGGCGCGCTACCGTTC
>JAEUJO010000044.1 GCA_016794615.1 Pseudonocardia sp. | reverse complement strand
CGCGGTCGGCCGTCGAGGACCCGGACGGGCAGGGGCCACGGCTGTTCTTCCAGCAGGTGCCGGAGGACAAGGTCGCCAAGAACCGCGTCCACCTCGACGTCCGTGCGGCACCCGGACTCGACGGCGACGAGCGCATGGCGGCGCTCGAGGCCGAGTGCGACCGGCTCGTCGCGCTGGGCGCGACCCGGATCCGCCGCTTCGCGCCCGAACCACCGATGAGCTCCGGCTTCATCGTGATGGCCGACCCCGAGGGCAACGAGTTCTGCCTCGACTGAGGTCGACCGCAGACGACATCCAGGAGCAGACCGCAGATATGCCCACCCAGAACACGAACCGTCCCGAGCCCGACCGCCGCATCGCGGAGACGAGTCTCGGCCCCGTCGAGTACGCCGTCGTCGGCAGCGGCGCCCCGGTCGTCGTCCTGCACGGCAGCCCCGGCGGGATCGATGCCGCGGCCCTGATGGCCGGCTTCCTCCCACGCGACGAGATCGCCGCGGTCCTGCTCTCCCGGCCCGGCTACCTCGGCACCGAGCTCGGCGACCGCCGGGCCGTCGACCAGCAGGCCGACCTCCTCGCCGCCCTGCTCGACCACCTCGGCATCGACCGCGCCGGGGTGTTCTCCTGGTCCGGCGGCGGCCCGTCCGGCTACCGGCTGGCCGTCCGCCACCCCGACCGGGTCGCGGCCCTCGTCGCGAACGCCGCGGTCAGCCAGGCCTACCACCTGCCGCACCAGGACCTCGCCAGCCGGCTGCTGTTCACCACCGGGGCCGGGCAGTGGCTGCTGCGGCTCCTCGCGGCCCACCAACCCAAGCAGTACATCGCCGGCAGCCTGTCCAGCGAGGGCGATCTGACGAAGGAGCAGCTGGCCCAGCGGGTCGAGGAGGTGTTCGCCGACCCGGTCAAGCGCGACTTCGTCCTCGCCCTCGGCCCCACCGCGAGCCAGGACAGGACCCGCCGCACCGGCTACCGCAACGACCTCGACCAGTTCGCCGCCATCGCCTCGCTCGAACTGGAGAAGATCACCGCACCCACCCTGGTGGTGCAGGGCACCGCCGACAGCGACCTCCCCCCGGCGCAGAGTGACTTCGCCGCCCGGACGATCCCCGGCGCCACGCTGCTCACGCTCGACACCGGCACCCACCTGGCGCTGTTCACCCACCCGGACGCGACGGCGGCGCAGGCCCGAGTCGTCGACTTCCTCCTGCACCGGTGACGTCTGCCCGATCGGTGGGCGACCGCGCAGTGACGATCATGACCGGCACGGGACACTCGGTCGGTGATCGTCGGGCGGGAAGGAGGCCCGTGCAGCACCCGACCGGAGAGAGCCCGGGTTCAGTCGAGTGCCAGTGCTGCGCGAAGCGCGATGTCGACCTGCTCCATGTCCTCAGCGGTGGCCGTGCCCACCTGCTCGGTCATCCGGCTCTTCAACGTGCGCTCGATCAGCGTCGCCACCGCCCATCCGACATCACCCAGGCGTGGCGCCAGCAGCGACTGCGGGTCTTCGTCCTCGACCACCTGCAGGCAGATCAGGAGCGGCGAGGCATCGTTGAGCGCGTCGGCTGAGATGACCAGTCGCAGCCGGGGCTGCGGACGGGTGGTGACGGGGTTGTAGGCCCAGATCTCCCCACGCTGCATGGAGGCAGCGTCTCAGACCTGATCAGGGCAGCTCGGCGAGGGCCGCGTCACTGTCTTCCAAGCTCGCGAGCACTTCGGCCTCACGGTTGCGGTGGTAGCGGGCCAAGGACGTCGCCGCGTCACGGGCCGCGAGCTCGCGAAGGACGGAAGCGGCGGCCCCGGCCAGATCCCCCCGGCGGATGCAGCGTCGGCGAAGGTACTCGGCCGTCGTCGCGTCGACGTCGACCTCCAGTCGCTCGACAGGCTCGCTCATGGTGGCGAGCGTACGACAGGAAGATGCGGGTCGGCCACGCACCGACCGGCGTGGACGATGACGACCGGGGGAGGGAGCGAGTGACCACGCCCGGAAGTGCACGGTCGGCCTTGTTCGATCAGGCGTGACGGGCGCGGCGCTCTGGTGGCTGCGCCCGGTGCCGCATCACGAGACGGACGAGCTCGATCAGGTGGGGGTCGTCCACGGCATAGAACTGGTGCTTACCCGCACGACGGGAACGTGCCAGCCCGGCGAGCTTCAGCTTGGCCAGGTGGTTGCTGACGGTCGGCACGGTCTGGCCGACCTCCTCGGCCAGGCTGCCCACGTCGCGTTCGCCCTCGGCCAGCAACAGCACCAGGTGGAGCCGTACGGTCGCGGAGAGCAGCCCGAAGGTGCTGGCGATCTCTTGCAGGAGGTCAGGCGAGATCGTCTGACCGGCGGGCTCGGGCACGGGATGTCCTCTCGCGACTGGGCTTGAGGGTGCCGTAACCAATACAGTTGCGCAAGCATTTGATTAAGTGGATGTAGGTCGCTGCTCAGGGCCGGCCTCGACGGCGGAACACGAGGTAGCGGCTTCGGACGACGTGTGTCCGGAGCGAACCTCGCAGTACGGTTGTACAAATGATTGACTGTCTTTGGACAGGGCCGTCTCATGACACGAACTCCCGCGCTGCCCAGCGCGACCGGTCCGCCGGTGACGGCCGTGGCCGACCGGTTGTGGGAGCTGGCCGACGCCCCGGTGCTCACGGTGTTCGGTCGGTTGGCCACCTCACCGAAAGGGCTCACCGAGCCCGAGGCGGCCGCCCGGTTGGCCCAGTGCGGGGACAACGTGGTCACGACCTCCCGGGAAGGTCTCCGGGCGCGGGTGGGTTCGGCGGTCCGCAGCCCGTTCGTGGCGTTGCTGTCCGTGCTGGGCGGGGTCCTCGGCGCGTTGGGGGAGCCGCGCGGCGCGGCGACCATCGCCGTCATGGTGGCGTTGAGCATCGGGGTGCGGTTCTGGCAGCACGCCCGCTCGGAGCGCGCGGTGGCGGCGCTGCGGGAACGGGTGAGCGTGACCGTGTCGGTGCGCCGGCGAGCGGCCGAGGGGTACCCGCCGACGGTGCGGGAGATCCCCAGCCGGGACGTGGTGCCCGGCGACCTGGTGCTGCTCGCGGCCGGTGATCTGGTGCCGGCCGATGTCCGGGTGGTGCGGACCGAGGACCTGGCGGTGGACCAGTCGGCGTTGTCCGGCGAGGCGATGCCGGTGGCCAAGCGGCTCCCGCCGATGGTGAGCCAACAGCGTTCCCGGCACCACCAGCGGGATACCGGAGCTGACGTGGCGGACTCGCCGGCGTTGTGCCTCGGTGGCACCTGTGTGGTGGCCGGACGGGCGACCGGTGTGGTCATCGCGACCGGTGCGAACACCTACGCCGGCTCGATCGCTCGAGCCGGCACCGAGGCCAGGCCGGAGTCCAGCTTCGATGTCGGGGTCCGCGCCGTCGGCTGGACGCTGATCCGGTTCATGCTGGTCATGGTGCCGATCGTGCTGGCGGTGAATGGCACGGTGAGCGGGAACTGGTCGCAGGCGCTGATGTTCGCCGTGGCGGTCGCGGTCGGCCTCACCCCCGAGATGCTGCCGGTGATCGTGACCACCAACCTGGCCAGGGGCGCGGTACGGCTCTCGGACCGCAAAGTGATCGTCAAGCGCCTCAACGCGATCCAGGACCTGGGCGCGGTCGACGTGCTGTGCGTGGACAAGACCGGGACGTTGACCGAGGACCGAGTCGTCTACGCGCACAGCATCGACCCGGAAGGACGGCCCGACGGGCAGGCCGCCGAGTACGCCCACCTGGCGCTGCGCTTGCAGGCCGGCCCCGGGGACCGGCTCGACGAGGCGATCATGGTCCAGCTCGGCGGCGAGACCGACGAGGCCGAGGTCCTGCTGGCCGAGGCGCTCTACGACCGCGTCGCCGAGATCGGGTTCGATCCCTACCGCCG
>JAEUJO010000027.1 GCA_016794615.1 Pseudonocardia sp. | reverse complement strand
GCCTGCGCGGGGGTCAGACCGCGGGCACAGAGCACGGCGGTGCCGTTCTCGTCGAGCCAGGCGCACACCGTCCGGTCGCGCAGCGCCGTGCGGTAGCGGCGCTCGTAGTGCCGCGGATCGATCGCCGCCACCAGGCGGCGCAGCCGGGCGACGAGCTGACCGGGGGTGAGCCGACCTGCTACCGGCAGCACGACCTGGCAGACGACGGCGATCTGCTCGTCGGTGAGCCCGCCAGGTGGTCAGCGAGGACCCGCACCGTGGACCGGTCGATGTCGCCGGCGAGGAACGCCGCGTAGACCCGGGGGAGGTCGTGCACGAGCTGTTCGGCGAGGTCACACTCACGGTCGGCCGCTCGCCGCGACCAGGCCAGCGCGGCGCGCACCTCGTCGGCGGCATGCGGAACGGGGCGGTCCAGCCGGTCGACGGCACCGTCGGCGAAGGTCGGCGTGGCCCGGCCGATCTCGGCGATCACCCCGAGGAGACGGGCGGCCTCGTGGTTGGCCTGGCGGAACTGCGCGGTCAGCAGCGCCAGCAGGTCGTTGTTGGGCACGCAGGTGGGATCGATCCGGGCGAGGGCGCCGGCCAGCTCCGGCCCGGGCGGGAGGTCCGCCAGGGCCGAGATGTCGTCCACCACCACCATGCATCGAACATACATTCGAGCACCGACAACTTTCGCAGCGCACACCGCTGCGGCCGTGTCCTCGATCGAGAATGGGGCGTCGCACGACACCGGTGTTGGGCTGTCTGCAGGATTCCGGCCGCCGGGGGCTCAGCGCGGGTCGTCGGTCCGCCGACGGATCTCGTCGAGGGTGCGCAGCGCCTCTGTGGCGGCCTCCCGGTGTTGCGGCGGGGCGTGCGAGAGCTGGAGCAGTGCCTTCCTCGCTTCCTCCGTGCCGATACTGGTCAGCACCTCGACGAGGCCAGTGGCGGTGGGATCGGCGAGCAGCGTTCTGGTGACGATCGGTACGGACCTGTTCCCGGCCTTGACCAGTAGCATCTTGGCGAGTACCTGATCGTTTCCGCGGCCGGTCGTCGCCGCGGTCACGAGGGCGTGACCAGCGGCCGAGACTCCCGTCAGCCGCCAGGTGGCGCCGACGGCGAGAAGCCCGACGGATGCTGCGGTGCCCACGCTTCGAGGCTACTGCCGGGAGGCCGGTCTACAGCACGGCCGGAAGGCCGTGCCGTTCCCAGTAGGCGGGCTCGTGGGTGTCGCCGTGTTCGAACCAGCCGTTGACGTGGGAGGTCACCTTGCCCGCGTGCTGCGGGGGTGGGGTGAAGGTCTGGCCGCCGCGGTCGGCGATGATCACGAGGTCCAACCGGACCCGCACGTCGATGATCCGTTGCACGTTGGCGAACTCGGGGAACCACTCGTCGTGCACCGGCCAGCTGAGCAGGACGAGGCGATCGAGCTGCAGTCCGCGACGGGTGGCGAGGTTCGCGACCGTTCCCCCGTGGCTGTGCGCGAAGAAGTCGGGTTGTTGCAGGTTCTGGTCGACCACCCAGTCGGCCAGCTGTTGGGCGGCGAGTTGGCGGGCTCCGTCGGAGTACAGGCCGCTCCACCGGAAGCTCGGGTCGTGCATCTTCAGGGGTGGCGCGAGGGAGTCGAGGTAGGTGTAGAAGTCGCCGCCGGGCTGCCACCACCGGGTCAGCGCGGCGAAGGTGCCGTGGGTGAGCACGGCGGTGTGCGACGGCCGGTCGGTGCCGGTCAGGCGCGACGGACGGCCGACCAGGCTGCGCAGGACGGGGTGCTGCGGGTCGACGCGGGCGACGCCGATCCGCCCGATCTCCCGGGTGAGTGCGTCGCCTCGGGAGGCGCCCTCCACGAGCTGGTCCAGGACGTCGTCGCGTGGACCGGTGGTGTCGAGGGCCGCGACCGCGGCTGCGGTACGGACGAGCCGGCTCGGGCTGCGCAGGTTGCCTTCGACGAGGGCGGCCGCGGCGATCGGCTCGGGTTGGTCGACCATTCGGGCCATGAGCTCGACGTTCGTGGCCGGTGGCACCGGACCGCCGCGCCGGGCGAGGTGGTCGGAGAGAGCGACGTTCAGCGGCGCCGCCGCCTCCTCGACGGGAATGGGCTCCGGGTGGCCCAGCGGGGCGAGATCCGGGGGAAGACCGACTGCCCTCGGGCTGTCGACTCGCTCCGGTTCGCCCGCGGCAGCAGCGCCGACCGACAGCACGATCGCCGCCTGGCTCAGGTAGGCGTCGCGGCTGCGCCCCAGAAAGGCATCCGGGCCGGGAATCGGAGTCGGGTCACGCTGCGCAGCCATGCGGTCCTCCCCATCGGTACGACGTCCGCAGTGGAAGGAGGCGCACCGTTCGCAGCCCGATACACCGG
>JAEUJO010000014.1 GCA_016794615.1 Pseudonocardia sp. | reverse complement strand
CCCACCCGCCGGTCAGGACCCGTCAGATACTCCCTGGCGGAGGCGGACGGGAATCGAACCCGCCTGACCGAGATCCTCGGCCACGTCGGTTTTGAAGACCGCGGGGGCCACCAGACACCCAGACGCCTCCCTGCCGACCATCCTGCCGCGCCGGCCCGACGGTCGGCACACCGGGCCGGGGTGCGCCGCGGTCAGGAGTTGTTCGCCGCCTTCTCGCCCTGCGGGGTGACCGCGGCCCACTGGCCGTCACCGATCCCCTGTCCGGTGGTCGCGCCCGGCTGTGGGTCGCCGCTGTAGCGGTAGACGGGCCAGCCGTTCAGCGTCAGCTGGATCGTGCCGTCCACGCGGTTGATCGTGCCGACAGCCTCCTGCTCGACGCCGTCGACGGTCAGCGGGGCACCGGGCGTGGCAAGGACCGGCGGCCACTTCTTGGCGCAGTCGCCGGAACAGTTCGACGTCGGCGGCTTCGCGGTGTCCTTGTCGAACCGGTAGAGCGTGAATCCCTGACCGTCGACGACGACGGTGCCGAGCTGCGCCGTGGTGTTGGCGGTGAGGATCGTGCCGACCCGTGGCGTGGCCGCCGTCGGGTCCGCGGGTGCGGGCGCGGCACCGTGGCCGTCGGAGCCGCCGCTGCACGCGGTCAGGCCGACGACGACTGCCGCGGTGCTCGCGGCGAGCACGGGCAGGCGGGAACGGAGGGGGGTCATCGGGGGACCTCCGGTGGGGAGAGATTCACGGGGAGCCGGGCCGGGGAGCGGGCCCGCATGAGATGAAGTTGTCGAGCGTCCAGTCATACACCGTCCCATTCACCCGATCGTGGCGTCCTGCGCCGACCGGCCGCTGTGCGTCGGTAGTGAGCCCATTTCAACCTTGCCGGGCGGGCTGCCCGGTCCAGTCCAACGGGATCAACACGTTGAAATGAGCTCCGTGTGTACCGTGAGCCGGTGGGCAGGCTGACGGTGCGCCGGCCGGTCGTGCGACGAGCGGCGGGGCGGCCCGCCACCAGCCGGCCGGATGCGCTGGCCGTCGAGGAGCCGATGGAGCTGCGGGTCGACGGCCGGGCGCTCGCCGTCACGATGCGCACCCCCGGGCACGACGTGGAGCTGGCCCACGGGTTCCTGCTCACCGAGGGCGTGATCGCCGGAGCGGACGATCTGGTGTCCGCGCGCTACTGCGACTCGGTCGACGACACGGGCACGAACACCTACAACGTCCTGGACGTCGCGCTCGCCCCCGGTGTCGCCCCGCCGGAGGTCGGCGTCGAGCGCAACTTCTACACGACGTCGTCGTGCGGTGTCTGCGGCAAGGCGAGCCTGGACGCGGTACGGCTGCGCACCCGGTTCCCCCCGGCGGTCGACCCCGTCCGGCTCGACGCCGACACGCTCTACGGCCTGCCCGACGCGCTCCGCTCCGCCCAGCGGATCTTCGACTCCACCGGCGGCCTGCACGCCGCCGGACTGTTCACCGCGGCCGGCTCGCCGCTGGTGGTCCGGGAGGACGTCGGCCGACACAACGCCGTCGACAAGGTGCTCGGGTGGGCGCTGCAGCACGGGCACGTCCCCGCCTCGGAGTGCGTGCTGATGGTCTCCGGCCGGGCGTCGTTCGAGCTGGTGCAGAAGGCGGTGATGGCCGGGGTGCCGGTGATCGCGGCGGTGTCGGCGCCGTCGTCGCTGGCCGTCGAGCTGGCGGCGGAGGCCGGGATGACACTGGTCGGGTTCCTGCGGGGTACCTCCATGAACGTCTACGCCGGCGCGGAGCGGATCACCCAGCACGCGGCGGTGGGCCCGGAGTGAGGCCGCTGCGGTCGACGCCGTCGACCGGTGCGCAGGCTCGACTCGGCATCTATTGTCGATAGACCACTACCGTCCCATCCGACGGAGGTCGATCATGCCTCGCCGTCCCCGCCGCCCGCGCCACACCCGGCTGACCGAGCCACTCGTCCGCGAGAACGGGTCGCTGCGGCCCGCGAGCTGGGAGGAGGCGCTCGACCGGGCGGCAGCCGGCTTCCGCGGGGTGGCGCCCGAGGCCTTCGGGATGTTCAGCTGCTCGAAGGCCACGAACGAGATGAACTACGTCGCGCAGAAGTTCGCCCGGGCGGTGATGGGCAGCAACAACGTCGACTCCTGCAACCGCACTTGACACGCTCCCTCGGTCGTCGGTCTGACGGCAGTGTTCGGAGCCGGTGGCGGCACCTCGGCCTACGTCGAGGCCGAGAACGCCGACCTGCTGGTGCTGTGGGGTACCAACGCGCGTGAGACGCATCCGATCTTCTTCCACCACGTGCTGCAGGGGCTGAAGAAGGGCACCCGGATGTGGTCGGTCGACCCGCGGCGCACCTCGACGGCGCAGTGGGCCGACGGCTGGCTCGGCCTGGACGTCGGCACCGACGTGGCGCTGGCCAACGCGATCGGCCGGGAGATCATCCACGCCGGGCTGGTGAACGAGGCGTTCGTGCGCCGCTCGACCACCGGCTTCGACGACTACCGGGCGACGGTCGAGCCCTACACGCTGGAGCGGTGCCAGGAGATCACCGGGGTCGACGCGGAGCTGGTCCGGGAGCTGGCCCACGCCTACGGCCGGGCCGACCGCGCGCAGATCTGCTGGACGCTGGGCATCACCGAGCACCACAACGCTGTGGACAACGTGTTCTCTCTGATCAACCTGGCCCTGCTGACCGGGCACGTCGGGCGCTACGGGTCCGGCCTGGTGCCGCTGCGCGGGCAGAACAACGTGCAGGGCGGCGGCGACATGGGGGCCATCCCGGCCAAGCTGCCCGGCGGCTACGACCTCGGCGACGACGAGGCCCGCGCACGGTTCGAGAAGACGTGGGGCGTCCCCGTCTCCCCCAAACCGGGGATGCACCTGTCGCAGATGTTCGACGCGATGCACGCAGGCACCCTGCGCACGCTGTACTGCATCGGGGAGAACCCGGCCGAGTCCGAGGCCAACGCCACGCACGCCCGGCACCTGCTCGAAGGGCTGGACCACCTCGTCGTCCAGGACATCTTCCGCACCGCCACCGCCGACATGGCAGACGTCGTGCTCCCGGCCACCGCCGACTGGTGCGAGTACGAGGGCACGGTGACCAGCTCCGAACGGCGCGTGCAGCGCGTGCGCAAGGCCATCGACCCGCCCGGCCAGGCGCGTCCGGACACCCACATCATCTGCGCGATCGCGGACCGGCTCGGGCACCACTGGGGGGAGCCCACCGCCGAAGAGGTGTGGGACGAGCTGCGCTCGCTCTCACTCAACTGGCACCACGGCATGACCTACGCGCGGCTGGAGGAGCACGGCGGCCTGCAATGGCCGTGCCCGACCGAGGACCACCCGGGCACCCCGCTGCTGCACGCGCGGCTGTGGGCCGAAGACCCGGACGAGCGGGGCAGGCTCGCGCCGTTCATGCCGGCCGAGCACCAACCGCCGCTCGACGTGCTCACCGACGAGTTCCCGATCCGGCTCACCACCGTCCGCGTGCTGGACGCCTACAACTCCGGTGTCCAGTCCGGCGGGTACTCCTCCCCGCTGCGTCGCCGCGAGTCGCTGAGGATGGACGCCACGGACGCGGCGCGGCTCGGCATCGCCGACGGGGACCGGGTGCGGGTCGTGTCGCGGCGCGGGGCGGTGGAGGCGCCGGTCGCCTTCGACCCGTCGCTGCGACCCGGCCTGGCCTCGTTCACGCCGCACTTCTCCGAAGAGGTCGACATCAACGTCCTGACCAACGACGCCTGGGACACGAAGTCGGGCACCTCGGAGTTCAAGGCGACCGCGGTGCGCGTCGAACCGCTGGCCCAGCACGTCGCAACGCCGATCGCCGGGGAGTAACGAGTGGATCTTCGCCTGTCGGATGCGGTGCCGAGCGCCGCCGAGAAGGAGGCGGTGCAGCGGGTCGTCGCCGCCCACGGTGGCCTGACCGGCGACGTCATCCGCGATCACGACCACTTCGCCGACTCCGGGCACGCCGCCCGCAGCCGGCGCCACTTGCTGCTGCCCGCCCTGCACGCCGTGATGGACGAGATCGGGTACGTGAGCCCCGGCGCGCTCAACCACGTCGCGCGCACGCTCTCGGTGCCCCCCGCCGACGTGTACGGGGTCGCCACCTTCTACGCGATGTACGCCACCACGGAGCAGCCCCCGCACGTCGTGCATGTGTGCGACGACGTGGCGTGCGGCCCGTTCGGCGGGGAGAAGATCATTGCCGAGTTGGCCGACGCCGGGCCGGGCGGCCGGTCCACCGTGGTGCGCAGCCCCTGCCTGGGGCTCTGCGAGCGCGCTCCCGCAGTGCTGCTGCAGCTGGCGCGCCAGCCCGACGCAAGCCTCGCACCCGCCACGGCGGACGGTGTCCGCGCGGCGCTCGTCCACGCCGCGGACGTCGAGGCCGGGATCACCGCGAGGGACGGGATCCGCCCGACGACCTCGCCCGCCGACGCCGCGTTCGCCGACACCACCGTCAGCGCCCCCCAGACCCGGACCCCCCGCGCTGAGCGGGACGGCCACCGGCTGCAGCTGCTCACCCGCGTCGGCGTCGTCGACCCGGAGAGCCTCGACGACTACCGCGCCCACGGGGGCTACACGGCCCTGCGCCGGGCGCTCGAGCTGGGGCCCGGCCGGGTCGTGCGGGAGCTCACCGACTCCCACCTGACCGGGCGCGGCGGCGCCGCGTTTCCCACCGGTATGAAGTGGGACGGCGTCGCCAAGGCCCCCGAGCGGCCGCACTACCTCGTCTGCAACGCCGACGAGTCCGAGCCCGGCACGTTCAAGGACCGGGTGCTCCTCGAGAGCGACCCGTTCGGCCTCCTCGAGGCCATGACGATCGCCGGCTGGGTCGCGGGGTGCGAACGTGGTTACCTCTACGTCCGCGGCGAGTACCCGCTGGCGACGCGGCGCCTGGAGAACGCCATCGCCGCCGCGCGCCGGCGCGGCTTCCTCGGCCCCGATGTCATGGGTGAGGGGTTCGCCTTCGACATCGAGCTGCGCCGCGGCGCCGGGGCCTACGTCTGCGGCGAGGAGACCGCGCTGCTCAACGCGATCGAGGGCTACCGCGGCGAGCCGCGCAACAAGCCCCCCTTCCCGTCGGTCAGCGGCCTCTTCGGCAAGCCCACTGTGATCAACAACGTGGAGACGCTCTACAACGTGCTGCAGGTGCTTGCGATCGGTGGCCCGATGTTCGCCGAGGTCGGCGGCGGGCGCTCCACCGGCAGCAAGCTGTTCTGCGTCTCCGGCGCCGTGGGCACCCCGGGGGTCTACGAGGTGGACTTCGGCACCACGCTGCGCGAGCTGCTGGAGCTGGCGGGCGGCGTGCGCGGCGAGCTGCGCACGATCCTGCTCGGCGGGGCCGCGGGCGGGTTCGTCATGCCTGACCAGCTCGACGTCGCGCTCACCCTCGAGGGGACGCGCGAGATCGGGGCCACCCTCGGCTCCGGCGTGGTGCTCGTGTTCAACACCGCCGCCGACCTCACCCGCACCCTGCTGCGCATCGCGGCGTTCTTCCGCGACGAGTCGTGCGGGCAGTGCGTGCCGTGCCGGGTCGGCACCGTGCGCCAGGAGGAGTCACTGGCCCGGATCGTGCGCGGCGCGCCCCGCGGTCCGGAGCTCCTCCTGCTCGACGACCTGGCGAGGGTGATGCAGGACGCGTCCATCTGCGGGCTCGGGCAGACCGCGCCCGCCGCCGTGCAGTCCGCGCTCGCCCTGGGCCTGCTCGACGGTCCGGCTCCGGACGGCTCGCGCAACGGGAAGGTGCACGCATGACGGCCACGGACCCCCGCCACCCCGCTCCCGGCTCCCGCGCCCCGGTCACGCCCGGGAGCAGCACCCCCCGCCGCGCACCCCTGGGTGGTCGGCAGGGCCCCGAGGGGTCGGTGCTGCTCGGCACCATCTCCCGGATGGTCACGGTCACCGTCGACGGCCGCGAGGTGCGCGTGCCCGAGGGCGCCACGATCCTGGAGGCCCTGAAACGCGAGGGCACTCCCGCGCAGGCCGACACGCCCACCCTGTGCTGGGCACCCAACATGAAGCCGATCAACGCCTGCCGCGTGTGCATGGTCGAGGTCGAGGGTTCCCGGGTGCTGGTGCCGTCCTGTGCCCGGAAGATCGAAGACGGCATGGAGGTGCGGACCGACACCGAGAAGGTGCGGCACAGCCGCCGGATGGTGCTGGAGCTGCTCGCGTCGTCGGTCGACATGAGCCAGGCAGGCGCGGACGTGCAGCGCTGGATGGAGGAGTACGGCGTCGACGCCGCCCGGTACGGCGAGCCGGCGCCCCCGTCGGACGATCGCGACCGGCGCCACGCCGGCCACCACGAGCCCGTCGACGGGACGGTCGCGGCGAACGTCGCCCAGCCGGTGAAGGTCGACAACGACCTCTACGTGCGCGACTACAGCCGGTGCATCCTCTGCTACAAGTGCGTGAAGGCCTGTGGCACCGACGCCCAGTTCACCTTCGCGATCTCGGCCGCCGGACGCGGGTTCGACATCCGCATCGCCACCGAGTTCAACGCCGAGCTGCCCGACTCCGCCTGCGTGTACTGCGGCAACTGCATCGGCGTGTGCCCGACCGGCGCACTCAAGTCGGTCCGCGAGCACGAGCTGCGGGAGAACGGCGACTGGCATCCGGAGCAGGAGTCGGTCACCACCACGATCTGCTCGTTCTGCGGGGTGGGCTGCAACCTGGAGCTGCACGTGCAGCGGGGGCAGATCGTGAACGTCACCAGCCCGGCGGATCACTCGGTCACGCACGGGCACCTGTGCATCAAGGGCCGCTTCGGGTTCCAGCACGTGCAGAACCTCGCCGACCGGTGACGCGGGTCGGATGTGCGGACGTCACCCGCGGTCGGATCACGTGCACGTCGACACCGGGGGCCGCGAAGTTGCTCGGGCTTCCACCTCTACGACCGCCAGTCCGTGCACATCGGCACGCTGACCGCCGGCGCCCTCATCACCGACCGCGACGACGTCGAACGCTACTGGGCTCAGTTCGAGCGCCTGGCCGGCCTCGCCCTCGTCGGCGACGATGCACGTGCCGCGCTTACCGAGACCGCCACCCGATATCGGCAGTGATAACCGCGGGGAGACGGGGAACGGTCATCGCCGGGGTCAGGCCGGGACGCCGTCCGCTGCACGCTCCAGCTCGGCAATCACCAGCTTGTGCATCTGCAGCATCGCCTGCATCGCCCGCTGGGCCCGGGCCCCGTCCGGATCTTTCAGCAGTGAGTACAGCCGGGTCGGGACGACCTGCCATGAGACGCCGAACCGGTCCTTGAGCCACCCGCACGGCCCCTCCTCGCCGCCGTCGGACAACCGGGACCAGTAGTGGTCGACCTCCTCCTGGTCGCCACACATGATCTGGAAGGAGATCGCCTCACTGAACGTGAACTGCGGGCCGCCGTTCAGGCCCACGTAGGGCTGCCCGTCGAGGCGGAACTCCACGGTCATGACGGCCCCCTCCTCGCCGGGAGTGTCGGGTCCGTACCGGGTGACCTCGTCGATCCCGGAGTTCGGGAAGATCGCGGTGTAGTGCTGCGCCGCCTGCTCGGCCTGGCCGTCGAACCACAGGCAGGGAATCTGCTTCGGCATCGGTCCGTCCCTTCCGTCATGTCAACCGTCGAGAGGAAGGACGGCTGCGCCTCCCGGGACTCATCGGTCAGGAACAGAACGTGTCGATCGCGACCGCGACGAGGCCCTGCGGGGCGTCGCCGAAGGAGCGCTTGACCGCGGAGAGTTCGTCGCGGGTGGGCGTCGCCGCGAGGCGCTCCATGCGTCGATCCGCGACGCCGTGCGACAGCCCCGACGAGGGGCACGGGCGTCGGCAACCGTCCGTCCGGGAGCACTCAGCCGAACCGGCCCGACACGTAGTCCTCGGTCGCCTTCTCCGCCGGGTGCGAGAAGATCGTCCGCGTCTCGTCCATCTCGACGAGCCGGCCGGGCTTGCCCGTGCCCTCGATGTTGAAGAACCCGGTGTAGTTGCTCACCCGCGCGGCCTGCTGCATGTTGTGCGTGACGATGACGATCGTGTACTCGGTCTTGAGCTCGTTGATCAGGTCCTCGATCGCGAGCGTGGAGATCGGGTCGAGGGCCGAGCAGGGCTCGTCCATCAGCAGGACGTCGGGCTGCACGGCGATCGCCCGCGCGATGCACAGGCGCTGCTGCTGCCCTCCCGAGAGTCCGGAACCGGGCTTGTCGAGCCGGTCCTTGACCTCCTTCCACAGGTTCGCCCCGCGCAGCGACATCTCGACCAGCTCGTCCAGCACGGGCTTGCTGGCCTTCCTGTTGTTGAGCTTCATCCCCGCGACCACGTTCTCGTAGATCGACATCGTGGGGAACGGGTTCGGCCGCTGGAACACCATGCCGACCTGGCGGCGCACGCCGACCGGGTCCACGCCCGGGCCGTAGAGGTCGCGCCCGTCGAGGGCGAGCCGGCCCTCGACCCGCGCGCCCGGGATGACCTCGTGCATGCGGTTGATCGAGCGCAGGAAGGTCGACTTCCCGCAGCCGGACGGTCCGATCAACGCGGTGACCTGCTGCGCCCGGATCGTCATCGTGACGTCCTCGACCGCCAGGAACGAGCCGTAGTAGATGCTGAGATTCTCGACGTCGACGGTCTTGGCCATGAGCGCGGCGATCCTTCAGTTGGTCTTGGGCGCGAACGCGCGAGCGACGAGGCGGGCCAGGAGGTTCAGCGCCATCACGAGGATGATCAGCACCAGGGCAGCGGTCCACGCACGGTCGAGGAACGGCTCGCGCGGTACCCCGGGGGCGACGTAGGAGTAGTAGGAGAACACCGGCAGTGTCGCCATCCGCCCGTCGAACGGGTTGAGGTTGACCCCTGTGGTGATGCCCACCGCGATCAGCAGCGGCGCCGTCTCCCCGACGACACGGGCGATCGCGAGGGTGACCCCCGACGCGATGCCGGCGACCGACGTCGGAATCACGACCTTGGTGATCGTGCGCCATTTCGGCACGCCGAGGGCGTAGGCCGCCTCGCGCAGCTCGTTCGGGACGATCTTGAGCAGCTCCTCGGTCGACCGGACCACGACCGGGATCATCAGCACGCACAGGGCGACCGAACCCATGAAGCCCATGCGCACGCCCGGGCCGAAGAACAGCGCGAACAGCGCGAAGGCGAACAGACCGGCGACGATCGACGGGACTCCGGTCATGACGTCGACGAAGAACGTGATCGCCCGCCCCAGCTTGCCTCTGCCGTACTCCACGAGGTAGACGGCGGTGAGCAGGCCGACCGGGATCGACAGGACGGCGGCGATCGCCGTGATGATCAAAGTACCGAGGACGGCGTGGTAGGCGCCGCCGCCCGCACCGACCACACCGCGCATCGAGTAGGTGAAGAACTCGACGTCGAAGCGGGCGACGCCGTTGGCCACCACCGTGGCCACCACGGACACCAGCGGGGCCAGCGCGACGAGGAACGCGGCCGTCACGAGGATCGTGACCAGCCGATCCATCGCCTTGCGCGGGCCCTCGACGACGCGGGCGACCCCGTACATCGCCGCCGCGTACACGACGGCGGTCAGTGTGACGGCCAGGCCGACGCCGTGGCCGAGCAGCAGCGTCCCTCCGCCGACGACCACCGCGGTCGTGCCCAGGATCCCCCAGGGTGACCCGTCCGGCAGCGGGCGGACGGGGGAGGTGATCGACGGCAGCGGGCCGGTCGCGAGCTCGGTGTCCGCCTCCCTACGGGCGTTGCCGATACCGGTGGACATCAGTTCGCTCCCGAGAACTCGCGGCGGCGGTTGACGATGGCCCGCGCGGCGGCGTTGACGAGCAGGGTGATGACGAAGAGCACCAGGCCGGAGGCGATGAGCGTGTTCACCGCGAGCCCGGACGACTCGGGGAACTGCAGCGCGATGTTCGCCGCGATCGTGGACGGGTTGCCCGAGCTGATCAGGTTCAGGGTGACCCCGCCGGAGACCGACAGCACGATCGCCACCGCCATCGTCTCGCCGAGCGCGCGGCCCAGCCCGAGCATGGCTCCGCTGATCACCCCGGAGCGGCCGAACGGCAGCACGGCCATCCGGATCATCTCCCACCGGGTGGCACCCAGCGCAAGGGCGGCCTCCTCGTGCAGCTTCGGGGTCTGGCGGAAGACCTCGCGCGACACCGCCGTGATGATCGGCAGGATCATCACGGCCAGGACCAGGCCTGCGACGAGCATCGTCCGGCCGGTGGCCGACACGGGCCCGGCGAAGAACGGCAGCCAGCCGAACCACTCGTTGAGCCACGTCGCGAGGCCGACCGAGGCCGGCCCGAGGACGGCGGCGCCCCACAGGCCGTAGACGATGCTGGGCACCGCCGCGAGCAGGTCGACCAGGTACGCGAGGGGCTGCGCGATCCGTAGCGGGGCGTAGTGGCTGATGAACAGGGCCACGCCGACACCCAACGGGGTCGCGACCACGAGCGCGATCGCAGCCGAGAGGATCGTGCCGAAGACGAGTGGCGCGATGTAGGCGATCAGGGTGAGACCGCCGGGCAGCTCGTCGGACGGCGCGATCAGCGCGGGCACGGCCTCGGCGATCAGGAACACCGCGACGCCGGCCAGGACGACGAGGAGCAGGACGCCTGCCCCCCGGGTCAGGTTGACGAAGACGCGGTCACCCACCTGCAGGACGGGTCTCGCGGTGGGTCGGCCGGTCGCGGCGTCGGTCGTACTGGTCATCGTGGGCCCTCGGTGAGAAGTGGGCCCGGACGGCCGCCGGACCCGACCGGGCCGGGCGGCCACCGGGCGGGACGTCAGGCCCCGGCGGTGATGCCGGTGACCGCCGGGGTGATCTGCGTGCGGAGCTCATCGCTCAGCGGCGCGGATCCGGCCGCCTTCGCCGCGGCCTGCTGGCCGTCCGCGCTGGTGGTGTAGGTCAGGAAGCCCTTCACCAGCGCCGCCTGGGCCGCGTCGGGGTACTTCGAGCAGGCGATCTGGTAGGAGACCAGCACGATCGGGTAGGTCCCCGCCGCGGTGGTGGTCCGGTTGAGGTCGAAGGCGAAGCTGCTGTCGCCGCGGCCCTCGACGCGCGTGGACTCGGCAAGGACGTTCGCCGCGGCCTCGGCCGTGGGTCCGGTGTAGGCGTCGCCGACCTTGATCAGCGCCTTGCCGAGGCTGCCGGCCTGGCTCTCGTCGGCGTACCCGACCGTGCCGTTTCCGCCCTGCACCGCGCCGATCACACCGGACGTGCCCTGGGCGGCCTCGCCGCCCTGGACCGGCCACGTGCCGGTGGCCTTCGCCGTCCAGATGTCGGGAGCGGCCTTGTTGAGGTAGTCGGTGAAGTTCTGGGTGGTGCCCGAGTCGTCCGACCGGTGGACCGGGATGACGGCCTGGTCGGGCAGCGTCTTGCCGGGGTTGTCCGCGGCGATCTCCGGGGCGTTCCACTCGGTGATCTTGCCGAGGAAGATGCCTGCGACGGTGGCGGGCGAGAGCTGCAGGTCCGTGACGCCCTGGAGGTTGTAGACCACGGCGATCGGCGAGACGTAGGCCGGGACCTCGACGACGTCACCGCCGCAGCGCCGCTGGGCCTCGGTGAGCTCGTCCACCTTGAGGTAGGCGTCGCTGCCGGCGAACGCGACGCCGCCGGAGAGGAACTGGGTGCGGCCCGCGCCGGAGCCTGCGGGGTCGTAATTCACGGTCGCGTCGGGGTTCGAGCCCGTGAAGCCGGCGATCCAGGCCTGCATGGCGGCCTGCTGCGAGCTGGCGCCGGCGCCGGAGATCGTGCCGCTCAGTGCGGTGCCACCGGCGCTCGGCGCGGCGCCACCGGCAGGAACGGACTCGTTGGCCGCACCGCAGCCTGCGAGGAGCACACCGGCGGCGACGCCCACCGCGGCGGCTCGGGCACGGGCGACGTGCCGCTGGTTCTTCACGCTGAGGATTCCTCCGTGAGCACCGGACTTCGCTGTCGCGCGGTGCCGGAGAAGACCGCTCGATCCGGAAGGTAGGCGCAGCCGGTGGACGCCGATCCCCATCGAGATGAATGGAGGATGAACAGGCCGCGGGGCGGGAGACGGCCCGCACCCTGATGATCAGCGGCGACGCCGGGTGACGGTCAGCGCCGGTACGACACGTCCGCGCTGAAGCGCCCGAAGCCGAGGTCGCGGTAGAGCCGGACGGCGGCGGTGTTGTCGGCCTCGACGTAGAGCACGACGGCGCCCAGACCGAGGTCACGCAGGTGCGCGAGCCCGGAGAGGGTCAGCGCCGGGCCGAGCCGGCGGCCCTGGGCGGCCGGATCGACGCCGAGCACGTACACCTCGCCGACCGGGGCGTCGGCGGCTGCCTCGCCGGTGCCCGCGACGTGCACCTTCGTCCAGTGGAAACCCAGCACGTGCCGGGGGGCGGCGACGTCGACGGCCAGCAGCACGCCGTCCGGATCGAACCACGGTTCGGCCTCGCGCTCGGCGACGTCGTCCAGCGTCCAGCCGCCCTGCTCGGGATGCCACGCGAACGCGGCGTTGTTGACCCGCAGCAGCTCGGCCTCGTCCGCACCCACCTCGAACGACCGGATCCGGACGCCGTCGGGCACCACCACGTCGGGCAGCGGGACGTCGAGGTCGCGGCGCATCCTCCACAGCTCGCGCTGCGCCGTCAGGCCCGCGCGCGCCGCGAGGGCAGCCGCGGCGGGCAGCGCACCGTGCGCCCACACCCGCACCGTGGGAGTCCGGTCGAGCAGCGCGTCGAGCAGGGTGGACCCGATCCCGCGGCGCCGGTGGG
>JAEUJO010000011.1 GCA_016794615.1 Pseudonocardia sp. | reverse complement strand
CGAAACGCTACCAGGCGTTCCGACGCGACCGTGCCGAGGGGCCGGCCGGGTGAGTGACGGGACTCGAACCCGCGACTTCCTGGACCACAACCAGGTGCTCTACCAGCTGAGCTACACCCACCATCTCGCCTCCGGCCGGAGCCGTCGACAGGGACGAGCTTACCGTGCCGGGTCACCGTGCCCGACCGGGGGAGGGGCGGGGCTCAGCGCGGCGGCGACCGCGTGGGCCTCCTCGCTGCTCGGGCCGGGCGGGGCGACGAACAGGGTGCGCCGGTAGTAGTCCAGCTCGCGGATCGACTCGAGGATGTCCGCGAGTGCGCGGTGCGCCATGCCCTTCTCCGGCTTGGCGTAGAACACCCGGGGGAACCACCGCCTGCACAGCTCCTTGATCGAGCTGACGTCGACCATCCGGTAGTGCAGGTGGGCGTCGAGCTCGGGCATGTCGCGCGAGAGGAAGCCGCGGTCCGTCGCGATCGAGTTGCCGGCGAGCGGGGCGGTGCGGGGGTCGGGGACGTGCTCGCGCACGTAGGCGAGCACGCGTTCCTCGGCCTCGCGCAGTGTGGTGATCGAGTGCCGGACCTCCTCGGTCAACCCGGAACGCGCGTGCATGTCGCGCACGATGTCCGGCATCCCGGCGAGCACCGAATCGTCGGCGTGGATGACGAGGTCGACGCCGTCGCCGAGGACCCGGAGGTCGCCGTCCGTGACGAGCGCGGCGATCTCGATGAGCGCGTCGCGTCCCAGGTCGAGGCCGGTCATCTCGCAGTCGATCCACACCAGACGGTCGTTCACCCGGCCAGCCTATTCGCTACGCTCCGGCGTCGTGGCAGACGACACGAGCACAACCGGGGGAGCAGCCCAACGGATTGCCGCTGGATACGCGACCGAGGGCGGGGCGCTGGAGCTGGGCACGGTCGTCGTCGACGGCCAGGTCGACCCGGCGGCGCGGGTCCGGATCCCGCTGGCGATGCTCAACCGCCACGGCCTGGTCGCCGGCGCGACCGGCACGGGCAAGACCAAGACGCTGCAGGCGCTCGCCGGGCAGCTCTCGGACGCGGGTGTTCCGGTGTTCCTGGCGGACGTCAAGGGTGACCTCTCCGGGATGTCCCGGGCGGGCGAGGACACCCCGCGCGTCCGGGCCCGGGCGGAGGAGACGGGCGACGACTGGACGCCGACGGCCTACCCCGTCGAGTTCCTCTCCCTCGGGGCGAAGAGCTCGGCGACGCCGATCCGCGCGACGTTGACGCAGTTCGGGCCGATCCTGTTGAGCAAGGTGCTCGACCTCAACGACACGCAGGAGTCGACGCTCGGGCTGATCTTCCACTGGGCCGACCAGCGCAACCTGCCGCTGCTCGACACCAAGGACCTCCGCGCCGTCATCCAGCACCTCACCAGCGACGAGGGCAAGGCGGACCTCAAGGGCATCGGCGGCGTGTCGTCGGCGACCGCCGGGGTCATCCTGCGCGCGCTGGTGAACCTCGAGGCCGCGGGCGGTGACGACTTCTTCGGCGAACCGGAGTTCGACCCCGCGGACCTGCTGCGCATCGTCGACGGCAAGGGCACCGTCACGCTTCTCGAGCTGGCCGACCAGTCGGGCAACCCGCGCCTGTTCTCCACCTTCCTCATGTGGCTGCTCGCCGAGCTGTTCGAGGACCTGCCCGAGGCGGGCGACCTGGACAAGCCCAAGCTCGTGTTCTTCTTCGACGAGGCGCACCTGCTGTTCACCGACGCCAGCAAGGCGTTCCGGGAGCGGATCGAGCAGACGGTCAAGCTGATCCGCTCCAAGGGCATCGGCGTGTTCTTCTGCACCCAGCTGCCCACCGACATCCCGAACGCCGTGCTCAGCCAGCTGGGGGCCCGGGTGCAGCACGCCCTGCGCGCGTTCACCCCCGAGGACCAGGCGGCGCTGGCCAAGACCGTCAAGACCTACCCGAACACCAAGGACTACGACATCGAGGAGGCGCTCACCTCGCTGGGCATCGGCGAGGCGATCGTCACGGTGCTCTCCGAGCGAGGAGCGCCGACGCCGGTGGCGTGGACGCGGATCCGGGCGCCCCGCTCGCTGATGGCGGCCCTGCCCGGAGCGGACGTCGCCGTGGCGGCGCAGGCGTCACCGCTGCACGGGAAGTACGGGACGACGGTGGACCGCGAGTCGGCGTACGAGCTGCTGACGGCGCGGATCGCGGAGCCGGCGCCCGCCCCCGCGCCGCAGGACGTGCCCCCGCCGGCCCACGAGCCGGAGCCCGAGCCGCGCCGGCAGCGGGAGGAGCCGGGCTTCCTGGAGAAGGCGTTCGAATCGCCCATGGTGCGATCGTTCATGCGGTCGATGGGGACGCAGCTCGCGCACGAGGTCACCCGCGGGATCTTCGGGACGGCGACGAGCACGCGGCGGCGTCGCCGGTGAGCTGACGATCTGTGGCGCTACGTCCTGCTCGTCGGCACGGTCGGTCATCACGGGAGCCACCCGCTGATGATTGGGTAGCGGTCAGGGTCAGGATGGGTAGATATACGGATGCGGCCACGGGGTCGGGCGGAGTGAAATCAATGCCATGTCCACGACAAGTGAGGGCCGGCGATGACCCGGCCGTCGACGTGGTCGGAGCTCGACCGGCTGGCCCGCTTCGTCCGCGCGTCCGATGCGCTGTCGGAGACGCTCGCGCTGTGGACCGGTCGCGAGCTCACCGTCGAGATCCTGAGGCAGGTCGACGACGCGTGTCCGGATCCGCTGGTCGCCCATGCCCTGGCACTCGACGACGGTGCGCGCGTGCAGGATCGGTCGGTGCTCATGCGGTGCGGCGACCTGGTCGTGGCGGCGGCCCGATCGCTCGTCGTGGTGGGCTCGCCGGCGCTGACGCCCGCGGTCCGTACGGAGTTGCAGGATCTCGCCGGCCCGGGTGACCCGGTTCGGCCCCTGCACCACCGGCGCGTCGCCGTACAGGTGACGGCGCTGGGTGACCGGCCCGCGGGCGACCCGACCGCACCGGTGCTCGCGGTGCACGCCCGGCTCGACGCGGACGGCACACCGATCGCCTGGTGCGAGGAGACCGTCTACGAGGCGGTGTTCACGCAGGACCGGCGTCCCGCACGCCGTCGACCGCTCCGGATCGCGGCATGACCGGCACTAGCTCCGGTGCTCCTGCGCGGTCACGACGGCCCGCTCGCCGTGACCTGCGTGACGTGCACCGGCCAGAAACGGTCTGAGCAGGTCCGGGGTGGTGGCGTCGGCGAGCGCGACGGCGTCGCTCACCGCGACGTCGAGCACGACGTAGCCGCCCCGGCCCGCCGCCGTCACGGCCTCCGCGGTCACCAGGCCCGCGCGCCGCTGGACGACGCTCTGCCGGAACGTCCAGCCGATCACCCCGTCGCGCTGCAGGGCGACCGTGCGCCGCCGCAGGCCGCCGAGCCGGGTGACGAGATGCCGCGCGGTGAGCGCATGGCCGAGCCCGCGGTAGCGGTCGACGGCGAGCCACACGGCGGCCGGGAGCAGGAGCAGGGACGCGAGCCCGGTCCGCTCGTCGACGACCCAGACCGCCGCCACCAGTGCCACGGTCGGCAGCACGGCCCGGGTGAGCCGCCGGTGAAGCGCGGCACGCGGGTGGGGCACCAGTGCCGCACGGGTGGCCTCAGCGGGATCGGCCTGAAGGGCGGCGGCGGCGAGCCGGTGGGCCTCGACGCGCGGTGCGGGCGGCGCGATCGCACCGCTGCCGCCGTCCCGCAGCCCGGTGGACAGGGCCCGGGTCTGCGCGCCGCGCCCGGCCCGCAACAGCAGCGGCTCGCTCATCTGGGCACCCCGCAGCCGCTCGTGCGACACCGACAGCGATCGCGTGGTGAACAGGCCGTGCCGCACCCGCAGCGAGCCGTCCGGCTCCCGGGTGAGCCGGTAGCCGGACCAGCGCTCGGCGAACAGCAGGAGCGATCCGACCCCCGCGACGACGAGCAGCGCGGCCCCGGCCAGCCCGACCCCGACCCAGAGCGGGGCGGTCGCGACCCGCCGGGCCGTGTCGTCGACGACGCCGATGTCGCGCGGATCCACTCCCGCCTCGATGAGCAGGTTGAACCCGGCTCCGGCGACGGCACCCGCTCCGGCCAGCGACGAGAACGTGAGCGGGGCGAACCGCAGCCACGACCAGTCCAGGCGCGCGATCTCCGCCGCCGGACGGTGGACGGGCGGGGCGGCGACGGACGTGCGGTCGAGCAGCTCCCGTCGCAGGCGTTCGGCCTCGGTCTTGCTGACGGCGTCGAGGTCCATGCGGGCGGAGCGGTCCAGGGTCGAGGCCCCGCCGGTCGCCGATCCGACCTGCACGACGCTGAGGCCGAACACCCGGTGCAGCGGGGAGGCGGTGAGGTCGACGGTCCGGATCCGGTCCCGGGGCACCGAGCGCCGCTCCCGGCGCAGCCATCCGGTGTGCAGCTCGACGCGCTCGTCCGTGATCCGGTAGCGGGTGGTCCGCCAGCGCAGCACACCGGCGAGCACGACGACCGCGGCACCGCTGATGGCGAACCAGACCTGGTTGAGATCCCCGGATCGGCCCGTGAGCAGCACGACGAGGAGGAACGGCAGGAGCTGCATCAGGTTCTTGAGCGGCCCCACCACGAGCATGCGCGGGTCGAGGCGCCGCCACCGGACGTCGGTCATGTGGCGTCACCCGGGGTGGCCTGGGTGGTCGCGGTGAGGACGCGGGCGAGATCCGCGGCGTCGTCGGCGGCGAGGCCGCGAATGCGCACGGCACCGCGGGCCGACGCGGTCGTGACGGTGACGTCGGCGAGCCCGAGCAGCTGCTGCAGGGGCCCCCGCTGGGTGTCGACGGTCTGCACGCGCGAGATCGGCGCGATCCGCCACTCGCGGACGAGCCAGCCGTGCATGGTGTAGACGGCGCGGTCGGTGACCTCCCAGCGGGAGATGCGGTAGAGCCATGGCGGCACGGCGACGACGTAGGCCGCGCCGGCGGCCAGCGTGACCGCGAGCAGCCCGACGGTCCACGCGGTACCGACCAGGACCAGCAGGACGACCGCGGGAACGGCCACCACGAGGACCCCGGCGGCCGCCCGTAGCCGCCACCACGTGACCGCGCGCGGATGGACCCGGTGCGCGGGCGGCCGCAGGGGCAGCTCGGGTAGCGGGGCGGCCACCACGTCGGGGTGCATGGCTCCACTGTGCCCGGGTGACGGCGCGAGCGTGACGTGAGTGCGGTGCCGGCCGCGCTGCTGCCCCGCTCGGATGGATCACGGTCCTGCGCGGGCGTGAGGGTGACGTGAGTGCGGTGCCGGCCGCGCTGCTGTCGCGCTCGGATGGATCACGGTCCTGCGCGGGCGCGAGGGTGACGTGCTGGTACTACGTGACCCGGCGGACCCGCGAGGCGTGCAGGGTCGTGACCGGGAGCGCCGCGGCGCCGCAGGAGATCGGGCGGTTGCCCGGGCAGGAGATCGGGCTCACGTCGACCACCCACCGCCGGCCGTCGGTCGCGGCGACCGTCACGTCGTCACCGTCGGCGTGCTCCACCCGCAGCACGTCCGCCCCGCGCAGGCCCGTCTCGGCACGCACGGCCAGCTCGGCGACCTGCCCCGGCTGCGTCCACGTCGACCGGCCGCGGCACATGCCCGGCTCCACCTCGCCCACCCCTGCCGCCTTCTGCGCCGCGACCGCACCCGCGGCGTCGAGCCGGCCGTAGACGTAGCCCGTCGGCAGCACCAGCGCCGTCGGGGCGAAGCGGTGGCCGCCGAGGTGGGTGGACTCCCAGACGTCCGACTCGCCGGTCGCGGCCACCGCCCGGGCGAGCGCGCGGCCGTCGACGGCGCAGCAGCGGTCGCGCCGGCCGTGCGTGCAGACGAGCAGCATCGGGTCCGTCACCGCCTCGCCCGGCAGCGGGGCGCCGGCCGCAGGAAACGCGATCGACACCAGCTCGGCGGGGTCGACGATGTGGAGCACGGTCGTCCGCGGTGCCGGGGGAGCGGTGTCGGTGAAGAAGATCCGGATGGGCCCGTCCGACGGCCGGCGGCCGGGCCTGCGGACCAGCACCGGCCGCCAGCCCGCCGCACTGGCGCGGGCGAGGAAGGCCCGTACGGCATCGTCGCGGTGCTGGGTGATCTCGTGCGGCCAGGTGCCCCGGTGCTCGATGCAGACCCAGCGCGGGGCCACGGGGGCGGTTCCGGGAAGCGGCTCGTGAAGGGCGCGGGCCAGTACCGCGCACCAGGGGGTGGGCCGATCCGCTTCCATATCGGCAGATTAGCGGAGGCTTCCCTAACCTACGCGGGTGATAGCGGACTCGGTGAGCTGCGGCTTCCCGGGTAATAGTCGTCACGGAACCTTGCCGCAACATATTGCGTTCGTGTAACGATAATGATGTGCGGGCCCACAGGCTCGCAACTCCACCCTTACCCGTCGGGAACCCTTGATGCAGCTCTACACCGCCTCTGTCCTGCCGCGCCGTGAACGAGGAACGGTCACGCTGCCGGTCAGAAGCGGTCGCCCGGCCCGCACCGCCCCGCGCGGCGGGCCGGTCTCCGTGACCTGTCGCTGCGGCCAGGAGCGGTCGCGCCAGGAGCAGCTGCGCCCGGGTCGCGACTGCGCCCGTTGCGGCGCCCTCACCATTCGCTGACCCGCCTCGACCCACCGGTGGGCCGCCGGTCGGCGGCACCGTGGTAGGAAGTGCCTCCGATCACCATGAGGGGGCCGCCGTGGACGATCCGGCGGCGGTGCTCGCCGAGGCGCTTGCCTCCGGCCGCGAGCTCGACCTGCAGGGCGCCGTGCTGCCCGCGGCCCTGCTCGCGGAGGTGCTCACCGCGTCGCCCCCACCGGGCGCGCCCGTCCTGCGCCTGCGCCGCGCTGCGGTGAACGGGTTGCTCCGGCTGGTCGGTGCCCACGTCCGCGTGCCGGTGGAGCTGCACGACTGCCTGTTCACGCAGGCTCCCGACCTGCGGATGGCCGAGTTCTTCGGCCTGGCACTGACCGGCTGCCGCGTGCCGGGGCTCCGGGCGGGCAACCTGCGCGTCTTCGCGGACCTGCTGCTCAACGACGGCTTCACCGCTCGCGGCCCGATCGATCTCACCGACGCGCGTGTCGGCGGCTCCCTGCGGCTGTCCGCGGGTCGGTTGACGGCGGTGGGCGGCCGCGCGCTGATCGCCGACCGGGTCGTCGTCGAGGGCACCTGCTATGCGCGCAGACTGCTCAGCAACGGGGAGCTGCGGCTGCCGGGCGCACGCATCACCGGCAACATCGACCTCGCCGGCGCGGACATCACGAGCCCGACCGGCGACGCCATCGACCTCACCGGTGTCGCCGTCGGCGGCAGCCTGCTGGCCGGCCGCCACGGCGCCGGTCCCGACCTCGCGTTCGCCGCAGGCGGGCGCGTGCTGCTCGCCGGCGCACGGATCGGCGGGGACCTGACGTTCGCCGGCGCCCGGATCGCCAACCGCTTCCTCCCCGAGCCGCAGGAGGAGGCCGCAGAGGGCAGCCGCTCGCCGGTGCTGCCCGGTGGGATCGTTGACGCCGCAGCGTGCATCGTCGCCGACCGGGTGCGGGTCGAGGGGAACCTGGAGCTCGACGACGGCGTGCACACCACCGGGACGGTTCGCTTGCCCAACGCGTCCGTCGGCGGGTACCTGCGGTTGTCCGGAGCGCGGCTGGACGGGCCGCAGGGCGCGTCGGACCGGGGCATCGCGCTGCTCGCCGACGGCATCGAGGTGGGTGGCGACGTGGAGGGCCGCGACAACGGCCGGGGCGCGCTCGCCTGCTCCGGGCAGGTGCGGTTGATCGACGCGCACGTCCGCGGCACCGCGAGCCTGTCCGGCGTCATACTCGCGGCCCCGGGCGGCTACGCCCTGATCGCCGACCGGCTGCGCGTCGGGGGCGAGCTCTACCTGCGGCGGGTCCGCTGCGCGGGGACCCTGCGGCTGCAGAACGCCGACGTCGGCGCGACGCTGGACTGCACGGGCGCCGTGCTGGACCGGCCGCGGCGGCGCCCGGACGGCATGGTGCGCCCCTCACTGGACCTTCGCTCGGCGACCATCGGCAAGGACCTGCTGTGCGTCGGTGGATTCGTCGCGGCCGGCGGGGTGCGCGTCCGGGCCATGGAGGCGCTGAAGTCGGCCCAGTTCGTCGACGCGCGGTTGGGCACGACGCCCGCGACATCCCTGTACGCGCTCAACGCCTACGGCCTCGCCACCACCGACCTCGTCGTCGAGCCCGCCGTCGCGCCCGGCGGGGTGGTCCGGCTGACGCAGGCGCGGGTGGCGTCCTTCCGCGACTCCCCGCTTCTGTGGGACGCCGAAGGCGGGTTCCTCATCGACGGCTTCGACTACCAGCTCATGAACGACGCCGGGGCGGACCTGCGCGAGCGGCTGGCGCGGCTCGAGCGGGCCGTGCCCGACTACGCGCCGGGGCCTTACGACCAGCTCGCGGCGGCCTACCGGCGGGCCGGGCACGACGAGAAGGCCGAGCGGGTGCTGATCGCCCGGCAGTGCCGCCGCTACGCCGAGGCCGGGCCGGCCGGACGGTCCTGGGGCTGGCTGCAGCGGTGGACCGTCGGCTTCGGATACCAGCCGTGGCTCGCCGTGTGCTGGCTGCTGCTGGCCTGGCTCCTGGGGACGGCCTGGTTCGCCGTCCACATCCCCGCGCCGGTCGACGACGGGCAGCATCCCGTGTTCAACGCCTGGATCTTCGCCGCCGACAGCCTGCTGCCGATCGTCAACCTCGGCCAGGAGGGCTACTGGCGCCTCACGGGCGCCTCGCAGTGGATCAGCAGCGGTCTGGTCGTCGCCGGCTGGATCCTCGCCACCACGGCGGCGGCGGGCGCCGCCCGGGTGCTCAAACGAGCTGCGTGAGCACCCGGGCGGGCGGTCAGCTCACCGGCTGGGTGAGGTCGTAGACCGTCTGGTTGCCCACTGTCTGCGCCGTGAAGTGCTGCTGCACCCACTGGCTGATCTCGCTGTTGCCCCGGCCCCGGCCACCGTCCATGCCGCCCGCGATGAAGTAGTGGATATCCCCGTTCGCGACGTCGGCCTGGAACTGCGCCAGAGTGGGCGACGGGTCGCTGCCGATGAAGCCGCCGATCGCCATGACTGCGGTCCCGGTCCGCAGCTCCAGGTTCGCGGCGCCCTGGGAGCCCATGGTCGCCGCGGCCCAGCGGGTGCCTGCTGAGGTCAGCATGCCCGCGAGCCGCGCGTCGACCTGCTCGCCACCGGGGCCGCCCATGCCGAACCCGCCGGGACCGCCCGGGACACCGTTCTGCTGACCCGCCGCACCGCGGGCGGTGGCACCGTCCCGCTGTGCGCCGTCGACGCGCCCGCGCATCCGACCGCCCGGGCCGGTACCGACGCCGGTGCTCGGGCCCGCCGTCGGGATGCCGCCCTGGTGCGGGGTCACGGCGGTCTGCACCGCGTACGCCGTCGGGCCCGCCAGCCCGGCGACCAGCGCCGCCCCGGCGACGACCGTGGCCACCCGCGCCCGCCAGCCGGCCGGGACCAGCAGCCCGGCCACGGCGACGACGCCTGCGGCGAGCACGACCCAGCGCAGCCAGGGCAGGAACGTCGTCGAGCGACCGAGCAGCACCCAGGCCCAGACGGCGGTGACCGCGGTGGTTCCGGCCAGGACACCGCGGCCGGTCCAGGTCTCGCGGGCCTGCCACGCCTCGCGGCCGCCGACGGCCACCAGCGCGGCGATGCCGGGCGCCAGCGCGACGGTGTAGTAGGCGTGGAACGTCCCCTCCATCAGCGCGAACACCAGCGCGCTGACCAGGGTCCAGCCGCCCCACAGAAGCAGTGCGGCGCGCACCCTGTCCTCCCGCGGCGCGCGGCGGGTGAACCACAGCCCGGCGACCAGCAGGATCAGGGCGGCGGGCAGCAGCCACGAGATCTGGCCGCCGATCTCGGTGTTGAACAGCCGGGTGAGCCCGGCCTGACCGCCGAAGCCGCCCATCCCGCCGGGCATCCCACCGGGCGGCATCCCACCGGGCGGCATCCCACCGGGCGGCATCCCACCGGCGGCGGCCCCCGCGCCGCGGGGGAACCCACCGGCCATCTCCGCGCCCCGGCGCATCCCGCCGTTGCCCTCGCCACCGAAGATCCGCCCGAGCCCGTTGTAGCCGAACGCCAGCTCCAGCGGGCTGTTGTTCGTCGATCCACCGATGTAGGGCCGCGCGTCGACCGGCCAGAGCGCGACGGCCAGCAGCCACCAGCCCGCCGACACGACGATCGCGACGCCCGCGGCGAGCAGTTGCCGGATCCGGCGCCAGACCGTCGTCGGCGCCGCCCACAGGTAGGCCGCCGCCAGACCGGGGACGACCAGGAAGGCCTGGAGCATCTTGGTGAGGAAGCCGAAGCCGAGGAACACCCCCGCCAGCAGCAGCCAGCGGGTGCTCGCCTTCTCGACGGCGTGCGTGGTCGCCCAGGCGGCGGCGACCATGAGCAGCACCAGCAGCGCGTCCGGGTTGTTGAACCTGAACATCATCACCGCGACCGGCGTCAGCGCGAGGACGGCGCCGGCGAGCAGACCCGCCCCGGGGCCGGCGACCCGCCGGACCGTCGCCCACAGGAGCGCGACGGCCCCGACGGCCATCAGGGCCTGCGGGGCGAGCATGCTCCACGACGAGAAGCCGAAGATCCGCCCCGACAGTGCCATGACCCACAGCGAGGCGGGCGGCTTGTCGACGGTGATCGCGTTGGCGGAGTCGAGCGAGCCGAAGAAGAACGCCGTCCAGTTCTGCGTCCCGGACTGGACGGCCGCGGCGTAGAAGGTGTTGCCGAAGCCCGAGGCGGACAGGTTCCAGAGGTAGAGCACCGCGGTGCCGAGCAGCAGGGCGGCGAGTGCGGGGAACTCCCACCGCGGCCGGCGGGGAGCGGCCGCGACGGGAACGGGTGTGGGCGCGGCAGGATCGGGCTCCGACGCGTTCAAGGTGGCGGTCATGCAGAGTTCTCCGAGGTCAGAGGGACCGACGAGACGAGTGGGGTGCGCGGGCGGAACACCCAGGCGCGGAAGAGAACGAAGCGCAGCACCGTGGCGGCGGCGTTGGCGGCGACGATGACACCCAGCTCGACGGCCTGGCTCGCGGCCGGCGCCAGGTGGCCGAGCAGGGCGAGCGCGCCCGTCGTCAGGCCCAGCCCGAGCCCGAAGATGATCAGGCCCTGGATCTGGTGGCGGGCGGCGCCGTCGCGGCCGCGCACGCCGAAGGTGAGCCGCCGGTTCGCGGCCGTGTTCGCGATGCTGGCGAGCAGCAGCGCGACGACGTTCGCTGCGATCGCGCCCATCATGCCGCGGAAGAGCAGGAACAGCAGCAGGTGCGCGACGGTGCTCGCCACGCCGATCGCGGCGAACCGGACCAGCTGGCGCGGCATGGCCGTCGGCACCCCGGGCACGTCCGGCGCGAGCGGCGCCCGGCCGAGCTGCGCGCGCAGCTCGGCGACGGGCAGCGCCCCCGAGGACAGAGCGCGGCCGACCCGCCAGATGCCGTGCAGGTCGGCCAGCGCCGTCGCGACGATGTCCACGCGGGAGTCGGGGTCGTCCACCCAGTCGACGGGCACCTCATGGATCCGCAGGCCCGCGCGCTCGGCGAGCACCAGGATCTCGGTGTCGAAGAACCAGCCGGTGTCCTCGACGAGCGGCAGCAGCCGACGGGCGACGTCGGCGCGGATGGCCTTGAAGCCGCACTGGGCGTCGGAGAAGGTCGTCTGCAGGGTGCCGCGCAGCAGCAGGTTGTAGCAGCGGGAGATGAACTCCCGCTTCGGGCCGCGGACGACCCGCGACCCCCGGCCCAGCCGGGTGCCGATCGCGAGGTCGGAGTGGCCCGAGATCAGCGGGGCGACCAGGGGGAGCAGCGCGGCCAGATCCGTCGACAGGTCGACGTCGCAGTAGGCGAGCACCGCGGCGTCCGAGGTGCCCCACACCGCGCGCAGCGCCCGGCCGCGGCCCTTCTCCTCCAGCCGCACGGACGTGACCGACGCGATCTTGCCGACCAGTGTCCGGGCGATCGACGGGGTGGCGTCGGTGCTGGCGTTGTCGGCGATCGTGATCCGATAGCTGTAGGGGAAGTGCGCGGCCAGGTGGGCGTCGAGCCGCCGCACCGACGGTTCGAGGTCGGTCTCCTCGTTGTAGACGGGGACGACGACGTCGAGCACGACGCGGCCGGTGGCGGCGGGGGGCTGCGCGGGGTGCCGGTCGGGTTCCACGACCTCGATGCTCATGTCGTCGAGGGTGGTCGGCGGTGCTGTCCGGTCGTTGTGGCGAACCTGTGCGTCGACTGTGTGTCCGGCCGCGGGTTCGGCATGGTTGCTCCGGAATGCGGCGACGTCGGTCACGAGCCGGCTCCGGCTCCGGCTCCGGTTCCGGAGAGGTCGTGGACGGTGGTGCCGCCGACGGTCGTGGCCGCGAAGTTCTCCTGGACCCACCGGAGGATCTGGGTGGCGTCGTCGCTGCCACCGGTGTCGGTGGACGCGACGCGGCGGCCCATGGCGGTTCCGCCGCCGACGAAGTAGTGGATCTTGCCGGCGGCGACGAGGGCCTGGAACTGCGCGAGCGTCGGTGCCGGGTCGGTGCCGTTGAACCCACCGACGGCCATCACCGGTTTCCCGGTGGCGAGCTGGTAGCCCGCGGCGTTGTTGGAGCCGATGGCGGCGGCGACCCAGGTGTAGGAGCCGGCGTCCTGCTCCAGGAGTGCCGTGAGCTCGGCGCTGGGTGTCGGGGAGCCGAGGATGCCGCCCGCGCCGCCCGCGCCGCCCGCGCCGCCGGGGCCGCCCGCGCCGCCGGGGCCGAGCGCGCCGGCCCCCGTCCGGGTGCCGCCGAAGCCTGCGGGGGGATGCGTGCCCCCGAACCCGCCCGCCGGTCGGTTGGCACCGCGCATCGCACCCGGGCCGCCCATGCGACCCGCGCCCGCCGGGCCCGCCGACGGGATCGCGCCGGCCTGCGGGGTGGCGGCGGTGGCCAGCGCGTACGCGGTCGACCCGCCCGCGCCGCCCACCAGCGCGATCGTCGCGACGGCGACGACCGCCGCTCGCGGCATGCGGTGCACGCCCACGAGCCCCGCAACGCCGGCCAGCCCGACGAGCGGCACGGCCCAGGTCAGCCACGGCTGCCAGGTCGTCTGCGCCAGCAGGTACCAGGCCCAGCCGACCGTCAGCGCGAGCACCGCGGCCAGCGTCCCCCGCGACGTCGCCGCGGCGCGGTCGCGCCACAGCTGCGCCACCCCGATGCCGACCAGTGCCGCGACCGCCGGCGCGATCGCCACCGTGTAGTAGGGGTGGATGATCCCGGCCATGTAGCTGAACACCAGCCCGGTGACCAGCAGCCAGCCGCCCCAGAGCAGCGTGGCGGCGCGCAGCGCGTTCGTCCGGGGAGCCCTGCGGGTGCGCCACAGCATCACCCCGAGCAGCACGAGAGCGGCAGGCAGTAACCATGAGGCGCCTGCGCCCATCTCGGAGCCGAACAGCCGCGTGATGCCCGTCTGGCCCCAGCCGCCGCCGGGGCTGCCGCCGACGCTGCCGGTCTCGTCGCCGGTCAGCCGGCCGAAGCCGTTGTAGCCGAAGGCGAGCTCCAGCACGCTGTTGGTCTGCGAGCCGCCGATGTAGGGGCGCGAGTCGGCGGGCCACAGCTCCACGGCGAGCACCCACCAGCCCGCGCTGACCAGCATCGCGACGCCCGCGAGCAGCAGACCCCGGATCCGCGGCCACCAGCCGACGGGCGCGGCGAGCAGCCACACCGCCGTCAGCGCCGGCAGCACGAGGAAGGCCTGGAGCATCTTCGCGAGGAAGCCGACGCCGACCAGCAACCCGGCCAGCACCAGCCACCGGGGGGCACCCTTCTCGACCGCTCGCTGCGTCGCGTACGCCGCGCCGATCAGCACGAGGACGAGCAGGGCGTCCGAGTTGTTGAACCGGAAGATCAGGACTGCGACCGGGGTCAGGGCCAGCGCCGCGCCAGCGATCAGTCCGGCACCCGACCCGGCGACCCGCTTGACCGCCGCGTACAGCAGCCCGACGGACGCGACGCCCATGAGCGCCTGCGGGACGAGGATGCTCCAGCTGCTCAGCCCGAAGATCCGCACCGACAGCCCGGTGACCCACAGCGCCGCGGGCGTCTTGTCGACGGTGATCGCGTTCGCGGCGTCGGACGAGCCGAAGAACCACGCCTTCCAGCTCTCCCCACCGGCCTGCGCCGCGGCCGAGTAGAAGGCGTTGGCCCACCCGGAGCGCGACAGGCCCCAGATGTAGAGGAGGGCGGTGGCCGCGAGCAGCGCGGTCAGCGCGACGCGGGGCCAGCGGGGCGTGTGCGAGCCGGGAGGTGAGGGCTGCGCGGCCTCGGGTCGGGCGGGGAGCGTGGGCACGGTCGTGGTCACGCTGCCGACGCTCCTGGCGGCGCCTGTGCCGTCCCGGTGGGGGACCTGTGCGCCAGCTGTGATCGTGGGTTTCCAGGCGGCGCCCGGATGTAGCGAAAGCGGCTTTCGGTGCGTTGAGTGCACCCAACGCCGCTTTCGCTACATCGCTCGTGCCCGCCGGCGAGCCGCACCGCGGCGGTCGCCCAGCACGTGCGCGACGCTCGCGGGCCGTCCGGCTTCGGTGGCCTCGCTCAGCGGGCGTGCCGGGCGGGCGGTCCCGTGGCCGAGGTGGCGGCCGCGGGGTCCGGCCCGTCCCGCCCCACGCGCGGTGCGCCCCCGTCGGAGGGGCGGACCGGCGTCGCCTCTGCCCCATCCGTCGCGCCGCGGGCCGGGGCGTTGCGGGAGGTCCCCCCTCGCGGCGGCAGCGCACCCTCCGGCGGCAGGCGCACCGCGAACTCCGTGCGCCCGGGCCGGCTCTGCACGGTCACCGTCCCGCCGTGGGCGGCCACGACGGCGTCGACGATCGACAGGCCCAGCCCCGTGCTGCCGGTGTGCCGGGAGCGCCCCACGGATCCGCGGGCGAACCGCTCGAACACGTGCGGCAGCAGGTCCGGGGCGATCCCCGGGCCGTCGTCGGTGACGGTGAGCAGGGCTCCGCCGTCGCGGGCCAGGCCGACGGTCACCGTCGTGCCCGCAGGCGTGTGCGTGCGGGCGTTCGCAAGCAGGTTGGTCAGCACCTGGGTCAACCGCGGAGCGTCGCCGGGGACGATCACCGGCTCGTCGGGCAGGTCGAGCTGCCAGCGGTGGTCCATCCCGGCGGCGTAGGCGTCGTTGACCCCGTCGAGCACCAGCCGCGTCAGGTCGACGGCGCCACGTTCCAGCGGTCGCCCCGCATCCAGGCGCGCGAGCAGCAGCAGGTCTTCGACCAGCGTTGTCATCCGCTCGGCCTGCGACGAGATCCGGGCGATCGAGTACTCGGTCTCGGGCGCGAGCGGGGCCCGGCGGGTCAGCTCCGCGTAGCCGCGGATGGCGGCGAGCGGGGTGCGGAGCTCGTGGCTGGCGTCGGCGATGAACTGGCGCAACCGCATCTCGCTGTCCTGGCGTGCCTCCAGCGCGCCGCCGACGTTGTCCAGCATCTTGTTCAACGCGCTCGCGACCTGCCCGACCTCGGTGCGCGGGTCGACGTCGCGGACCCGCTCGGCCAGCTCGACCTCGCCGCGGTCGAGGGGCAACGCGCTGACCGTGGCCGCCGTGTCGGCCACCCGCTCCAGGGGCCGCAGCTCGCGGCGCACCAGCACGGCGCCGGCGTACCCGCCGCCGAGCAGCGCGATCCCGATCGCGATGACCTCGACGACGATGAGGCGCACGAGCACGTCCTGGGCACCGCCCGCGGGCTGGCCGATGATGTAGACCGTGCCGGCGGTCTCGGTCGCCACCATGCGGTAGTCGCCGATGGACAGGTCGACGGTGGTGGGCCCCTCGCCGACCGGTACCGCGACGAGGGCGGCGTCGTCCACGTCCGGCAGGGCCGACGACCCTCCGCCGCGGCTGCTGACCTCGGCGCGGACCACGACACCCTCGCGGACCGTGGCGCCGACCGTGCGCGGGCCTTGGACCGGGCCGAGGAAGTCCGACGGCGGGATGCGGTAGGGGAATCCACCCGGTGGGCGGAGCTGGCCGGTCTGAGCCGCGACGAACCGGCCGTTCGCCTCGACCACCTCGCGGTCCAGGCGGCCGTAGAGGAACTGGCGCAGGGCCAGCGTCGTCGCCACGCCGATGACCGACAGGGTCACCGCGAGCAGCACCAGGACGGTCGCGACCAGGCGCGCACGCAGCGAGTGCGGCCGGGCGGGGGTCTTCACGCCGGACTACTCATTCCGCACCGGGTTTGAGCACGTAGCCCGCGCCGCGCACGGTATGGATCATGGGAGCCCGGCCCGCGTCGATCTTCTTGCGCAGGTAGGAGATGTAGAGCTCGACGACGTTGGACTGCCCGCCGAAGTCGTAGTGCCACACCCGGTCCAGGATCTGGGCCTTGGACAGCACCCGCTTCGGGTTGCGCATGAGGAAGCGCAGCAGCTCGAACTCGGTGGCGGTCAGCTCGACGGGGATGTCGGCCCGGCGCACCTCGTGGCTGTCCTCGTCGAGGACGAGGTCGCCGACGACGAGCGCGGAGTCCTGGCGGGCCGCGGTCATCCCGGCCCGACGCAGCAGGCCGCGCAGCCGCGCGACCAGCTCCTCGATGCTGAACGGTTTGGTGACGTAGTCGTCGCCGCCGGCGGTGAGGCCCGCGACCCGGTCTTCGACGGAGTCCTTCGCGGTGAGAAACAGCACCGGCACCTCGGGGCTCTCGCCCCGCATCCGGCGCAGCACCTCGAATCCGTCGAAGTCGGGCAGCATGATGTCCAGGACCACTGCGTCGGGCCGGAAGTCGCGGGCCGTGCGGACCGCGGACGAGCCGTCCGCCGCGGTGCGCACCTCCCACCCCTCGTAGCGCAGGGCCATCGCCAGCAGCTCGGACAGCGTGGGTTCGTCGTCGACGACGAGGACCCGGACGGCGCTGCCGTCCGCGCGGCGCAGCGCCGGGGCCAGCCCACTCACCGTACTCACTCGCTGCACTCGCTCACGGGAATCATGCTAGTCAGCCTCGCGCGCGCGGCTGTGCTTCCGATGGGGTTTTCCTGTGCCCTTCCTGTGCGTCGACCTGTGGGCAACCCCCCGGAGGGGAACCGGGGAGGCGCCGGGTCCGTCTGGAGTCCCACCGATTCTCAGGAGGGGACCGATGACCGAGACCGATCCGCGCGTCTTCAGCGGCTGGCCCGCCGAGGCGAGGGCGTTCCTCGCCGAACTCGCCGACGACAACACCCGCACGTTCTGGACGGGGAACGCGCACCGCTACCGGGCCGCGGTGCTCGGACCGACGCGGGCCCTGGCGAGTGCACTGACACCGGAGTTCGGGCCGCCGCGGGTGTTTCGCCCGTACGTGGACCGGCGCTTCCAGCCGACCGCCGACCCCTACCGCACCGACACCGGCCTCACCGTCGCCGGACCGGGCGGAACGCCGTACGTGGCGGTGCTGTCGGCCCAGGGGCTGGCGGTGCAGATCGGCCACCGAGTGTTCGACGCCGGCCAGCTGCGCCGCTACCGGGCGGCCGTGGCCGGGCCGCCGGGGGAGGCGCTCGACGAGGTGCTGGTCGCGCTGCGTCGCGACGATCTCGTGCCCGACGACGTGCCCGCACTGGTGCGGGGACCTCGCGGCTGCCCGGCGGACCACCCGCGGCTGCCGTTGCTCCGGTGGCGAGGTCTGCACGTGGACCGCGCGTGGCCTGCGGGTGAGTGGCTGAGCACGGAGGAGCCGCGCCGGCGGGTCGCGGCGGCCTGGCGGGCCGCGCGACCGCTGGCCGACTGGCTCGAGGCGCACGTCGGGCCACGCGAACAGGTCGGCGCACCGCGCCGGCCACCCGAGCTGCCCCCGGACGACCGGAACTCGGCAGCGGAGCAGGGCGGTGGTCCGCAGGTGGAGTGGCCGAAGCGTGTCCTGTAGACCGACGCCGCTGCGGAGCGAGGCGGTGGTCCACAGGTGGGGTGGCCGAAGCGTGTCCTGTAGACCGACGCCGCTGCGGAGCGAGGCGGTGGTCCACAGGTGGGGTGACGGCACCGGTCGTCGCGCGGGACGGCACCGGTGGCCGGGGCACAGCCGATCATGGGCGGACACACAGGGAATTCCCATCCGGCGTCGACAGCGTGTGCGCCATGAGCCGCGGCATCC